>NZ_JBSFGS010000003.1:0-494937 GCF_053596675.1 Kitasatospora sp. NPDC001664
AGCCCTGTAAGGGGTGGAGCTGACCGGTACTAATAGGCCGAGGGCTTGTCCTCAGTTGCTCGCGTCCACTGTGTTGTTCTGAAACAACGACCCCACGTCATGAGAAGACGACGTGGTGCGGTTGACAGTTTCATAGTGTTTCGGTGGTCATAGCGTGAGGGAAACGCCCGGTTACATTCCGAACCCGGAAGCTAAGCCTCACAGCGCCGATGGTACTGCAGGGGGGACCCTGTGGGAGAGTAGGACGCCGCCGAACAATCATTCAAGAGAAGCCCCTCATCCTCAGGATGGGGGGCTTCTCTGTTGTATGGTCAGTCCGCACCGTTTTCGTACCGTACAGGGAGGCCCCCTCGTGGAGGTCCAGGAGACGCGCGTTCAGACCGACCGCGTCCTCACCATTCCCAACCTGCTGAGCATGGGCCGGCTGGTGGGCGTTCCGATCTTCCTGTGGCTGATTCTCTGGCCGGTGTTCGGGGGGCCGAACAACGACGGTTGGGCGATCGCCATCCTGATGTTGAGCGGGATCAGCGACTACCTGGACGGGAAGTTGGCCCGGCGGTGGGGGCAGATCAGCCGGCTCGGGCAGATCCTCGATCCGGCCGCGGACCGGCTGTACGTGCTGTCGACGCTGGTGGGGCTGACCTGGCGGGAGATCCTGCCCTGGTGGGTCACGGCGATCCTGCTGGCGCGTGAGGTGTTCCTGGGGGCGCTGTTGCCGGTGTTGAGCAAGCACGGGTACGGGCCGCTCCAGGTGAGCTTCCTGGGGAAGGCTGCGACCTTCAATCTGATGTACGCCTTCCCGCTCCTGCTCCTGGGCAGTGGTGACAGCTGGCTGGCGGACACGGCCGCGGTGGTGAGTTGGGCGTTCATCTGGTGGGGCACGGTGCTCTACTGGTGGGCTGGCATCCTGTACGCCGTTCAGGTGCGGCAGCTGGTCAAGGCGGATCGGGCCGTCGCGGCCTGATCGCGGAGAAGTGCGGTGCTCCGGAGGGGCGTGGGACGAGACGAGTCCCACGCCCCTCCGGTGCGTCGAGGGGGACTCAACGGGTAGAGATGCCTGCGGAACGGTTTGATGGAAGCCCGTGCAGGGGTTTTCCAGAGCCGCGAAGGAGGACGCACCCGAATGAAAGCCGTTGTGATGGCAGGGGGCGAGGGAACTCGCCTTCGCCCGATGACCTCGAGCATGCCCAAACCACTGCTGCCGGTGGCGAACCGCCCGATCATGGAGCACGTGCTGAGGCTGCTCAAGCGACACGGCCTCTCGGACACCGTCGTCACCGTGCAGTTCCTCGCCTCCCTGGTGAAGAACTACTTCGGGGACGGTGAAGAACTGGGTATGCACCTCACCTATGCCAATGAGGAGATCCCACTCGGTACCGCGGGAAGCGTGAAGAACGCGGAGGACGCCCTCCGGGACGATTCGTTCCTGGTGATCTCCGGTGACGCGCTGACCGACTTCAACCTCACCGATCTGATCGAGTTCCACCGGAGCAAGGGCGCGCTGGTGACGGTCTGCCTGACCCGGGTGCCGAACCCGTTGGAATTCGGGATCACCATCACCGACGAGGAGGGCCGGGTCGAGCGGTTCCTGGAGAAGCCGACCTGGGGGCAGGTCTTCTCGGACACCGTGAACACCGGGATCTACGTCATGGAGCCGGAGGTCTTCGACTACGTGGCGGCCGGCGAGGTGGTGGACTGGTCGAGCGACGTCTTCCCGCAGTTGCTCAAGGAGGGCAAGCCGGTCTACGGCTACGTCGCCGAGGGCTACTGGGAGGACGTGGGCACCCACGAGAGCTACGGCAAGGCCCAGGCGGACGTCCTGGAGGGGAAGGTCGACGTCGAGCTGGACGGCTTCGAGATCTCTCCGGGGGTCTGGATCGCCGAGGGGGCCGAGGTGGACCCGGAGGCGGTGCTGCGCGGGCCGCTGTACATCGGGGACTACGCCAAGGTCGAGGCCGGCGTGGAGCTGCGGGAGCACACCGTCCTGGGCTCCAACGTGGTCGTGAAGCGGGGCGCGTTCCTGCACAAGGCGGTGATCCACGACAACGTCTACATCGGGCCGCAGTCCAACCTGCGCGGGTGCGTGGTGGGCAAGAACACCGACGTGATGCGGGCGGCCCGGATCGAGGACGGGGCGGTGATCGGGGACGAGTGCCTGATCGGCGAGGAGTCGATCATCTCGGGCAACGTCCGGGTCTACCCGTTCAAGACCGTCGAGGCCGGTGCCTTCGTCAACACCTCGGTGATCTGGGAGTCCCGCGGGCAGGAGCACCTCTTCGGGGTGCGCGGCGTCTCCGGGATCCTCAACGTGGAGATCACGCCGGAGCTGGCCGTCCGGCTCGCCGGGGCGTATGCCACCACGCTGAAGAAGGGCGCCACCGTCACCATCGCGCGTGACCACTCGCGCGGGGCCCGGGCACTCAAACGGGCGATGATCTCTGCCCTGCAGACCAGCGCGATCGACGTCCGCGACCTGGAGAACGTGCCGATGCCGGTGGCCCGGCAGCACACCGCCCGCGGTGGTGCCGGCGGGATCTTCCTGCGGACCTCGCCCGGGGTGCCGGACTCGCTGGACATCCTGTTCTTCGACGAGCGCGGGGCCGACCTGTCGCAGGCCGGGCAGCGCAAGCTCGACCGGGTGTACGCGCGCCAGGAGTACCGGCGGGCCTTCCCGGGCGAGATCGGGGACCTGCAGCACCCGGCCAGCGTCTTCGACTCGTACGCGGGGAACCTGCTGCGGGCGGTGGACACCCGTGGGGTCCGGGAGGCCGGGCTGAAGGTGGTGGTGGACGCCGCGCACGGCAGTGCCGGGCTGGTGCTGCCCTCGATCCTGGGGCGGCTCGGGGTGGAGGCGCTCACCGTCAGCGGCGGCCTGGACGAGGCGCGGCCGACGGAGGACGCGGAGGAGCGGCGGGCCGGGCTGGCCAGGCTCGGTGAGCTGGTGGCCTCCTCGCGGGCGGCCTTCGGGGTGCGGTTCGACCCCGTCGGCGAGCGGGTCTCCTTCGTGGACGAGCTGGGCCGGGTGATCGAGGACGACCGGGCGCTGCTGGTGCTGCTCGACCTGGTCGCGGCCGAGCGGCGCAGCGGGCAGGTGGCGCTGCCGGTGACCACCACGCGGATCGCCGAGCAGGTGGCGGCGTACCACGGCACCCAGGTGATCTGGACGACCACCTCGCCGGACGACCTGGCCAAGGCGGCCGCGGCGGACTCGACGGTCTTCGGCGGGGACGGGCGCGGCGGCTTCGTGGTGCCGGAGTTCAGTGGCGTGCTGGACGGGGCCGCGGCCTTCGTGCGCCTGGTCGGCCTGGTGGCGCGGACCCAGTTGACGCTGAGTCAGATCGACGCGCGGATCCCGCAGGCGCACATCCAGCGGCGGGACATCGCCACGCCGTGGGCGGCCAAGGGCATGGTGATGCGCTCGGTGGTGGAGGCGGCGGGCAACCGGCGGCTGGACACCACCGACGGCGTGCGGGTGGTCGAGGCGGACGGGCGCTGGACGCTGGTGCTGCCGGACCCGGCCGAGGCCGTCACCCACCTGTGGGCGGAGGGCCCGGACGACGCGGCGACGCAGCAGCTGCTCGACGAGTGGGCGGCCGTGGTGGACGGCGCGGGGAGGTAGCCGGGGCGGAACGACCGGGGCGGGCGGTGCGAACCGCCCGCCCCGGGACGTTCCGGTCACGATCGGGTGACCGATCGGGCAGTTCACGGCGGGGGGTGTGCGTTCACCCGGTCGGCGACATGGGACGATGTCTCGCATGCCAGCATCGCCGAGGCCGAACGACCGGGACGGACGCTACGCGCGCCCGGACGCCTCGATGTCCCTGCTGACCAGCGTGATGGACCACGGGCTGGACGAGGGCTACGCCGAGGCCGCCAAGGCACGCGAGGGCCAGGGCCCGAGCCGGATGCCGACCGCGGTGAAGGGCAAGCTGGTGCTGGCCCTCGGTCTTGCGCTGGCCACCACCGTGGTGACCGTCGGGGCGGTGAACACGCAGCAGGCGGCGCCGACCCTGGCCCGCGAGCGGGACGCCCTGGTGCAGCGGGTGCAGGACGCCACCGGCTCGGCCGACCACATGCAGCAGCAGATCCAGGACCTGCGCGGCAAGGTGGAGAAGGCCCAGGGCCAGGCGCTGCAGAGCGACAGCGGCGCGGCGCTGGCCGACCTGGCGGCCCGGGCGGGCACCGCCGAGGTGGTCGGCCCCGGCTTCAGGCTGGTGCTGGAGGACGCCTCGGGCACGGGTGCCGGCGGCAACGTCTCCGACCCGCGTCAGGCCGAGGGCTTCTCCAACACCGGCCGGCTCCGGGACCGCGACCTCCAACTGGTCGTCAACGGCGTCTGGCGGGCCGGGGCGGAGGCCGTCTCGATCAACGGCCAGCGGCTCACCGAGCTCTCCGCGATCCGGGCCGCCGGCGACGCGGTGCTGGTCGACAACCGTCCGCTGGTGCCGCCGTACACGGTGCTGGCGATCGGTGACGGGGCGAAGTTCGGCCAGGCCTTCCAGGACGGCGAGGCCGGGCGGTACCTGAAGATCATTCAGGACAGCTACGGCATCAAGTCCACGCTCACCGTGCAGAAGAAGCTGACGGTGCCGGGCGCGCTCGGCATCACGCTGCGGTACGCGCAGCCCGACACCTCAGGAGCAGCTACCCCGTGATTGCCGTGCTGGGTCTCGTGATCGGCGTGATCGCCGGTCTGATCGTGCAGCCCGAGGTGCCCGACGCCGTGGTGCCGTACCTGCCGATCGCGGTGGTGGCGGCGCTGGACGCGGTGTTCGGCGGCGTCCGGGCGATGCTGGACGGGATCTTCGACGACAAGGTCTTCGTGGTCTCCTTCCTCTCCAACGTGGTGGTGGCCGCGCTGATCGTCTACCTGGGTGACCAGCTCGGGGTGGGGTCGCAGCTCTCCACCGGTGTGGTGGTCGTGCTCGGCATCCGGATCTTCTCCAACGCCGCCGCGATCCGCCGGCACGTGTTCCGGGCCTGAGAGGGGGAGTCGTGGCAGCGGAGGAGAAGAAGCCGGAGCCCGCCCCGGAGGAGCCGGAGCGGCACGACACGCCCGAGCCGACGCCGGAGCCGGAGGCGGTCCGGGACCCCGAGCCGACACCGGCGCCCGAGCCCGAGCCCGAGCCCGAGGTCCGGCCCGAGCCGGACGTCGTGCCAGAGCCGGAGCCGGTGGCGGTGGCGGAGCCGGTGGACGAGAACACCCCGCGCCGGCGGCTGCGGACCGCGCTCTGGCCGCCGCGCCTGTCGCGCGGTCAGCTCGTGGTGGCCACGCTGCTGTTGGTGCTGGGCTTCGCGCTGGCGGTGCAGGTGCGCTCGACCAACGACCACAGTCAGCTGCGCGGTGCCCGTCAGGAGGACCTGGTCCGCATCCTCGACGAACTGGACAGCCGTCAGCAGCGTCTCCAGCAGGAGAAGACGCAGCTGGAGCAGTCCCTGGCGCAGTTGGAGAACAGCTCCAACCAAGCCAAGGAGGCCCAGGAGCAGACCAGGAAGAAGGCGACGGAGCTCGGGGTGCTGGCGGGTACGGTCCGCGCGACCGGCCCGGGGATCGTGCTGACGATCGATGATCCCCAGCGGCAGGTGAAGGCCGATATGCTGCTGGACACCCTGCAGGAACTCCGAGCCGCAGGGGCGGAGGCGATTCAGATCAACGACGTGCGAGTGGTGGCCGGCAGCTACTTCACCGACAGCGGTGAGGACCGCGTGCAGGTGGACGGCAAGGTCCTGTCCGCCCCGTACCGGTTCACCGTGGTGGGGAACCCGCAGGACCTCACGCCCGCGCTGAACATCCCCGGTGGGGTGGTGCGCAGTCTGGAGAAGCAGAAGGCGCGCGCCACGATCACCCAGGAGCAGAAGGTCGTCGTCGACGCGCTGGCCGCTCCGACGGTCCCTCAGTACGCCAAGCCGGCGGCGAAGTGACGGCCCGACCGACCTACGGTCCGTCAGTTCCGCACCGCCCCCGGTGCGGGCGCGGGCATCCCGGTCGGGGAGACTGGGGCCGAGCGCCCGTCCGATTCCGGCCGTCACCGCGGCCGGCCGCCTGTCCGAACCGCACACCCTGCCCCGCGGGCGGGTCTGTCACACGCAAGGGGATTCGCCCGTGAGTCTGTTCTCGAAGCTGTTCGGCCGCAACAAGAACCGCGCTGCGGCGGTCGAGCAGCCGACCGCCCGCCACCGGGCGGACGAGTCCTCCGTGCCGGGGATGCGTCCCTCGCCGGAGTCGGCGGAGTACGCCGAGCGTCCGCTGTTCCGGGACGGCGGGCAGAATCCGGCGGGTTACGGCGCGTCGGCCGACCAGTCCGGCGCTCCGCGCATAGGTTTCCAGTCTGGACCCTCAACCTCTGGTGGAGGGTTCGCCCCGAACGACCCCTATGCCGGTCAGACCCTGCCGGGTGTGGACCTCCAGGAGGCTGTGAACATGGCTGCCGGTCCGAGTCCGTGTCCCCGGTGCGGGAACCGGAACCCCGCCACGGCGCGGTTCTGCTCCAACTGCGGCAACCAGCTGCGGGGCGGCGCTCCGGAGCACTCGGCCGAGGTCACCTCGACCATCTCGATCCACGGCCTGGAGTCCTACGACCCCAACACCACGACCGGCACCGGCGCCACCCCGGCGCTCAACGCCGACGTGCTGGCCGCGATCGACGCGCTGCCGCCGCACTCGGCGCTGCTGATCGTGCAGCGCGGCCCGAACTCGGGCAGCCGCTTCCTGCTGGACAAGGACGTCACCACCGCGGGCCGTCACCCCGAGGGCGACATCTTCCTGGACGACGTCACGGTCTCGCGGCGGCACGTGGAGTTCCGGCGCCGTCCGGGCGGCTTCAGCGTCGCCGACGTGGGCAGCCTGAACGGCACCTACGTCAACCGGGAGCGGATCGACGAGGTCCAGCTGGGCAACGGCGACGAGGTGCAGATCGGCAAGTACCGCCTGGTCTTCTTCGCCAGCCAGCAGCGGGGGTACTGAGACCGCAAGGCCGTTGTCCGGGGGGACTGGATCCGACGTCGGCAGGAGCCCGTGTGACCACCCCTTCCACCACCGAGTCCTCGCCCGTTCCGGGTTCGCGCCGAGCGGGCGAGGCCAGGCGGCGCGGCGACGAACTGCTCAGCATCGGCGCGGTGCTGGCGTTCCTGCGGGACGACTTCCCCGAGGTCACCATCTCGAAGATCCGCTTCCTGGAGGCGGAGGGGCTGGTGGAGCCCCAGCGGACGCCCTCGGGCTACCGCAAGTTCAGCTCCGCGGACCTGGAGCGGCTGGCGTACGTGCTGCGGATGCAGCGCGACCACTACCTGCCGCTGCGGGTGATCCGCGAGCACCTGGACGCGATCGAGCGCGGCGAGGCGCCGCCGGCCCTGCCCGCGCCCGACAACCGGCCGGGCCCGGTGGAGGAGGCGGACCGCGAGCTGGTGGCGGTGTCGGCCGGCGGCGGGGTCCGGCTCGGCCGGGCCGAGCTGCTGGCGGCCGCCGAGGCGGGCGAGGGCGAGCTGGCGGAGTGGGAGTCGTACGGGCTGATCGCCCCGGGGCCGGACGGCGGCTACGACGGCGAGGCGCTGCAGGTCGCCCGCTTGGTGGGCGAGTTGGGCCGGTTCGGGCTGGAGCCCCGGCACCTGCGGGCGATGAAGGCGGCGGCCGACCGCGAGGTGGCCCTGGTGGAGCAGGTGGTGGCGCCGCTGCGCCGGCACCGCAATCCGCAGACCAGGGCGCACGCCGAGGCGACCGCGCGGGAGCTGGCCACGCTGTCGGTGCGGCTGCACGCCGCGATGGTGCAGGCGGGGCTGCGGGCCCGGCCGTAGGGCGCGGGCGCAGTGAACGTTGTCCGCTCCTCCGGGCGCCGCTGACCGGCTGCGCTTTCATATCCGGGACCGGGGCCATAGGGTTGCCAGTGTGAATGAGCTCGACGTCGTGGGTGTCCGGGTGGAGATGCCTTCCAATCAGCCGATCGTGCTGCTTCGGGAGGTCGGGGGAGATCGGTACCTGCCGATCTGGATCGGTCCTGGCGAGGCCACCGCGATCGCGTTCGCCCAGCAGGGGATGACGCCGGTCCGGCCGCTGACCCACGACCTGTTCAAGGACGTGCTGGAGGCGCTCGGGCAGGACCTGACCGAGGTCAGGATCAGCGATCTGCGGGACGGCGTCTTCTACGCCGACCTGGTGTTCTCCGGCGGCGTCGAGGTGAGCGCCCGTCCGTCCGACGCGATAGCGCTGGCGCTGCGCACCGGCACGCCGATCTTCGGCGCGGAGGAGGTGCTCGCCGAGGCGGGCATCGCGATCCCGGACGAGCAGGAGGACGAGGTCGAGAAGTTCCGCGAGTTCCTCGACCAGGTCTCGCCGGAGGACTTCGGCGGCCAGCAGTGACGTCCGTCTGACCGGGGAGCAGTAGCCCCCGCTCCGACCGTTGCGCAAATCGGCTTTTGCCAAAGGGTGTCCGCATACCCACACTAGGGGCACGAAAAACCACTCGGCCGGGTGACAAGGTCCTGGTGCCCCGGCGTGGCGATCGTTGACGGGTCCTGGGCGACTGCCTACCGTCAGTTGTGGCCCCGGCGGCACGTGCCGCCGGAAATGACGGCCCATCACGACGGAGCGGACGGAGGTAGGCATGAGCGGCTCTGGCGACGGGGCGGACGGCACCGGCCAGTGCTCCGTGCACGTCCCGCGCTCCGCGCGCACGGTGCTGGAGCGGTCCCGGGAGGACCTGGAGGCCGGGGCGGAGCTGCCGCGGTTCGCGCGCTTCCCCGCGGCGCAGCCGGGCCAGCCGGCCATCGAGCGGCTCGCGCCGAGCTCGGGGCTGATCGGCTACCGCGGACCGACGGCGTGCGCGGCGGCCGGGATCACCTACCGCCAGCTGGACTACTGGGCCCGCACGGGCCTGCTGGAGCCGAGCGTGCGGACGGCCTACCCGGCGAACTCGCAGCGGCTGTACAGCTTCCGGGACATCCTGCTGCTGAAGATCGTCAAGCGGCTGCTGGACACCGGCGTCTCGCTGCAGAACATCCGGATCGCGGTCGGCCACCTGCAGAGCGTCGACGAGGCCGACCTGGCCGGGCTGACCCTGATGTCCGACGGCGCCACGGTGTACGAGTGCACCTCGCCGCAGCAGGTGGTCGACCTGCTGAAGGGCGGTCAGGGCATGTTCGGCATCGCGGTCGGCGCCGTCCGGCAGGAGCTGGAGGGCACGCTCGGGCGGCTGCACGCCGAGCGGACCGACACCGGTGAGACGGTGGTCGGCTACGACCCGGGCGACGAGCTCGCGCAGCGGCGCAACCGGGCGGGCTGACCCGGCGTCACTCCCCGCGGACGACAAGGGGAGAACGCGGGTGCGACGAGTACGACGGCCTCAAGGGGTCAAGCGGGTAGGACGGCTGCGGCGGGCGGTGCGCGGCGGGGTGCTGCACGGCCGGGCCGCGCTGGCCCGGCTGCTGCGGAGCCGGGCGACCCAGCGGCGGTGGTTCCAGGCCCTGGCGGTCGGCACGGCGGTCGCCCTGGCACCGATGAGCTGGCTCTGGCTGGCGGCGGGGGACCGGGTCGGCCCGGTGGCCGGGGCCCCGGCGGCGCCGGTGGGCGTGGTCTTCGGGGCCGGGCTCTTCGAGGGGAAGCCCTCACCGTACCTGGCGCACCGGCTGGACGCGGCGGTGGAGCTGTACCGGCAGGAGAAGATCCAGGCGGTGCTGGTCACCGGCGACAACAGCCGCACCGAGTACGACGAGTCCACCGCGATGAAGACCTACCTGGTCGAGCACGGCGTGCCGGCCCACAAGGTGGTCGAGGACTACGCGGGCTTCGACACCTGGGACTCCTGCACCCGGGCCAAGCACGTCTTCCTGGTCGACCGCGCGGTGCTGATCAGTCAGACCTTCCACGCCCGGCGGGTGCTGGCGCTCTGTCAGGCGGCCGGGATCGACTCATACGCCGTCGGTGTGGACGAGGACCCCAACTCCACCTGGTACTACGGCGGGCTGCGGGAGATCCCCGGCGCGGCCAAGGCGGCCTTCGACGCGGTGTTCGAGCCGGACCCGACCTTCTGGGGCGACAAGGAGCACGGCGTCGGGGTGGCGGTGGCCGCGCCGCGCTGACCTGACGCGTCGGCGCCGTCGGCGGCGGGGTTGTCGGTGGGGTGCGGGATGATCGGCGGGTGCGGTCGGTGCCGAGCATTCTCCACCTCGACATGGACGCCTTCTTCGCCGCGGTGGAGCAGGCGGCCAAGCCGAGCCTGCGCGGGAAGCCGGTCATTGTCGGCGGTCTCGGGGTGCGGGGGGTGGTCTCCACCGCCTCGTACGAGGCCCGGAAGTTCGGGGTGCACTCGGCGATGCCGATGGCCCAGGCCCGCCGGCTCTGCCCCAACGCGGCCTTCCTGAGCGGGCGCTACGACGCCTACCGCCAGGTCAGCGAGGTGGTGATGGGCCTGCTGCGGGAGCTGTCCCCGCTGGTCGAGCCGCTCAGCGTGGACGAGGCCTTCGTGGACCTGGAGGCCGGGCCGTACGGTCCGGCGCTGGCTGCGGTGGATCCGGAGGCGGGGGCGGAGATGGCGGTGGCCATCGCCACCGACCTGCGGGCCGACATCGAGGAGCGCACGGGCCTGACCGGCTCGGTCGGGGTGGCCGGCTCCAAGCTGATGGCCAAGATCGCCTCGGAGCAGGCCAAGCCGGACGGGCTGGTGCTGATCGGCGTCGGCCACGAGCGGGCGGTGCTCTCCACCATGTCGGCGCGGGCGCTGCCCGGGATCGGCCCGGCCACCGAGCAGGTGCTGCGCCGGGCGGGGCTGACCACGGTGGCGGACCTGGCGGAGGCCGGGGAGGGCGAGCTGGTCCAGCTGCTCGGCCGGGCGCACGGGGCCGGGGTGCACCAGATGGCGCTGGGCCTGGACGAGCGCCCGGTGGTGCCGGACCGGGACGCCAAGTCCGTCTCGGTCGAGGACACCTTCGAGGTGGACGTGGCGGACCGGGGCCGGGTGCTGCGCGAGATCGACGAGCTGGCGGCCCGCTGCGTCCGCCGCCTGCACGCGGCCGGGCGCTCGGGGCGGACGGTGGTGCTCAAGGTGCGGCGCTTCGACTTCTCCACCATCACCCGCTCCGAGACGCTGCGGTCCCCGACCGACGATCCGGTGGTGATCGCCGAGACGGCCCGGCGGCTGGCCCAGCAGGTGGACGTCACCGGCGGGGTCCGGCTGCTCGGGGTCGGCGTGGCGCAGCTGGCCGACTTCACCCAGGAGGACCTGTTCGCGCAGGCCGAGCGGGAGGAGCGGGCGGCGGAGGCGGCCGGGGCCGCGGAGGAGGACGTGCCGGAGGCGGTGGTGGCGGCCGCGGCGGTCGTGCGGCAGTGGCGGCCGGGGCAGGACGTGACGCACGCTCAGCTCGGGCCCGGATGGGTGCAGGGGAGCGGGGTGGGGCGGGTGACGGTGCGCTTCGAGACGCCGCAGGGCGAGGTGGGGCGGGTGCGGACCTTCGCGGTGGACGATCCCGAGCTGGAGCCCTCGGGGCCGCTGCCGCTGCGGCCGGGGATGGTGCGGCCGGCGGCGGAGGAGGGCGAGCAGGCGGAGGGCGAGGAGGACGGCCTGCGTCGGCCGGGTGAGTGGGGGCGGGAATGACGACGGCCCCCGCACCGTGTCCAGCGGTGCGGGGGCCATTCATCCTGCGGCCGCTCGTCCGGGCGCGATGCCCTCGCGTACCGGCGGCGGCCGGAGCCCACCCGCGCGACCCGTCCCTGAGCGCGCGGGTGGTGACGCCTCGTCAGGCGTCGGTCTTCACCAGCTCGGGCGAGGCGGCGGCCTCGGCCGGAGCGGGGATCTCCTTGATCCGGCGGATCGCGAACGGGACCACGGCGGCCACCAGGCAGACGGCGGCGGCGACCCAGAACGCGTGCTTGTAGGCGTCCAGGGTGGGCAGCTGGACCGGGATCGGCAGCTTCATGGTGTCGCCGGTCAGGATCGCGGCCATCACGGCGGTGCCGATGGCGCCACCGACGGTGCGCAGCACCGCGTTCATACCGTTGGCGATGCCGGACTGCTCGGCCGGGACGGCGCCGTTGATGTAGGCGGGCATCGCCGCGTAGGCGAGGCCGACGCCGAGGCCGAAGACGGCGGAGGCGAAGTAGATGTCGCCCTCGGCGGAGTGACGCAGCGCCAGGTAGACCATGGCGGCGGAGCCGAGCACGCCACCGAGGACCAGCGGCAGGCGGGGGCCGCGGCGGGCGATCAGCAGTGCGCCGACCGGGGCGGCGACCATCGAGCCGACGGCGGAGGGCAGCAGCATGACGCCGGCGTGCAGCACGGTGGCGGTGAAGCCGTAGTGGGCCAGCTTCTCCGGGGTCTGGGCGAAGTTGCTGATCACCATGAACGAGCCGTACATGCCGAAGCCGATCAGCAGGCCGGAGATGTTGGTGAAGGCGACGGCCGGACGGGCCATCATCTTCATGTCCACCAGCGGGTGCTTGACCTTGACCTCGATGATCCCCCAGACCAGGGCGATCACGGCGGCGGCGGCGAACAGGCCCAGGGTGCGGTTGGAGGTCCAGCCCCAGGTGTTGCCCTGGGAGACCGCGATCAGCAGGGCGGAGAGCCAGCCGGCCAGGGTGAGCGCGCCGAGCGGGTCGGCGCCGCCGTTCTTGTCGACCACCGGGTCGGTCGGGACGCGGACGGCGACCAGGACGACGGCGAGCAGGCCGAAGCCGAGGCCCATCCAGAAGATGGACTTGTAGTCCCAGTGCTCCAGCAGCAGGCCGGTGGCGACCAGGCCGAGGCCGGAGCCGACGCCCATCGAGGCGGAGATGGCCGCGACGCCGCCGGTGACCTTCTCCTTGGGGAGCTCGTCACGGACGATGCTGATCGCCAGCGGCAGCACGCCACCGCCGGCGCCCTGGAGGACGCGGGCGACCACGAGCCAGGTGAACGAGTGGGTGCCGACCGCGAGCGCGGAGCCGGCCACCAGGCCGGCGAGCGAGACCAGCAGCATCGGCTTGCGGCCGCGGAGGTCGCCGAAGCGGCCGAGCAGCGGGGTCAGGACGGCGGCGGACAGCAGGTTCGCCGTCATGAGCCAGGTGATGCTGGAACCGGAGACGTCCAGTTCGCGGGCCAGCGAGGGCAGGATCGGGACGACGGCGGTCTGCACCACGCTGAATGCCAGCATCGCCAGCACCAGGGCGGGGAGCACGCGCGTGCTGCTCGGCCTCACGGGAAGCTTCCTTCGGTTGAAAGTCAAGGGACTGAAGTAACCATGACGGGAGATACTTCAGTGTGTCAAATATTGTCTGGTGAAGCTTTGGCAAAGTGGGGTGCCCTGCCGGGCGGGCTCGGGGGTGAAGCTCTGGCGGAGTGGAGCAGCGCACAGTGAAGCCGCCCCGCGCGGTAGGCGCGGGGCGGCTTCGTGAGGGGATGTCAGGAGGGGCGCAGGGGTTCCGGGCGGCCGGGGGAGGCCTGGGGGGCCGGGGGTGCCGGTTCGGTGGTGTCGTCGTGGATCTCGACCTGTTCGCGGCGGAGTTCGTCGTGGATGACGGCCTCCTCGGTGTAGCGCTCGACGACCAGGCGGACGCGTTCGACGGGGGCGAGGTACTTGCGGACCACCGGGCGTTCCTCCCGGAGGGTCACCTCCTCGACGGCCTCGGCGATCTCCTGCTCGCTGAGGGCGGCCCGCTCGGCCTCGGTGACCGGCACCCGTTCGACCCGGACCCGCTCCTTGACCACCGGGACCTTGCGTTCCACCGCCTCGGAGGTGACGTACTTGCGCAGCTTCGCGGTGCCCAGCACGTGCCACTCGGTGGTGACGTCGAGGCGCTCCTCGCGGCAGGTGATCTCGATCGGGCCGCTCGGGGCGTTGCCGGGGACGGTCGGGGTGGTGGGTGCGGCGGACTCGGCCGGCTTGGCGGTGGTGACCGGGGCGGCCGGCATCTCGGAGGTGGCGGTGAAGGCCATCGGGGCGGCCGTCATGGTCGGGGCGGTGGTGGTCGCGTTCACGCTGCTGCTTTCCTTGGTGGTGCCGATGGTGCCGAAGTCGAGGTCCTTGACGGCGTCCGTGCCGTTGGCCGCCACGGCGGCGGCCGCCACCGGGGCGGCGACGGGCATGCCGGTCTCCAGGCCGTAGTAGCGGTAGAGCTGCAGTTCCTGCGCCGGGGAGAGGTGCTGGCCGACGCCGAAGTCGGGCGAGTCCTTGATCAGTGACTTGTCGTAGGGGACCCGGAGCTCCTCGCCGGAGAACTCGCTGGTGGTCAGCGGGACGAACGCGTCCCGGCCGAAGATCCCCGTGCGGACGGCCGCCCACTCGGGTTCGCCGGTCGCGTCGTCGAGGTAGACCTCGTCGACGGTGCCGATCTTGTCACCGTTCCGGTCGACCGCCTTGTGCCCGATCAGGTCTCGCGGGTCGATGTCGGTCTGCACGCTGTCCTCCAGAGGAGAGGTACGAAAGCACCCCTGACACTCCGTCAGGGGGCGGTCGGCAGAGCTGCCCGGCCGCACTTCACACGAAAAGCCATCAATCGGACGTCGGCCATTCGAACGCCGCCGTTGGGGAGGGGATGGGGCCGTTCGAGGGCGGGTCGGGAGCGGCCGGAGTGCGCCGGGGGCGCCCGTGATCTGCGGCGCGACCGCTGGTACCCTGGGCGCGACTGCCGAGCCCGCTCGGGAGAGTCCCCTCCGCCCCGGCGGAGCAGGGCGCCGAAGGAGCAAACCCTCCCCGGAATCTCTCAGGCATCCGTACCGTGCGGGGTAGGTCACTCTGGAAAGCAGGGCAGGACCGACGGCGAGGGAGCCGGCGGGCCCCACCCTCACCGACGGTGCAAGCCGACGGGCGGCCGCGGGCCGCCACGTGCGGGCGAAGCTCTCAGGTACCGATGACAGAGGGGGAGGCCTGACGGGTTCGTGCGTTTCGAGGCCCCCGCTGTCCCACGGCGGCGTTGGCCGACGGCGTGCGTACCCCCGCCGGTCCGTGACCAGGAGGCCTCGACCCCCATGAACGCCAAGCCGACCCTCACCGAGCTCGAACTCGCGAGCCCGTTCGAGAACCGTCACATCGGCCCCGACGCCGCCGCCCAGGAGAAGATGCTGGCGCACGTCGGCTACGGCTCGCTGGACGAGCTGTCCGACGCCGCCGTGCCGGACGCCATCAAGAGCCTCACCGCCCTCGGCCTGCCCGCCGGCCGCAGCGAGGCCCAGGTGCTCGCCGAGCTGCGCGAGCTGGCCGGGCGCAACACCGTCCTGCAGTCGATGATCGGCCTCGGTTACTACGGCACCTTCACCCCGCCGGTGATCCTGCGCAACGTGCTGGAGAACCCGGCCTGGTACACCGCCTACACGCCGTACCAGCCGGAGATCTCGCAGGGCCGCCTGGAGGCCCTGATCAACTTCCAGACCGTGGTCGCCGACCTGACCGGCCTGGACACCTCCGGCTCCTCGCTGCTCGACGAGGGCACCGCGGCCGCCGAGGCGATGTCGCTGGCCCGTCGCGTCACCAAGGTCAAGGGCGGCGTCTTCCTGGTCGACGCCGACACCCTGCCGCAGACCATCGCGGTCATCGAGACCCGCGCCGAGCCGACCGGTGTCGAGGTGGTCGTCGCCGACCTCTCCGCCGGCATCCCGGCCGAGATCGCCGAGCGCGGCGTCTTCGGCGTGCTGCTCCAGTACCCCGGCGCCTCCGGCGAGGTCCGCGACCTCGCCCCGGTGATCGAGCAGGCCCACGGACTCGGCGCGGTCGTCGCGGTCGCCGCCGACCTGCTGGCCCTCACCCTGCTGAAGTCCCCGGGCTCGCTCGGCGCCGACATCGCCTGCGGCACCTCGCAGCGCCTCGGCGTGCCGATGGGCTTCGGCGGCCCGCACGCCGGCTACCTGGCCGTCAAGGCCGCGTACGCCCGCAACCTGCCCGGCCGCCTGGTCGGCGTCTCGGTGGACGCCGACGGCAACCGGGCCTACCGGCTGGCCCTGCAGACCCGCGAGCAGCACATCCGCCGCGAGAAGGCCACCTCCAACATCTGCACCGCCCAGGTGCTGCTGGCCGTCATGGCCTCCATGTACGCGGTCTACCACGGCCCGGACGGCCTGGCCGAGATCGCCCGCCGCACCCACCGCTACGCGGCCGCGCTGGCCGAGGGCCTGCGGGCGGGCGGCGTGGAGCTGACCAGCGGTCAGTTCTTCGACACCGTCACGGCGAAGGTCCCGGGCAAGGCCGCCGAGATCGCCGCCGCCGCGCGGGCGAACGGCATCAACCTCTACCAGGCGGACGAGGACACCCTCTCGATCTCCTGCGACGAGACCACCACCCGCGAGCACCTGGCCGGCGTCTGGGCCGCCTTCGGCGTCACCGCAGAGGTCACCGAGACCGCCGACGCGCTGCCCGCCGCGCTGCTGCGCGACGACGAGTACCTCACCCACCCGGTCTTCCACAGCCACCGCTCGGAGACCGCGATGCTGCGCTACCTGCGCCGCCTCTCGGACCGGGACTACGCGCTGGACCGCGGCATGATCCCGCTGGGCTCCTGCACCATGAAGCTCAACGCCACCACCGAGATGGAGCCGGTCACCTGGCCCGAGTTCGGCCAGCTGCACCCCTTCGCGCCGGTCGACCAGGCCGAGGGCTTCCTGACGCTGATCCGCGGCCTGGAGCAGCAGCTGGTGGAGGTCACCGGCTACGACGCCGTGTCGATCCAGCCGAACGCCGGTTCGCAGGGCGAGCTCGCCGGTCTGCTGGCGGTCCGCGCCTACCACCGCGCGAACGGCGACGTCGAGCGCGACGTCTGTCTGATCCCGTCGTCGGCGCACGGCACCAACGCGGCCTCCGCGGTGATGGCCGGGATGCGGGTCGTCGTGGTCAAGACCCTGCCGGACGGTGACGTGGACGTCGCCGACCTCAAGGCGAAGATCGAGCAGCACCGCGACCAGCTCTCGGTGCTGATGGTCACCTACCCGTCGACCCACGGCGTGTACGAGACCGAGATCACCGAGATCTGCGCGGCCGTGCACGAGGCCGGCGGCCAGGTGTACGTCGACGGCGCCAACCTCAACGCGCTGGTCGGCCTGGCCAAGCCGGGCAAGTTCGGCGCGGACGTCTCGCACCTGAACCTGCACAAGACCTTCTGCATCCCGCACGGCGGCGGCGGCCCGGGCGTCGGCCCGGTCGCGGTCCGCTCGCACCTGGCCCCGTACCTGCCGAACCACCCGCTCCAGGCGGAGGCCGGCCCGGCCACCGGCGTCGGCCCGATCTCGGCCGCCCCGTGGGGCTCGGCCGCGATCCTGCCGATCTCCTGGTCGTACGTCCGGCTGATGGGCGGCGAGGGCCTCAAGCGCGCCACCCAGGTCGCGGTGCTGAACGCCAACTACATCGCCAAGCGGCTCGCCCCGCACTTCCCGGTGCTCTACACCGGCCCGGGCGGGCTGGTCGCGCACGAGTGCATCATCGACCTGCGTCCGCTCAGCAAGGAGACGGGCGTGACGGTGGACGACATCGCCAAGCGCCTGATCGACTACGGCTTCCACGCGCCGACCATGTCGTTCCCGGTCGCGGGGACGCTGATGATCGAGCCGACCGAGTCGGAGGACCTGCACGAGATCGACCGCTTCTGTGAGGCGATGATCGCGATCCGCGGCGAGATCGAGAAGGTCGGCTCGGGCGAGTGGCAGGCGGAGGACAACCCGCTGCGGAACGCTCCGCACACCGCGGCGGCGCTGGCCGGTGAGTGGGAGCACGCGTACACCCGCCAGGAGGCGGTCTTCCCGGCGGGCGTCAACCCGGCGGACAAGTACTGGCCGCCGGTGAGCCGCATCGACGGTGCGTACGGCGACCGGAACCTGGTCTGCTCCTGCCCGCCGCTGGACGAGTACGGCAGCTGACGCGGTAGCGCGCCCAGGGGCGCGGGGAACTGCGCGAGGGTGGGACGGCAGCACCTGCAACTGGCTGATGGTGGGTCAGTTGCAGGTGGGCCGCCTCCCGAAGCGCGCAGTTCCTCGCGCCCCTTGGCGTTTGCCCTGCCGGTGCTTGCTGGCGAGGGCTTGCGCGCCCGGGCGGCGGAGCCGCGGATCAGGCAGGGTCTCGCGCCCCTTGGCGTTTGCCCTGGCGGGCCGTCAGGCGGAGACCAGGGGGCGGCGGGGGGCGATGATGCGGCCGTCGGGGAGGAGTTCGCCGGTGTCCTCGAAGAGGAGGACGCCGTTGCACAGGAGGCTCCAGCCCTGGTCGGGGTGGAAGGCCATCGGGACGGCGGCCTCGCGGTCGGTGGACAGTGCGGACGGACACTCAGGCTGGTGCTGGCACATCGTCGTACCCTCGCTTCAGATTCCCCTGACCGGCCCAGGTGTGAACCGGCGCTCCGACGGGTAGGACTGACGGCCCCCCGCGTCGGTTCCCAGTGTCGTCATCCCGAGGCCTTCCCGCAGCGATTTCGTGACATGCGCCACAAGCGGTGCCCAGGGATCACCCGTTCAGATGGAAAAAGGGCCACTGCCGCCCGACCGGAAGGTCGCGCGGCAGTGGCCCTTTCGGGTGAAGGGGTGTCAGGAACGCCCGGCGGGTGCGAGCGGGCGGGCGAGCAGGGCGAGCAGCTCGCCGGCGGGGTAGACGCGGTGGGCGGTGACGCCGAGCGGGGCCGGGGCGAGGGGGATGAGGAGGTCCACCGAGGGGCCCGGGTCGGGGTGGTGGAGCCAGAGGGCGGTGGCGTAGTGGCCGGGGATGGAGAGCAGCCGGGGGTGGTGCCGGGTGCGGGCGGAGATGGCGATCTGGTGGGCCTGGCGCAGGGCGCGCAGGGTGGAGTCCAGGTAGGGGCCGGCGGTGAAGTGCGAGAAGGCGTGGTGCTGTTCGGCCGTCTCGGTGACTTCGGCGGCGGCCACGGGGCCGCCGACGCCGGCTTCGACCAGGAACCGCCAGCCCGTCCGGCGGGCGCCGGCCAGGGGGGCGCCGGGCTCGTCGAGGACGTGCACCGCGAGCGGGTGGGTCGGGTGCAGCCGCTCGTCCCCCTCGCCGCCTGCGAGCGGGACGAGGGGGCCGAGCGCCGACTCACAGTCGAGCGCGCCGAGGACGGCGCGCAGGGCGCTCGGCGGTGGCTGGGGGGTCTGCAGGGTCATGGTGGGTCGCCTCTCCGTGCTGGAAACGGCGTGCGAGTGCGGCATACCGGCTGGTGGGTCGTGGACCCGGGCCGTGTCCGGTTGGGCATGGTCGCTTGCGGGCGCGGGCCTGCCGCTCGAAGGTCCTTCGGGGGCGGCGGGTGCCGGGCGGGAGCTGTGCGAATCCTGCTCGAACGGATGCACAGGGTGACTTTCTTATCACATTCGGTACCCGGCGGCAAGTCGGGATTCTTCTGACGTGTCGTCAGGAACCTTGTTCGACAACCGCGTTAGGGCAGGAGGCTAGGGATCTTCGGGGTGGGCATGATGCAGGGACCGTTCGGCTAGGTGGAGGGGCACCCATGGGCGAGAAGGTCGTCGCGACGCGTGCGGAACTGTCCGACCGGCAGTTGTACCGGCGCAAGCTCCAGTCCTGTCTGGACGCCCTGGAGCGGATGCTGCGCGAGGGCCGCTTCGACCGTCCGCGGGCCATGGTGGGGCTGGAGATCGAGCTCAACCTGGCCGATGACCTGGGGCGTCCGGTGATGCGGAACGAGCAGGTGCTCTCCTCGATCGCCTCGGGCGACTTCCAGACCGAGCTGGGCCAGTTCAACATCGAGGTGAACATCGCGCCCCGCCGCCTCACCGGTCACGTGCTGGACGAGCTGCGCGAGGAGATCGACACCGGGCTGCGGTACGCGGACCGCAAGGCCGAGGAGGTGGGGGCCCGGATCGTCATGGTCGGCATCCTGCCGACCCTCGACCTGGACCACACCGGGCTGGACGCGATGTCGCACAACGACCGGTACACCCTGCTCAGCGACCAGATACTGGCCGCCCGGGGCGAGGACATCGCGCTGGACATCGAGGGGGTGGAGCGGCTCAGCGTGGAGTCGGTCTCGATGGTGGCCGAGGCCGCCGCCACCTCGCTGCAGCTGCACCTCCAGGTGACCCCGGAGCGCTTCGCCCCGGTGTGGAACGCGGCCCAGGCGATCTCCTCGGTGCAGTTGGCACTCGGTGCCAACTCGCCCTTCCTGTTCGGCCGGGAGCTCTGGCGGGAGACCAGGCCGGTGCTCTTCCAGCAGGCCTGCGACACCCGTTCGGCGGAGCTCAAGGCCCAGGGCGTGCGCCCCATCACCTGGTTCGGGGAGCGCTGGGTGAACTCCGCGCTGGAGCTCTTCGAGGAGAACCAGAAGTACTTCCCGGCCCTGCTGCCGATCTGCGACGACGAGGACCCGGTCAAGGTGCTGGCCTCCGGCGGCATCCCCCGGCTGGCCGAGATGCGGCTCCACAACGGCACCATCTACCGCTGGAACCGGCCGGTCTACGACGTCGCCGACGGCGTGCCGCACCTGCGGGTGGAGAACCGCTGCCTGCCGGCCGGGCCGACGGTGGTGGACACCCTGGCCAACGCCGCCTTCTACTACGGGCTGGTCCGGGTGCTGGCCGAGCAGCCCAGGCCGATCTGGACCAGGCTCGCCTTCGAGCAGGCCGACGAGAACTTCCACACCGCCGCCCGGTACGGCATCGACGCGGTGCTGCACTGGCCGAAGTCCGGGCGCGGAGCCCGGGGCACCGTGCCGGTGGCCGCCACCGAGCTGGTGCTGAACGAGCTGCTCCCGATGGCCCGTCAGGGGCTGGACGACTGGGGCGTGGAGCCGGGGGACCGGGACCGCTACCTCGGCATCATCGAGCAGCGCTGTCTGCGCAGGACCAACGGCGCGGCCTGGCAGGCGGCCACCGTGCACCGGCTGCGCGACCACTACGGGATGGACCGGGGTTCGGCCATCGCGGCCATGACGCGCCGTTACATGGAGCACTCCCGCACCGGCGAGCCCGTCCACACCTGGCCGGTCGGCTGAGCGGGGTGGCGGACCGTCAGGTTGTCTAGACAATCTCGCCTCCGGCCCGTCACGTGATCATTGTTGTCTGTACACCTCGGGCGCTTAGACATGGGCGGGTCCGGGCCGGAACGCGGCCGGGAGCCGAACGAGGAGCACCCCCTGATGAGTCCCGAAGTCTCGCGCCGCACCCTGCTCGGCGGCGCGGCCGCGGCCGCCGTCCTGTCCGCCCTGCCGCTCAGCGTCCGGGAGGCGCTGGCCGCCCCGGCCAAGCCGGGGAAGCTGGCGGACATCCAGCACGTGGTGGTGCTGATGCAGGAGAACCGGGCGTTCGACCACTACTTCGGCACCCTGTCCGGGGTGCGCGGCTTCGGGGACCGGGCGGCGGTGCGCGGGGTCAACGGCCGGTCGGTGCTGCACCAGCCGGACGCCTCCCGCAAGGAGGGGTACCTGCTGCCGTTCGCGATGAACGCCGCGCACACCAACGCGTACCAGCAGGGCGCCCCGGCCTTCGGCTTCGTGGACTCGATGAAGGCGTGGAACGACGGCCTGGCCGACGGCGCCGTCTCCCGCCGCTCCTCCGGCTGGCTCGGCCAGGGCTACTACGAGCCCGCCGACATGCCGTTCTACTCGGCGATCGCCTCGGTCTTCACCACCTGCGACCACTACTTCGCCTCGGTGCAGTGCAACACCAACACCAACCGCGACCACTTCATGACCGGCACCAGCGGCGGCACCGTGCGGGACGTGCCGGTGACGGACAACACCGAGATCCCCGGCGGCTACGAGTGGACCACCTACGCCGAGCGGCTGGAGGCGGCCGGCATCAGCTGGCGGACGTACCAGGCGCTGGACAACTACGACGACAACGCGCTGGCCTGGTTCGCCCCGTTCGTGAAGGCCAAGCCGGGCGAGCCGCTGTACGAGCGCGGGATGAGGATGGTCGGTGACCCGGCCAAGAAGGGCGATCCGTTCGCGATGGGCGACGCGCTGGTGGAGGCCTTCGCCGCCGACGTCCAGGCCGACCGGCTGCCGCAGGTCTCCTGGCTGGTCGCGCCCGCCGCGCTCTCCGAGCACGCCAACTACGCGCCGCCGAACGGCGAGCACCTGACGGCCCGGCTGCTCTCGGCGCTGGCGGCCAAGCCCGAGGTCTGGGCCAAGACCGTCTTCATCCTCAACTACGACGAGCACGGCGGCTTCTTCGACCACCTGCTGCCCCCGGTGCCGCCGCTGGCCGCCGGACGCGGTGCCTCGACGGTGCCGGTGGACGGCGAGGTGGTGGTGCGGGTCTCCAAGGGCGGCTCGACCTACCACAGGGTGGTCGGCCAGGACGGCCGGTACCGGGTGAAGGCCGCCGACGGCTCGCTGACCTGGGCCGACGCGCTGCCGGCCGGGGAGAAGCTGGAGTCCGGCCCCTACCCGATGGGCCTGGGGGTGCGGGTGCCGATGGTGGTGGTCTCGCCCTGGACCCGCGGCGGGGTGGTGGACTCCACCGTCTACGACCACACCTCGGTGCTGCGCTTCCTGGAGCGGCGCTTCGGCGTGGCCGAGCCCAACATCAGCCCCTGGCGCCGGGCCGTCACCGGTGACCTCACCTCCGTCTTCGACTTCTCCGGCGAGGACCCGGTCTGGCCGCAGCTGCCCGACACGGCCGGCAACCGGCAGAAGGTCACCGACACCGGCAAGCTGCCGGCCCCGACCGTGCCCAGCCCGCAGCGGACGCCCCGTCAGCAGGCCGGCACCCGTACCGCCCGGCCGACCCCGTACAACCTCAAGCTGAAGCCGAGGGTGAGGGACGGCCTGCTCACCCTGGACCTGGCCAACCACGGCAAGCAGGGCGCGGTGCTCGCCGCCTACCCCGCGCCCGGCCTGGCGCCCCGCCACTACACGGTGGGCGCCAAGGAGAAGCTCTCCGACAGCTGGCCGGTCGGCCCCGAGGGCTACGACCTGCGGGTGCACGGGCCGAACGGCGCGCTCTGGCACCTGCGCGGCGACGCGGCCGCGCAGTACGAGGTCGAGCTCTTCCCGGAGTCCGGCGCCGAGCGGGTGCTGGAGTTCCACCTGATCAACCGCTCGAAGAGCCCGCAGACCTTCCTGATCGGGGACCTCGCGTACGGCGGCGGCGTGCAGGAGGTCCGGATCACCGGGCAGGACACCCGGCCGGTGCGGGTCAAGGTCGGCCGCGAGGGCTGGTACGACGTGGCGGTGGGCGTGCAGGGCGACCTGACGTTCCGTCGGCGCTACGCCGGGCGGATGGCCGGGCAGGAGCAGGGCGTGACCGACCCGGCGATGGGCCTGGCGGACGCGCTCGTCCTGGACGTGGCGCTCGGCGCCGCCTCGGCCACCATCGACGAGGCGATCGTGCTGCCGGGCCGCCCGGCCCGGGTGAAGGCCACCTTCACCGCCGCCGCGGCGCTGTCCGGGCTGGAGGCGAAGCCGGTGGTCCCGCCGGGCTGGACCGTCCGCGAGGTCACCGCCGCCCCGGCCGCACTGGCCGAGGGCGCCACCGCCACCGCCGAGTGGGAGGTGCTGCCGCCGGCCGTGCTGCCGGACGGCGCCGCGCACCGCCTGCTGGTCACCGCCCGGGCCCGCTCGGGCCAGCGCTTCGTGCTGGCCGACGGCGAACTGGCCGCCCGCACCGCCCCGGTGATGACCGGTCATCTGCTGGACCAGGACTTCGAGGAGCTGGCCCCGCTGCTCGCCCCGGTCGGCACCGTCTCCGGCCGGACGGCGCAGGCGCCCCGGGGCTGGTCGGTGGTGAACGCTCCCGGCATGCCGCAGGGCACCGCCCGGCTGCAGGGCTGGACCTTCCACACCAAGCGGGCCTGGTCCAACCCGGCCGGGCAGGACCGGGGCAACTTCACCCGGGGCCTCGGCGTGCTGGCCGTCGCCGACCCGGACGACTGGGACGACACCGGCGCGCCGTCCGGCAAGGGGAAGTTCGACTCGACCCTGGTCTCCCCGGCGGTGGCGATCCCGGCGGGCGTCGGCAGCCTGTACCTGGGCTTCGACTCGCACTACCGGCAGGAGGCCCCGCAGAAGGCCGCCGTGACGGCGGTCTTCGACACCGGGCAGGAGGTCCGCCTGGTGCACTACAGCTCGGACGCGGCCGGGAACGACAACGCGGGCAAGGACGTCCAGAACAGCTTCGTGGTCCGGCAGTTCGCCGTCCCGGCGGGCGCGGCCTCGGTGACCCTGAAGTTCCGGATGTACGACGCGGGCAACAACTGGTTCTGGGCGGTGGACCACGTCCGCCTGGACAAGGCGCCGATCAAGGGCTGATCGAGGGCTGACCCGCTCTCAGGGGCGTGTGCGAGGATGATCGACCCGGCCGCCCGGCCGGGTCGGTCGTTCCTCGTGGGAGTCATGGTGACTGCGGTGTCCACCCCGCCCGAGGCCGCCGGGACCTCCCGGCGCCTGCTCGGGATCGAGCTGCTGGTGGTGCTCGGGCTCTCCTTCGGGATGAGCGGGCTCGGTGCCCTGATCAGCTTCGTGGGCTCCCTCACCGAGCCGGCCGAGCTGGGCAAGCAGGTCGCCACCCTGAACGGCTCGCGCGCCCCCGGCCGCCCCTGGCTGGACCTGGCCTGGCAGCTCTACTACATCGGGCGCGGCCTGATGCCGGTGGTGCTGGTCGGCTACCTGCTGGTGCGCGAGGGCGTCTCGCTGCGGGTGCTCGGCTTCGACCTGCGGGAGAAGCTGCGGGACTTCGGCCGCGGCACGGCGGTGGCCGCCGCGATCGGCGGCTCCGGGCTGCTGCTCTACCTGGCCTCCCAGGCCGCCGGGTTCAACCTCACGGTGGCCCCGTCCGGGCTGCCCGAGGTGTGGTGGCGGGTGCCGGTGCTGATCGCCTCCGCCTGGGAGAACTCGATCGCCGAGGAGGTGATCGTGCTGGGCTTCCTGCTGCGCCGGCTGGGGCAGCTGGGCTGGAGCTGGCCGGCGATCGTGGTCACCAGCTCGCTGCTGCGCGGCTCGTACCACCTGTACCAGGGCGTCGGCGGGCTGGTCGGCAACATCGTGATGGGCGTGGTCTTCTGCCTGCTGTACCGGCGGTGGGGCCGGGTGATGCCGCTGGTGGTCGCGCACGCGCTGATCGACACGGTGGCCTTCGTCGGGTACGCGCTGCTGGCCGGGCACGTGAGCTGGCTGCCGACGGGCTGACGCCCCGTCAGGCGTACGACAGCCCGAGCCGCTGGGCCACCGGCGGGCGGCGCAGCAGCCGGTCCACGTGGTGGCGCTCCAGGCCCTGGCCCGGGTCGATCCGCAGCAGCAGCCTGTCCCGGCGCAGGACGGACCGGCGGGTCAGCGAGCCGGGGATCACGTCGTCGACCCAGGCGAACGGGCGGCCGGCGGCGTAGCGCAGCAGCGGGGCCCACTTGTGGGCCGCTATCAGGTCGAGCACCGGCACCTTGGGGTCGTCCGGCTGCGCCACGTACCCGGAGAAGTGCACCACCGGGAGCTGGGGGAGGCCGAGCACCGGGGCGATGTGCTCGTTGGCGTGGTCCTCCCAGGTGGTGGCCCAGCAGAGGTCGTAGGTGCCCGCGAGCTCGCGCAGCCAGTCGCCGTGGCGGGCCGAGAGCAGCACGGCGTAGCCGAACAGCGTGTGGGTGTCGAAGTCCGCGTCCGGGTGCGGGCAGACGGGGTTGAGGACGCCGTCGACGTCCAGGAACAGCAGTGGCTTCGGCAAGTCGGCTCCCCCAGGTGACTCCTGTCACATGGTCGGACGAACGAGGCCCGGGGACGGTTGCGCTCCGTCAGGCGGAAGTGACGGCCGGTCGTTCCGGTTCGGCGGGGGTGGGGGAGGCAGCGGGGGTGACGGCCTTGCGGCGCAGGGTGCGGACCTGGGACTCGGCGAGCACGGCCACGGCGAGGACGGTCATCGCGAGGGCGCAGAGCCAGAGGGCGTTGCGCATGCCGAGCAGGGAGGCGGCCGGGCCGGCCAGCGCGGTGCCGACCGGGGCGAGGGCGATCGAGCCGAAGTAGTCGTAGGCGGAGACCCGGGAGAACAGCTCGGAGGGGATCTCCTGCTGGAGCGCGATCATCCAGTTGACGCCGAAGACGGTGACGCCGAGGCCGCTGGTGAACATCGCGGCGCAGAGCAGCCACAGCGGCGCCTCCAGCACCAGGGCGTAGGCGGGGGCCGCGAACAGGAAGACGCCGTGGTTGCCGGCGAGCAGGATGCGGGCGGGCTGCCAACGGACCATCAGGAAGCCGGAGAGGAACAGCCCGGCCGAGAAGGCGGCGAGCGCCAGGCCCCAGGCGTCCGCCCCGCCGAGGCGCTCCTTGGCGATGACGGGCCCGTAGACGGACTCGACCGCGCCGAGGCAGGCACCGACCAGGGAGAACTGCAGCACCACCACCCAGAGCCAGCGCCGGGAGGCGAACTCGCGCCAGCCCTCGCGCAGCGCCTGCACCATGCCGCCCTGCTCCGCCGGGGTGGTCGGGGCGTCGAGGTCGAGGAGCAGGCGCAGGGCGGCGGCGAGGGTGAAGCCGGCCGCGTCCACGGCCAGCACCCAGCCGGGGCCGATCGCGGTGACCAGGACGCCGCCCAGGGCCGCGCCGGCGATCTGACTGCCGTTCAGGGCCATCCGGAAGACGGCGAAGGCGCGGGAGGCGTGCTCCTCGGCCACCGACTCCATGATCATGCCCTCGGAGGCGGGGGCGTAGAACGCCTGGCCCGCGCCGCCGGCGGCGGAGAGGGCGATCAGCTGCCAGAGCTGGGCGGTGCCGGTGAGGACGAGCACGGCGAGCAGGGCCTGGGAGGCGGCGTTGAAGAGGTTGGCGCCGACCATCACGTGGTGGCGGGGGAGGCGGTCGGCGAGGGCTCCGCCGATCAGCAGGAAGACCACCATCGAGGCGAGGTGGGCGCCTGTCACCAGGCCGACGGCCGTGGCCCCGCCGCCGAGGTCGAGGACGGCGAAGGCGGTGGCGATCGGGGCTCCGGCGTTGCCGAGGCCGGCGATAACGGTGGCGGCGGTCTGGACGCGGTAGTTGCGGCTCGCCCAGGAGAAACGACGGGTCTTCACCGGGAGACTATGGCGGCTGCGGCCGGAGGTGTCACTTGGTTATCGGTGAGCGCCCCGCAGGGGCGCGGGGAACTGCGCGCTGGGGAACGGCAACACGTGCAACTGGCTGACGTGCCCCGATCTTGCGGTGGGCCGCCTTCCGTACTCGCGCAGTTCCTCGCGCCCCTGGGGCCGCTGGCGCGGCTCAGCCGAGGTGGGCCCAGAGGAAGGTGAGGGTGCGTTGCCAGGCGACGGTGGCTTGGAGGTCGTCCTGGTGGTCCGTCATGAAGCCGTGGGTGGTGGGGTAGAAGTGCAGCTCGGGGCGGACGTCGGTGGCTTCGCCGAGGCGGATGGCGGCTTCGTCGACGGCGGCGGGCGGGACGGTGGGGTCGGACTCGGCGAAGTGGCCGAGGACGTGGGCGGTGAGGCCGAGGTAGGAGAAGTCCGGGTCGGCGGGGAGGCCGTAGCAGGGGACCACGGCGGCGACGCGGTCGCCGAGGGCGGTGGCCAGTTCGAGGGCCTGGCCGCCGCCGGGACCGAGGCCGACGATGCCGATGGCGTCGCCGACCAGGCGGTCGTCGGAGAGGGTCCGGAGCGCGTCGGGGTCGGCCGGGCCGGTGAGGACGGCGAAGCCCTCGGCGAGGAGGCGGTCGACCAGCTCGGTGGGGTCGACGCCGGGCTCGGGGAGCAGCAGCACTCCGGGGCCGAGCCCGGCGGCGGGCAGGGTGACGTCCACTCAGCCCATCTCCTCCAGCGCCCTGCCCTTGGTCTCCTTGATGCAGAACGCCACGAAGGGGATCGAGAGCAGGGCGAAGGCCGCGTAGATGACGTACGTGGCGGAGAGGTTCCAGTCCGAGAGGTTCGGGAACGTGACGGTGATCGCCCAGTTGGCGATCCACTGGGCGGAGGCGGCCACCGAGAGGGCCAGGGCCCGGATCTTGTTGGGGAACATCTCGCCGAGCAGCACCCAGACCACCACGCCCCAGGAGAAGGCGAAGCAGAGCACGAAGACGTGCGCGGCGACCAGGGCCACGGTGGCGTGGGTGTCGTCGAGGGTGGCGGTGTCGCCGGTGCCGTGCCGGTAGGAGAAGGCCCAGGCGGCGGTGGCGAGGGCGGCGGCCATGCCGACGGAGCCGGCCAGGGCGAGCGGCTTGCGGCCGATCCGGTCGACCAGGGCGATGGCGATGACGGTGCCGACCACGTTGACGATCGAGGTGGAGAGCGAGATCAGCAGGGAGTTGGACTCGTCGATGCCCACCGACTGCCAGAGGAAGGAGGAGTAGTAGAAGATCACGTTGATGCCGACGAACTGCTGGAAGACCGAGGCGCCGATGCCGATCCAGACGATCGGCAGCAGGCCGAAGCGACCGCCGAGGAGGTCCTTCAGGCGCGGCTTGTGCGAGGTGTCGAGGACGGAGCGGATCTCGGCGATCCGGGCGTCCAGGTCGACGTCCGGGCCCTCGACCTCGAGCAGCACCTTGCGGGCCTGGTCCTCCCGGCGGTCGGCGATCAGGAAGCGCGGGGACTCCGGGATGGCGAGGGCCATCAGGCCGTAGACGATGGCCGGGATGGCCTCGACGCCGAGCATCCACTGCCAGGCCTGGACGCCGCCGAGGTGGCCGGTGGACTCGCCGCCGGCGGCCTCGTTGAGCGCCCAGTTGGCGAGCTGGGAGACGGTGATGCCGAGCACGATGGCCAGCTGCTGGAAGGAGGCGAGGCGGCCCCGGTAGGCGGTGGGGGCGACCTCGGCGATGTAGGTGGGGGCGATGACCGAGGCGATGCCGATGGCGATGCCGCCGATCACCCGCCAGAAGCCGAGCATCTCGATGTTGGGCGGGAACATCGAGCCGACGCCGCTGATCGCGAAGAGCACCGCGGCCAGCAGCATGGTGCGGATGCGGCCGAGGTGGTCGGCGAGCCGGCCGGCGATGACGGCGCCCGCCGCCGAGCCGAGCAGGGCGATGGCGACCACGAAGGCGGTCTCGCCGTTGCCGACCTCGAAGTGCTTCTGGATGCCCGTCACCGCGCCGTTGATGACGGCGCTGTCGTAGCCGAAGAGGAAGCCGCCCATCGCGGCGGCCGCCGAGATGAAGACCACGTGGCCGAGGTGGGCGTCGCCGCTCGGCTTGGTCGCAGGGGTGGTGGACAGGGCGCGCTCCCGGGGCCGGACGGACAGGAATCGTCATCCATTCCATCAGCCGGTGCGTCATATCGCATGGTACGAGGTGCATCTGATGGAATGTCGTTTTTCTCCGCCACCCGTCCGGCTCCCGGCGCCTACCCCCGTTCGCGCGGCTCAGACGGGGCAGCCCCCGGTGCGCCGGGCGTTGCGGCGCAGCAGCTGCTCCCGGGCGCCCGTGTCCCGGCCGGTCAGGTGGGGTGCCATCGCGGCCTGCTCGGCGGGCGGCTTCTTGTCGTCGTACTTGAACTTGGCGTCCACCCGGTCGACGGCGAGCCGCAGGCCGCGCAGGCCGGAGAGCTGGCCGCTGTACGGGGCCTGACCGGGCGTCACCGCCCCGCCGGGCCAGTCCGGCTCGAAGTGCGCGAGCTGGCGGTTGAGGATCTCCGCCTTGCCCGCCGCGTCGTCCACCGGCTCGGCGGTGCAGGAGAAGTGCACGGAGGCGTAGTAGCTGGTCGGCACGTGCGGGGCGGCCCGCCACTGCCCGGCGGCGTAGGCGTAGTCATCGGTGACGGCCAGGGTGACCTTGGGGTCGGCGGCGATCGCGGACCAGAAGGGGTTGGGCTTGGCCAGGTGCAGCAGGATGGTGTCGCCGTCCAGCAGGAAGTGCGTCGGCACCAGCACGGGGCCGCGGCCGTCGGGCCCGTTGGCGGCCAGCAGGCCGAAGTCGCGGCCGGCGGCCAGCCATGCGCGCCACTCCTGCTCCTCGCCGCGGTCCCAGGAACGGATCAGCACGGTGGCCTCCTCAGGTGGTGAGCGCCCGGAGGTTCTCCGGGAGCGGGACGGTGGTGGAGGGGTGCGGCTCGGGGGTGCCGTAGACGGGGGCGACGGGTACCACGCCGGCCCAGTACGGCAGGTCGAGGTCGGCCTCGTCGTCGCCCGCGCCGGCTGCCCGGGTCTTGGCGGAGACCTCGTCCAGGACCAGCCGGATCACCGCGGTCTTCGCCAGCTCCTTGGGGTTGGCCCGGCGGGTCTCGCCGGAGCGGCCGGGGACGGCGTGGTCCACCAGCGCGTCCAGTGCGACGGCCAGCTCCTCGGGGTCGGTGACCTGGTGGGCGGTGCCGTGGGCCACCACGGAGCGGTAGTTGACGGAGTGGTTGAAGGCGGACTTGGTGAGCACCAGGCCGTCCACGTGCGTGACGGTGACGCAGACCGGCATGCCCTGCTCGTCGGAGGCGCCGCGCATCGGGCGGCTGCCGGTGGAGCCGTGGACGTACAGGCGGTCGCCGACCCGGGCGAAGATGGTGGGCAGGACGACGGGCGCGCCGTCCACCACGAAGCCGAGGTGGCAGACCCAGGCGGCGTCCAGGATCGCGTGGATCGCGTCCTGCTCCCAGGTGGCGCGGTCGCGGTAGCGGGTCGGGGTGGTGCGGGCGTTCCGGGTGTAACTGGGCGCGTCCGACATGACAACCTCTATGTACTAGTGCATAATCTGCTTTGTGCTAGGAGACTATACGATCAAGGGACGGCGTGCCAGTGAGATCGCGGCCGACGTCGAACGGGCCGTCAACGATGGGCAGTTGCAGCCCGGTTCGGCCCTCCCGGCGCTCCGCGACCTGGCCGTGGAGCTCGGCGTCAACCCCAACACGGTGGCCGCCGCCTACCGCCTGCTGCGGGACCGGGGCGTGATCGAGACCGCCGGGCGCAAGGGCAGCCGGGTGCTGCCCCGCCCCGTCACCACCCCGCGTGACCAGATCCCCGTCCCGGTGCCCCCCGGCGCCCGCGACCTGGCGGCGGGGAACCCCGACCCCGCCCTGCTGCCCCCATTGGCCCCCGCCCTCGCGGTGGCCGCGGCCGCCGCCGACGCCGCCCCCACCCTCTACGGGCACCCGGTGGCCGACCCGGCGCTGCTCGCCCTGGCCCGGGCCGGCTTCCTGGCCGACGGGGTGCCGGACGGCGAGCTGGCGGTCTGCTCCGGCGCCCTGGACGCGATCGGGCGGATCCTCAACTCCCGGCTGCGGCCCGGGGATTCGGTGGCCATCGAGGATCCGGGCTGGGGCAGCCTGATCGACCAGCTGCCGGCCCTCGGGCTGCGCCCGGCCCCCGTGCGGCTGGACGACGAGGGACCGCTGCCGGACTCGCTGGCCGCCGCGCTGGCGGCGGGGGCCCGCGCCGTGGTGGTCACCGTCCGGGCGCAGAACCCGACCGGCGCCGCGCTGACCCCTGGGCGGGCCGCCGCGCTGCGCGAGGTGCTGGCCCGGCACCCCGAGGTGCTGGTGATCGCCGACGACCACGGGCACGGCATCGTCACCCAGGCCCATCAGTCGCTGGCCGGGGTCACCGAGGCCTGGGCCGTGGTCCGCTCGGCGGCCAAGGCCTACGGGCCCGACCTGCGGCTGGCGACGGTGATGGGCGACGCGGGGACGGTGGGCCGGGTGCTGGGCCGTCAGCGGCTGGACTCGGGCTGGGTCTCGCTGCTGCTCCAGCGCACCGTGGCCGAGCTCTGGCGCTCCGGCGCGGCCGCCGGGGTGGCCGCGGTCTACCAGGCCCGCCGTGACGCCCTGCTGGCCGCGCTGGCCGCGCACGGCATCGCCGCGCACGGGGCGAGCGGGCTGAACGTCTGGGTGCCGGTGGCCGAGGAGGCCGGGGTGATCGCCGCGATGGCCCAGCGCGGTTGGGTGGCCGCGCCGGGCGCCCGGTACCGGATCCAGTCCCCGCCGGCCGTCCGGTTCACCGTCTCGGCGCTGCCCGAGGCGGAGGCCCCGGCGCTGGCGGCGGACCTGGCGGCGGTGCTGCTGCCGGGGCGGGCGGGGTCGCGGCTGGTGTGAGGGGGCGACGGGAGAGACGCAGGTGACGGACCGTGTGCGGTCGGTCCGTCACCTGCGGGAGCGGTTCGTAGGTCGTCCAAGAAACTCCTGTCGGATACCTAGCGGTAACAACGGTGGGCATGTCACATTCATCGCGCCACCGGCCGGCGGTACACCCTCACAAGCGCCTCCCCACCCCACCTTTCGGGAGGCCGTTCGCAGGAGTTTCGCCGTGCTCGAAAACTGTCGAAGCATCAGAACCGCCGTGCGTTTCCTGGCCGCAGCCGCCCTCACCCTCCCGCTGCTGGCCCTCACCACCCCCGCCCAGGCCGCCACCGGCCCCACCGCCTCCGTCTCGATGGGGGACAGCTACATCTCCGGCGAGGCCGGACGCTGGAAGGGCAACAGCGTCACCACCTCGGGGAGCCGTGCGGGCACCGACCGGGCCTGGACCGGCAGCGCCTACGACCCCGCCCGGGCCTACGGGAGCAGCTACGCCAACGGCTGCGACCGCTCCGACTCCGCCGAGGTGCGCAGCGCCTCCGGCATCGCGCAGGCCCAGATCAACCTGGCCTGCTCGGGCGCCACCACCCAGAACGTCTTCCGGGCGAGCAACGGCGGCCAGGCGTACAAGGGCGAGGCCCCGCAGGCCGACCAGCTCGCGGCGGTGGCGGTGGCCAACGACGTCAAGCTCATCACGCTCTCCGTCGGGGGCAACGACCTCGGCTTCGCCGACGTGATCGAGACCTGCGTCAAGGACTACCTGATCTGGTACTCGTACTGCCACGACGACCAGCAGGACGCGGTGGACTCCCGGATGCCGGCCGCGATGGCGGGCGTCGGCAAGTCGATCGACGAGATCCGCGCGGTGATGGCGGGCGCCGGGTACGCCTCGTCCTCGTACCGGATCGTGCTCCAGTCCTACCCCTCGCCGATCCCGCGCGGCGCCGACATGCGCTACTCCGAGAGCGGCTGGAGCCGCGCCGACACCGGCGGCTGCCCGTTCTGGAACGGGGACGCCGACTGGGCGCGCTCCTCGCTGGTGCCGCAGATCTCCGACGAGCTGGCCAAGGTGGCCAAGGCCAAGGGCGTGCAGTTCCTGGACCTGCGGGACATGCTGGCCGGCCGCGAGGTCTGCTCCAAGGCCACCAAGCAGGCGAGCTCCACCTCCGCGCCGAGCGCCACCACCAGTGAGTGGGCGCGGTTCGTGGACGCCGGCCTGTCGGCCTCCCAGGGCGACACCCGGGAGTCCATGCACCCGAACTACTACGGCCAGCTGGCGCTCGGCCGCTGCCTGACCCTGCTCTGGGCGAAGAGCGGCGACCAGTCCTGCCGCAACACCGCCGGGCAGGACGCCAACGGGATGTACCTGACGGCCCGTTGAGACGCGACGGAGCCCCCGCGCGTGCGGCGCGGGGGCTCCGTCGGGGCCTTCGAGGACCGGGCCCCGGTCAGCCCTTGGCCAGCAGGGCCTGGGCGTGCTCGCGGACCTGGTCCTTCGTCAGGTACGCGTCGGTGTACTCGAAGTCGCGCAGCCGGGCGGGCTGGCGGGCCAGGAAGCCGGTGCGGACGAAGTCGTCGCCGGCGGTCGCGTTGAGCAGCCAGTTGGCGCCGACCCGGAACTTGGCGGCGTTGGTCCGCATCGCCATCATGTGGTAGCCGCGGGCCACCAACTGGGCCGGGACGCCACGGAGTTCGACGCCCACCGGCTTGGAGACGGCGTCCTTGCCGCCGAGGTCGACCACCAGGCCGAGGTCCTTGTGGAAGTACGGCTCCAGCGGCTGGTTGCGGAGCGCGGCGACCAGGTTGTCGGCCACCTTCTTGCCCTGCCGGGCCGAGTGCTGGGCGGTGGGCGGGCAGACCGCGCCGTCTCCCTTGGCCAGGTCCGGCACGGCCGCCGCGTCGCCGAGCGCGAAGACGTTCTCGAACTGCGGCACCCGCATCTCGGCGGTGACGGCCACCCGGCCGCGCACCGTCTCGGCGTCCAGGGTGCCGATCAGCGGGCTGGCCGCCACGCCGGCCGTCCAGATCAGGGTGCGGCAGGGCAGCACCCGGCCGTCGGTGAACTTGACCGTCTCGGCGCCCACCTCGGCCACCGAGACGCCGAGCGAGACGTCCACGCCGCGGTCCCGGAGCACCTCCATCGCGCTGGTGCCGAGCTTGTCGCCGAGCTCGGGCATCAGCTTCGGGGCGATGTCGATCAGGTGCCACTTGATCAGCCGAGGGTCCAGCCGCGGGTAGCGCTTGCTGGCCGCCGTGGTGAGCCGCTGCAGGCAGGCCGCCGTCTCGGTGCCCGCGTAGCCGCCGCCGACCACCACGAACTGCAGCCGGGACTCGCGCTCGTGCTGGTCCAGGGTGGCCGAGGCCAGGTCCAGCTGGGCGATCACGTGGTCGCGCACGTACGTCGCCTCGGCCAGGGTCTTCATGCCGCGCGCGTAGTCGGTCAGGCCCGGGATGTCGAAGGTCCGCGTCACGCTGCCGGGGGCCAGCACCAGGTAGTCGTACTGCTCCGCCACCACCTCGTCGGTGATCTTGCGGACCACGCAGACCCGGGAGCGCGGGTCCACCCCGATCGCCCCGCCGGGCAGGATGTGGCTGCGGCGCAGCGTGCGCCGCAGCGAGATCGCCACCGACTGCGGGGTGAGCACGCCGGCCGCCACGTGCGGCAGCAGCGGCAGGTAGAGCTGGTAGTTGAACGGGGTGACCAAGGTCAGCTCCGCCTCGGAGGGGGCGAGCTTGCGCTCCAGTCGGCGGGCGCACTCCAGACCGGCGAAACCGCCGCCGACGATCAGGATTCGAGGTCGTGCCATCGTCCGGTCCTTATCTGTGGAGTGGGCCGATCGGTCCGAGGGGCCGTGCCGGGACAACTGCTCGCCACCCTCGCACGGGGGCTGACGGGTTGCCACCGGGTGAGGCACTAGGGTGATCGCGTGCTTCAAGAGGTGACGGCGGTCCGGTACGTGACGCCCCTGCGCGAGGGCGGGTCGATGCCCGGTCTGGTCGAGGGCGACGACCGGCGGCTCTACGTGCTCAAGTGGTCCGGTGCGGCGCAGGGGCGCAAGGCCCTGGTGGCCGAGGTGCTCGCGGGGGAGCTGGGGCGCGGCCTCGGGCTCCCGGTGCCCGAGCTGGTGCGGCTCGACCTGGACCCGGTGCTGGCGCGCAGCGAGCCCGAGGTGCAGATCCAGGACCAGATGCGGGCCAGCGGCGGGGTCAACCTCGGGATGGCCTTCGTCAGCGGCGCGCTCAACTTCGACCCGCTCTGCTTCGAGGTGGACCCGGAGCTGGCCGGGCGGGTGCTCTGGTTCGACGCCCTGATCGGCAACGTGGACCGCTCCTGGCGCAACCCCAACCTGCTGGTGGCCACCGGCGGCCTGCGGCTGATCGACCACGGGGCGAGCCTGATCTTCCACCACCACTGGGCCGGCGCCGCCTCCTGGGTGGCCCGCCCGTACGACGCCTCGGACCACGCGCTGCGCGCCTTCGCCCCCCAACTGGCCGAGGCCGACGAGGAGTTGGCGCCGCTGGCGAAGGAGGCGGTGGAGCGCGCGGTGGCGCTGATCCCCGAGGAGTGGCTCACCGACGAGCCCGGCTTCGACTCCCCGGCCGAGGTGCGCGCCGCGTACCTGGCCCAGCTGACCGCCCGGCTGGCCGGTCCGCGCGACTGGCTCCCGGAGGTGGCCCCCCGATGACGGAGCAGCTGCACGACTACGAGTACGCGGTGATCCGGGCGGTGCCCCGGGTGGAGCGCGGTGAGTTCGTCAACATCGGCGTGCTGCTGTACTGCCGCCACAGCTCCCACCTGGCCGCCCGCACCCACCTGGACCAGGGCCGGCTGCTGGCGCTGGACCCGGTGGCCGACGTGGCCGGGGTCCGGCGCGCGCTCTACGGCTTCGAGGCGGTCTGCGAGGGCGGCGCGGCCGCCGGCCCGGCCGCCCAGGACAGCCCCGGGCAGCGGTTCCGCTGGCTGACCGCGCCGCGCAGCGCGGTGGTGCAGCCCGGCCCCGTGCACACCGGCCTGACCGCGGACCCGGAGGCGGAGCTGCGCAGGCTGTTCGAGCAGCTGGTGCTCTGAGCCGGGGAGAGGTGCTTCACCTGCTCGAAACTGGAGTATGTCAAGCGACTGTGCGTACCCTTGCGGCATGGGCACCACCACCCCTCCCTCCACCGCGGACCTGATGGAGGCGGTCGCCGCCGTCGGCACCGCCTACTTCCAGGACTTCGCGGCCTCCGCCGCCCGGCACGGGCTCAGCTCGTCCCAGGCCAAGGCGCTCAAGTCGCTGCGCGAGCCCGTTCCGATGCGGGCGCTGGCCGGGCGGCTCGGCTGTGACGCCTCCAACGTCACCGGCATCGTCGACCGACTGGAGGGCCTCGGGCTGGCCCACCGGGAGGCCTCGGCCGGGGACCGCCGGGTCAAGATCGTCACCATCACGGACAAGGGCCTGGAGGTGCTGGAGCAGGTCCAGCGCGACATGGCCAAGGCGCACCGGGCCTTCGCCTCGCTCAGCCCCGAGCAGCGGACCGCCCTGGACGGGCTCTGCCGCCAGGTGCTCCCGCTGCTCACCGGCTGACGGTCCGTCGGCTCCCCTCGGCTGACCCCGGCCGCCCCTCCGTGCGCCCCCGGCAGTCGCCGGGAACCGGTCCGTAACCGGTGGTCCCGGTGCTACCAATGGCCCGGGGCCGGACGGGGGAGCGGGCGGCCCCGGGCCCGCCCGGGGTGGGCGGGCCGCACCGACCTTGGGGGGTCCTCGCGATGCTGCTCTACAACCTGGCCGGCCCGGGCGCCGCGGCGCCGACCTACACCACCAGCCACCCGCTGGTCGCGCAGGAGTTCGTCCTGGACCCGGCGGCGTACGTCGGCTACTCCTTCCGCAACGGCGCGGGCGCGCCCAACCTGGTGGCGGCCCCGGCAGGCACCCGGCTGGCGGTCTCGCAGAACGGCCGGTTCGCGATCGAGGCCGCCGACCTGACCCGGCGTCAGCCGAAGTTCTTCTTCGCCGACCCGGCGCAGCTGCCGCAGTGGAACAAGGCGCTGGCCCGGGCCGGCTCGGAGTTCCAGCTCTTCGCCGAGCCGACCCGGACGGTGGTCTTCACGCTGCCCGGCGCCGCGGCCACCACCACGCTGGTCCGGGTGCGGCAGGCGAACCTGAGCGCCCGCAACAGCGCGGGCGGCGTCACCATGACCGAGAACTGCGACGTGGCGGTGCAGAACGTCATCGGCTCGGTGCTCCAGCCCAGGCCGGTGCTGGGCCGCAAGCCCTTCCTGGGCAGCAACGCGACCGAGCGGACGGTCTTCGGCGAGTACCACCTGGCCAACCACCTGGTGCGGGCCGCGCCGCTGGCCGACCTGCCCGCCGCCGCCCCGGCCCGGGACGCCGCCCGGGACCTGATCGCGCAGCACTACGGCGAGGACATCCACACCCTGGCCAACGGCGGGGTGCTGCACGCGCCGAACATCGCGGCCGAGCTGCAGGCCGTCGGCCTCAACCAGCACGCCCGCCCGACCGCCGTCGGCCAGGGGCTGTACAGCACCTCGCTGGGCACCGTCCACCCGCACCTGCCGACCGGGCAGCAGGTTTTCGACTTCGCGAACAACCGTCAGCTGGACCACCTGGTGACCATCAACGGCCGGGTCTGGGGCTTCCACTGGGGCGGGGTGGTGGCGATCGACGGCACCGACTACCTGACGCTGGAGAACTACGCGCGCACCGCCGAGAACTCGGCCGGCAACGCCGCCCACCTGGGCTACTTCCAGGCCTACGGCGCCGGCCCGGGCCAGGACTGGCACACCCGGTGGACCACGCCGAGCGCGCACGGCAAGCAGTTCGCCAACGCGCTGACCATGGTGGTCGAACCGGAGGGCGTACGCGGTCTGGCCAACTGGGTGCCGGCCGAGAAGTCGAACAGCGCGGCCGTCGGCACCGCCGCCACCAACGCCGCCCTGACCACCGCCCTGCTCAACGGCCTCAACTACGCCAACGTGCACATCTACGCGGCCGAGCTGGTGGCCGAGTACGCCGACCCCAACCGCCGGATCGGCTGGATCCAGGAGCTGAACGCGCGGATCGCCGCCCCGCCGGCCTGGTTGGACGACGAGACCAGGGCGCTGCTCCAGCACGTGCGCAACGAGATGGTGAAGGTCAAGTCCGGCCTCTGACCGGCCGGGTGGGCCGCCGTCAGTCGACGGTGAGCACGATCTTGCCCCGGAGGTGGCCCCGCGCGGCGCGCTCGTGCGCGGCGGCCGCCTCCCGGAGCGGGAAGACGGAGTCGACCGCGGGGGTGAGCTCCCCGGCGTCGATCCGGCGGGCGAGCTCGGCCAGGCCGGTGCCGTCGGAGCGGACCTGGAGGAACGGGGCCAGCGTGATGCCCAGGTCGGCGGCGCGCTCCGGGCGCTGGTCGGCCAGGTAGACGGAGCAGAGCGCACCACCGGGGCGCAGCGCGTCCAGCAGCAGGTGCGCCTGCGGGCCGCCGACGGTGTCGAGGACGAAGTCCGCACCGCGGACCGCGGCCGCGACCGGGCCGGCCAGGCGGTCCACGAAGAGGTCCACGCCCAGCCCCTCCAGGTACTCCCGGTGCCGCCCGGAGGCCACCGCGACCACCCGCTCGGCTCCGGCCGCCCGGGCCAGCTGCACGGCGAGGTGGCCCACCCCGCCGGCCGCGCCGTTCACCAGCACGGTTCCCCGGACGTGCTCGGCCAGGTGCTCGAAGAGGAACTGGTGCACCGTCAGCCCGGCCAGCGGAACGCCCGCCGCGGTGAGGTGGTCGAGGGTGGCGGGCTTGCGGGCCAGGTGGTCGGCGGGGGCGGTGGCGTACTCGGCGTAGGCGGCGCCCCGGCCGGGGAAGTTCACCAGCCCGAACACCTCGTCGCCGATCTCCCACCGCGTCACCCCGGGGCCGAGCGCGGCCACCGTGCCGGAGAGGTCCGAGCCCGGGACCACCGGGAGCGGCCAGTGCGGCCGCATCGGCTCGGGGACCTTGCGGAAGCCCTCGCGGACGTGCATGTCGGCCGGGTTGTAGCCCGCGGCGCGGACCCGGACCAGGACCTCGCCGGGGCCGGGCACCGGCCGGGGGAGCTCGGTCCAGGCGAGCTGTTCGGGGCCGCCGAACTCGGTGATGCGGATCGCGTGCATGGTGGGCACGGCCATGTCCCCTCCCTGGGAATGACGGAGGCAGGGCTCGGTAAGATGCGGAGCACTGCTCCGGAAATTGAAACGGAGCAGTGCTCCGGATGTCAAAGGGTGGACCGCTCATGCCTGCTGAGCCCTCGTCGGGTCAGTCGCCGCGCGCACCGCGCGCCGACGCCGTGCGCAACCGCGAACGGCTGCTGGAGGTGGCTGCCGAGGTGGTCGCCGAGCAGGGCACCCAGGCCTCGCTGCGGGACGTCGCCCGCCGGGCCGAGGTCGGGCTGGGCACCCTGTACCGGCACTTCCCCACCCGGGAGGCGCTGTTGGAGGCACTGCTGCACCGGCGCTTCCGCGCGCTGGCCGAGCGGGCCGACGGGCTGGCCGGGGGAGGGCCGGCGCCGGAGCGGGCACTGCGGGAGTGGCTGTACGAGTTCACCCGGGAGGCGGGTGCGTACCAGGGGCTGCCGGCCACCCTGGTGGCCACGCTGGGGGACGTCGGATCGCCGCTCCACGCGGACTGCCTGGCCATGCGGGAGGCGGCCGGGCGGCTGCTGGAGCGGGCGCAGCGGGCCGGGGCCGTGCGGAGCGACGTGACGCCGCTGGACCTGTACGCGCTGAGCAACGCGCTGGGGTGGGTGAGCGGGCAGTCGGAGCAGCTGGCCCGGCGGCGGGACCACCTGTTCGAGCTGCTCTTCGCGGGGCTGGGCGCCGCCCCCAGCACGGAGCTACGCGCGTAGTCAAGTCCCTTGCCCGAGCCGCTGCCAACGGCTCCCACCTCGACTGTTAGGCTTGCGAAGCGTGAGCGCGAAGCCCCAGATCCCCAATGTCCTGGCCTCCCGGTACGCCTCGGCGACCCTGGCCCAGCTCTGGTCCCCCGAGCACAAGGTGGTCCTCGAGCGCCACCTGTGGCTCGCCGTCCTGAAGGCCCAGCAGGACCTCGGCATCGAGGTGCCCGAGACCGCCGTCGCCGACTACGAGCGCGTCATCGACCAGGTCGACCTCGGCTCCATCGCCGCCCGTGAGCGGATCACCCGCCACGACGTGAAGGCCCGCATCGAGGAGTTCAGCGAGCTCGCCGGGCACGAGCAGATCCACAAGGGCATGACGTCCCGGGACCTGACCGAGAACGTCGAGCAGCTCCAGATCCGCCAGTCCCTGGAGCACGTCCGGGACCGTACGGTGGCCGTCCTGGTCCGCCTCGGCGCCCTCTCCGCCCAGTACGGCGAGCTGGTCATGGCCGGCCGCTCGCACAACGTCGCCGCCCAGGCCACCACCCTCGGCAAGCGGTTCGCCTCGATCGCCGACGAGCTGCTGGTCGCCTTCGCGCGGCTGGAGGAGCTGATCGCCCGTTACCCGCTGCGCGGGATCAAGGGCCCGGTCGGCACCGCCCAGGACATGCTCGACCTGCTCGGCGGCGACGCCGGGAAGCTGGCCGAGCTGGAGCAGCGGGTCGCCACCCACCTCGGCTTCGAGAACGTCTTCACCAGCGTCGGCCAGGTCTACCCGCGCTCGCTGGACTTCGAGGTGGTCACCGCCCTGGTGCAGCTCGCCGCCGGCCCGTCCAGCCTGGCCAAGACCATCCGCCTGATGGCCGGCCACGAGCTGGTCACCGAGGGCTTCAAGGCCGGCCAGGTCGGCTCCTCGGCGATGCCGCACAAGATGAACACCCGCTCCTGCGAGCGCGTCAACGGCCTCGCGGTGATCCTGCGCGGCTACGCCTCGATGACCGCCGAGCTCGGCGGCGACCAGTGGAACGAGGGCGACGTCTCCTGCTCGGTCGTGCGCCGGGTCGCGCTGCCGGACGCGTTCTTCGCCTTCGACGGGCTGCTGGAGACCTTCCTGACGGTGCTCGACGAGTTCGGCGCCTTCCCGGCCGTGATCGAGGCCGAGCTGGACCGGTACCTGCCGTTCCTGGCCACCACCAAGGTCCTGATGGGCGCGGTGCGGGCGGGCGTCGGCCGGGAGACCGCGCACGAGGTCATCAAGGAGCACGCGGTCGCCTCGGCGCTGGCCATGCGGGAAGGGGCGCGGGAGAACGCGCTGCTCGACAAGCTGGCCGCGGACGAGCGGATCCCGCTCGACCGGGCGGGTCTGGACGCGCTGCTCGCCGACCGGCTCTCCTTCACGGGGGCGGCGGGGGCGCAGGTCGCCGAGCTGGTCCGCCGCATCGAGGCCGTCGCCACGGCGTACCCGGCGGCCGCCAAGTACGCGCCGGGGGACATCCTCTAGGCACGCGGCGCCGGTGGTGGTGATGCCGGGGGCGCGAGGCTCTGCTGATCTGCGGCTCCGCCGCGGGGCGCGCGGGGGAACGGCAGCACCTGCAACTGGCTGATGGTGAATCAGTTGCAGGTGAGCCGCCTTCCGAAGCGCGCAGTTCCTCGCGCCCCCGGGTCGCTGCCCTCGGCCGCACTCGGCGGCGGATCAACCGTGGGGTTGACGACGGGGCCGTGAGGGGCGGTTAACCTCCGTGCGGTGCGGTGGCGGACGGTGGGCGGGCGGCGGGGGCTGGAGGTGTCGGCGGCCGTGGCGTTCGCGGTCGGCGGGTGTGTGGTGGGGAGCGGGTACCGGCCGCCGGGGTGGCGGGAGTTCGACGCGTGGGCGTACCTGCTGACCGTCGGATCCGCTGCGCCGTTGGCGGTCTGCGGCCGCTACCCGTTCGCGGCGGTGGTGCTCTCGAACCTCGGGTACTCGGCGTACCTGACCATCGGCTACCAGCCGTCGGTGAACTGGTGGTGCGGCCTGCTCGCGCTGCTGGTGGTCTGCGAGCTGCGCCCCTGGCGCACGGCCGTCCCGGCGCTGGCGCTCACCATGGCGGTGATGGTGCAGAGCGGGATCGCGGGCGGCCTGGCGCCCGGGGTGGTGGTGGCGCAGGCGCTGCTGGCGCCGCCGGCGGGGGCGTTGATCGGATTCTCGATGCGCCGGGCGGCCGAGCGGCAGGCGGAGCTGCTGCGGGCGGCCCGTTCGGCGCGGGAGCACGAGGACCGGGCGCGGCGGGCGGTGGTGGACGAGCGGATCAGGATCGCCGGTGAGCTGCACGACCTGATCGCCCATCACATGGCGGTGATCTCGGTGCAGGCGGGGCTGGCCGGGTACGTGTTCAGCTCCGATCCGGCCGCGGCGCGGCAGGCGGTGGACACCATCCGGGGGGTCAGCCACGAGGTGCTGGCGGAGCTGCGGACGCTGACCGGTGCGCTGAGGGAGGGTCAGGACGGCCCGGCCGGGAGCGCGTCGGGGCCGCCGTTGGACGCGCTGCCCGGGCTGGCCGAGATCGCCGCGCTGGTGGAGCGCTCGGTGCGGGCCGGGGCGCGGGTGGACTACCGGCAGGAGGGGCGGACGGGGCCGCTGTCGCCCGGGGTCGAGCTGTGTGCGTACCGGACGGTGCAGGAGGCGCTGGCGAACGTGGACGAGCACGCCGGGGGAGCGACCACCGAGGTGGTGGTGGCGCAGAGCCCGGGCTGGCTGCGGGTGACGGTGCGCAACGCCGGGGACGGGGAGCGCGGTGCGTCCGGCCCGGTGGAGGAGGCGGGCCACGGGTTGATCGGACTGCGCGAACGGGCCAGGATCAGTGGCGGCGAACTGTCGGCGGGGGAGACCGGGGACGGGGGCTTCGAGGTGCGCCTCGTGCTGCCGGTGCGGCCGGACCCGTCGGCGGAGGGCGCGACGGGACAGGGGAGTTGACGTCGGGTGGGCGGAGGTGGGGCCGTGACGAGCGTCCTGGTGGTGGACGACCAGTACCTGGTCCGGGCGGGGGTGGCGGCGCTGCTGCGGGCGGCCCCCGGCTTCGGGCCGGTCTGGGAGGCCGGCGACGGCGAGGGGGCGCTGGCCGCCGCCGCGCTGCACCGGCCGGAGGTGGTGCTGATGGACATCCGGATGCCGGGCATGAACGGCATCACCGCCACCGAGCGGCTGCTGGCCGGGGTCGCGGGGGAGGCTCCGGCGGAGCGTCCGTGCGTGATCATGCTGACCACCTTCGACCTGGACGAGTACGTCTACGCCGCGCTGCGCGCCGGGGCGAGCGGCTTCCTGCTCAAGGACACCCCGCCGGAGCGGCTGCTGGCCGCCATCGCCACCATCGCCGCCGGGGACGTGCTGTTCGCCTCGGGGGTGACCAGGCGGCTGGTGGAGGCGTTCGCGCCGCGTGCCGAACCGGCGGGGGCGCGGCCGGAGCTGGAGCAGCTGACGGGCCGTGAGCGGGAGGTGCTCACCTGGGTGGCCCGCGGCCTGTCCAACGAGGAGATCGCCGCCCGCCTGGTGGTGAGCGAAGCCACCGTCAAGACCCACCTGCACCGGGTGATGACCAAGCTCGGCCTGCGCAGCCGGGCCCAGGCGGTGATCGCCGCCTACGAGGCGCGGCTGGTGGTGCCGGGAGCCTTGGCCGGCTGATCGGCGGGCCGGGCGACCGGCTGCCCGGGGGGACCGGTCGTGCACGGAACTCAACCCGCCGGTGTACGGCACCGACGGGGGATCAACTCGTCGGTGGATGCGGCTCGGTGGCGTCCGGGGGACGATCGGAGCGGCTCACGGGGAGCTGAGGACCGCCCCCGTCCGGATGCACGGGGGTTATCCGGACGGGGGCCGGTCGAGCGGTGGGGTGGTGCCGTCGCAGTACCACTCGCAGGTGGGTTCGGCGATCTCGTGCTCGGGCTCCAGCGCGGCGCGCGGGACGGTGAGGGCGGAGAGGACGGCGCCCAGCAGGAGCAGGCCGGCGCAGGCGTACATCGCGGTGCCGAAGGCCGTGTCCACCCGGGCCGGGTCGAGGTAGGCGTCGCCAGTGAGCCCGGCGAGCGGGGGCAGGGCGGCCACCGCCAGTAGTCCGGCCGCGCGGGCGGCCGCGTTGTTCACACCGCTGGCGATGCCGGCGCGGCGGACCTCGACGGCGGCCAGCACGGTGGCGGTGAGCGGGGCGACGAGGAGCGTCATGCCCGAGCCGAGCACGGTGACGGCGGGCAGCACGTCCGTCCAGTACGAGGCGCCCGGGCCGACCCGGAGCAGCAGCAGGACCCCGGCCGCGCAGAGCAGCGGACCGATGACCAGCGGCAGCCGCGGCCCGACCCGGTGGCCGAAGCGCCCGGCCCGGCCGGAGAACGCCAGCATCAGCAGGGTGATCGGCAGCAGGGCCAGTCCGGCGGTCAGCGGGGTGAAGCCGGAGACGGTCTGCAGCTGCACCATCAGCAGCAGGAAGACGCCGCTGAACGCGCCGTAGACGCAGAGCGTGACCAGGTTGACGGCGGAGAACAGCCGGGAGGAGAAGAGCGTCAGCGGCATCATCGGCTCGGCGCTGCGCCGTTCGACCAGCACGAAGGCCACCCCCAGCAGCACACCGGCCGCGCCGAGCAGCAGGGAGGGGCCGCGGCCCGCCTCGGTGAGCGCGTAGGTGATCCCGGCCAGCGAGAGCGCGGCGAGCACCGCGCCGGGCACGTCGAAGCGGCCGGTGGCGGACTCGTCCCTGGTCTCCGGGACGTGACGGGCCGTCACCGCGATCACCACGGCGGCCAGCGGCAGGTTGAGCAGGAAGACCCAGCGCCAGCCCGGCCCGTCCACCAGCCAGCCGCCGAGGAACGGCCCGGCCGCCGCGCCGACCCCGCCCAGGCCGGACCAGACGCCGACCGCGCCGGAGCGGTCGTCCGGGTGGAAGGAGGCCTGCAGCATGGCCAGCGAACCCGGCGTCAGCAGGGCGCCGCCGATGCCCTGGAGGGCACGGGCGGCGATCAGCAGGCCGACGTTCGGGGCGAAGGCGCAGAGCGCCGAGGCGGCGGTGAACCAGACCACGCCGATCAGGAAGACCCGGCGGCGGCCGTAGCGGTCGCCGAGGGAGCCGCCGAGCAGGATCAGGCCCGCCAGGGTGAGCAGGTAGGCGTTGACGGTCCACTGGAGCGCGGCCATCGAGGCGCCGAGGTCGGCGCCGATCCGGGGCAGGGCGACGTTCACCACCGTGCCGTCGAGCATCGCCATGCCGGAGCCGAGCGCGGTGGCGGCCAGCACCCAGCGGCCCCGCGCGGTACCGAGGCGCAGGCCGTCGGACGGGTCCGGGGAGGCGGGCTGGTTGGTCTCCACGGGCCGATCCTCCTCCCGGGCCGAGGGTCCCGCCAGCGTGGGCGCGGACTCCCGGGGGTCGGGGCGGGTGGTCCTGCCAGTCGGCGGTGGCAGGCTCCCACCCCTGCCGCTGACCGTGCTCCGACAAGGAAGCTGGGGCCCTCCCGACCCCCCACTTCGGAGGCTGATGATGAAGCGTCAACTGGCCCGTTGGTCGTCCCTCGCGGCCGGTGCCCTGATGGCGACCGGTGTCATGGTGCTGCCCGCCCAGGCCGGGGAGGTGACGCCGAGCGTGGTCGGCGGCACCAAGGCCGCACAGGGCGAGTTCCCGTTCATGGTGCGGCTGTCGATGGGCTGCGGCGGTGCGATGATCACCCGGCAGGTCGTGCTGACCGCCGCGCACTGCGTCGGCGCCAGCGGCAACACCACCAGCATCACCGCCACCGTCGGCGTGGTGGACCTGCAGAGCGCGAGCGCCGTGAAGATCAAGTCCACCAAGGTGTACCGGGCCCCCGGCTACACCGGTGCGGAGAACGGCAAGGACTGGGCCCTGATCAAGCTCGCCTCGGCGGTGCCGGCCTCCGTCACGACCCTGCCGATCGCCTCCACCACCGCCTACGACAGCGGCACCTTCACGGTGGCCGGCTGGGGCGCGGCGAGCGAGGGCGGAGCCCAGCAGCGCTACCTGCTCAAGGCCAACGTGCCGTTCGTCAGCGACGCCAGCTGCGCCTCGGCCTACCCCGGCCTGGTCACGGCGGCCTCGCTCTGCGCGGGCAACCTGGCCAGCGGCGGGGTGGACACCTGCCAGGGCGACTCGGGCGGCCCGATGTTCCGCCGGGACTCGGCCAACAACTGGATCCAGGTCGGCATCACCAGCTGGGGCGAGGGCTGCGCACGGCCCGGCAAGCCGGGCGTCTACACCCAGGTGAGCACCTACGCCTCGGCCATCACGGCCGCCGCCGCCTCGCTCTGACGGCTGATCGGCACGGCCCCTTCGCCCGGGTGGGCGGAGGGGCCTTCGGCGTATGCGGAGGCACGGCCGCACCAGTGGCGCGGGTGGTTGCGCCCTGCAGGGGCGCGAGGAACTGCGCGCGGGGGAACGGCAGCACCTGCAACGGGCTGACGTGCCCTCAGTTGCAGGTGGGCCGCCTTCCGACTCGCGCAGTTCCTCGCGCCCCCGGGGTGACCACGTACGTTCCTGGCGCCCCGGGGTGACCACGTACGTTCCTGGCGCCCCGGGGTGACCACGTACGTTCCTGGCGGCTCGCGGGGTGGCCGGGGTCTCAGAGGTGGTGGTGGCGGGCGAGCCAGCGTTCGGACTGGCGGCGTTCCTCGGCGACGCGGCCGAGGGCGGCGGGGACGCGGGCCAGGGCGGTGGCGGCGGCCTCGGGGCGGCCGGCCCAGGCGAGGGCGCCGGCCAGGCGGGCCGTCACCAGGCTGCGGTAGTGCTGCTGTTCCGGGGGAAGCCGGGTCAGGCCCTGTTCGAGGGCGTCGGCGGCGGCCCTGGCGTGGGTGCGGCGGCCGGTGCGGACGGCGAGGTCGCGGTGGCAGGTGCCGTGGGTGAGCAGCAGCAGGGTGCCGGCCTCGGTGGAGGGTGCGGCGGCCGTGCGGTCGGCGGCCCGCTCCAGGGCGGCCTCGGCGGCGGCGCGGTCCCCGGCCAGGGCGTGGCCGCGGGCCTGGGCGAGCGCGGCCCGGGCCTCGGCGACCGCCCGTCCGGAGCGGGCGGCGTGCGCGGCGGCGGTCCTGGCCGAGCCGAGGGCGGCGGCGGCGTGTCCGGAGGCCCAGTGCACCGCGCTCTGCCGGGCCAGTAACAGCGCCGCCACCGCCAGGTCGTCGGCGGCCAGCGCCCACTCGCGGCCGCATTCGTACCAGGCCAGCGCCCGCCCGTACTCCAGCCGGTCGAAGCGGGCCCAGCCGGCCAGTTCGGCGTACCGGGCGGCCAGTGCGCCGAGCCTGGCCCGCTCGGCGGCGGGGGCGGTGCGCTGCTGACGGGCCGCCAGCCGGGTGTGGTGCTCCAGCACGTCGACCAGGGCGTGGCCGCCGACCGCGCGGGCGGCGCTGCGGTAGGTCACCAGCAGCTGGGCCAGGGTCTCCGGGCCGGGGCCGGCGGCCAGGCTGCGGCTGTGCTGCGACAGGCGCCGCCGCTCGCGCTCCACCTGGGGCCAGAGCTCGGCCAACTCGCCTTCGGTGTCGAGGAGTTCGTCTATCCGCTCGGCCATTCCGGCAGGGGGCCAGCGGCGGGTGTTCTCGACTCGGCTGATGTGCGAGTCGTCGTAGCCCAGGCGGCGGCCGAGTTCGGCCTGGCTCAGGCCGCGCAGCAGGCGCCAGTGGCGCAGCCGGGCGCCGAAGTCGGACCGGGCCGAGGCGGCTGGATGCAGCTCGACGGACACGGGACCTCCAGTGGGGGTGTCCAGGGGGTGTCCAGTGGGGTGGACGGATGGGGGTGGACGCTGGGGTGCGAGGTGCTCGGGAGGGTCAAGCGCTGGACAAGAGGGGGTGAACGACGGGTGTGAGTCTGACAAGGAATTGTCATGGACAGGTATCCCCGGAATGCCGAGAACGTCAAACCGACACGGGGGTCCTGACCCTCCGTCAGCAGGGCGTCACCGTACGCTGCGGAGCGACGGGACGACAGAGGTGGTGATCCGGGATGGCGGTGCCGGGGCCGGACTGGGACGTGTTGGCGCCGCACTGGCGGCCGGAGCTGCGCTCGGAGCGGGACGACGCGGCCGCCGAACGGGAGTTGGCCGGCATGCGGGCCACCGCCGAGCGGCTGGCCGGCGGCGGCATCCGGGCGGCGGTGCTCGGGGTCAACGACGGGCTGGTGACCAACCTGTGCCTGATCCTCGGGGTGGCGGGCGCGGCGGCCGAGGCCGGAACGGTCCGGCTGTCGGGGCTGGCCAGCCTGGTCGCGGGGGCGCTCTCGATGGCGGCCGGCGAGTGGGTCTCGGTGCGCAGCCAGTCCGAGGTGGCGCGGGGCATGGAGGGCTCGCTGCGGGAGGCGTGGCGGCTCTCCCCGCCGGTGGTGCTGGGGCACCTGACGGCCAGTCTGCGGGAGCGGGGGCTCGACCGGGAGACGGCGGTGCGGGCCAGCCGGGGCGTGGTGACGGGGCGGTCGGCCTCGGAGACGAGCACCCGGATCCTGTACGGCGTGAGCGCGAAGGACGCCGGCTCGCCGATGGTGGCGGCGGTCTCCTCGCTGCTGCTGTTCGCGGTCGGGGCACTGCTGCCGCTGCTGCCGTGGTTCTTCGCGAGCGGCAACGGCGCGGTGGTGGCCTCGGTGGTGATCACGGCGGTGGCGTCGCTGGTGGTCGGCGGGGCGCTCGGGCGCGGCTCGGGGCGGGGTGCGTGGCGGACGGCGGGGCGGCAACTGCTGATCGTGGCACTGGCCTCGGCGGTCACGTACGGCCTGGGCGCCGTGGCGGGGACCTCGGTGACCTAGGGAGAGTGGCCACCCCGGGGCGCGGAGAACTACAGGTAGGGGAACGGCAGCACGTGCAACTGGCTGACGGAGCTTCAGCGGCAGGTGGGCCGTCTTCCGACTCGCGCCCCGCGGCGGAGCCGCAGATCAGCAGAGCCTCGCGCCCCCGAAGGGCGACCGCCGGCGGACGACCACGCGGTGCCGGATCAGGCCGTCAGGTTGGTCCGGAGGGCGTCGAGGGTTTCGTCCGTGAGGCCGAGGGCGGTGCGGGCGTAGGTCTCGGCGTCGCCCCAGCCGTCGGTGAGGGTCTCCAGGGCGGCGGCCAGGTAGGCGGGCCGGACGGTGAGCAGCTCCTCGGTGACCCGGGGGTCGCCGCCGGCCGCGGTGAAGGCCTCGACGACGGGGGCGAAGGCGGCGCGGACGGCCGGGTTGACGGCGAGGTACTCGGCCTCGACGGTGGCGGGGTCGGCGCCGAGCAGGAGGAGCAGGAGGGCGGCGCCCCAGCCGGTGCGGTCCTTGCCGGCGGTGCAGTGGAAGAGGACGGGCCCGTCGGCGGGCGAGGCGAGCTCGGTGAGCAGGGTGCGGTAGGCGGCGCGGCCGGAGTCGCCGGCCACGAAGGAGCGGTAGTCGGAGATCAGTGCCTCGGCGGCGCGGCCGTCGCCGAGGAGGCGGTTGGCGGCGAGCGGGTCGGCCATCACGGTGCCGAGTTTGGAGGCGGCGCCGGAGCTGACCAGGTCGGCGAGGACGTCGGCGACCACCAGGCGGCCGCCGGGCGGGATGACGTCGGGCCGGGCGGCGCGTTCGCGGTCGGTGCGCAGGTCCACCACGGTGCGCACGCCCAGGGCGTCGAAGAGCGGGTCGGCCCCGGGTGCGAAGCGGTCGAGCTGCCCGGAGCGCAGCACCAGGCCGGGTCTGACGGTGCGTCCGCCCGCGAGGGGGATGCCGCCGAGGTCGCGCAGATTGGGGACGGTGGCGGCCTCGATGGGCAGCGAGTACGGCACGGGTTCTCCTCCGGTCGGTCCGCTGCTGACGGTACGGGCCGGGCGGGGGCGGCGCGAGAGGGGCGCCCGGGGATGGAAGGAGGGGGCGCACACGGGGAGCGCACGGGGGGCGCGCGGAAGCACGGAGCGGGCGTGATCACCAGGGTCCGTTGCCGGTGGACGGCCCGGCGCGGAAGGGTGGGGGCGGACCGTCCACGCGGGTGGGCGGCCGGTCTGCGAAGGGCGTGGAATGACGGCGAAGGTCCTGATCGTCACCGGTGACGCGGCGGAGTCGCTGGAGGTGCTCTACCCGTACCAGCGGCTGCGCGAGGAGGGCTACGAGGTGGTCGTCGCCGCGCCGTCGAAGAAGACGCTGCAGTTCGTGGTGCACGACTTCGTGCCCGGCTTCGACACCTACACCGAGAAGGCCGGCTACACCTGGCCCGCCGACGTGGCGTTCGAGGACGTCGACCCGGCCGAGTACGTGGCGCTGGTGATCCCCGGCGGCCGCGCCCCCGAGTACCTGCGCAACGACCCGCAGGTGAAGCGGATCGTGGCCCACTTCTTCGAGGGCGACAAGCCGGTCGCGCAGATCTGCCACGGCCCGCTGATCACCCTGCCGGGCGGCGCCCTGACGGGCCGTCGCACGGCCGCGTACCCGGCGCTGGAGCTGGACGTGACCGGGGCCGGCGCGGTCTACGAGGACGCCGAGGCCGTGGTCGACGGCCAGCTGGTCTCCGCCCGGGCGTGGCCGGACCACCCGGGCTGGATGCGGGAGTTCGTGCGGATCCTGCGGGACAAGGCGCCGGTGGAGTGAGCTGAAACGGCGTCGGGCCCCGGGTGCCCCGGTCCCCCTCGTGAGGGCCGGGGCACCGGCCGTTCGGCGTGGGGGCGGGCGCCGTCGTCGGCGGCGGGTTAGCGTCGGGGCATGCACGTGGTGATCGCCGGTGGGCACGGGAAGATCGCGCTCCAGCTGGAGCGGCTGCTGTCGGCGCGCGGGGACACCGTGACCGGCCTGATCCGCTCCGCCGCCCAGGCCGCGGACCTCAAGGCGGTCGGGGCCCGGCCGGTGGTCTGCGATCTGGAGTCCGTCTCGTTGGAGGACTTGGCGGGCGGCCTGAGCGGGGCCGACGCGGTGGTGTTCGCCGCCGGCGCCGGGCCGAACAGCGGCAGCGCCCGCAAGGACAGTGTCGACCGGGCGGCAGCGGTGCTGTTCGCCGACGCGGCCGAACTGGCCGGGGTGCCGCGCTACCTGATGGTCTCCACCATGGGCATCGAACGGGCCGGGGCGCCGGGCATGGACCAGGAGTTCACCGACTACCTGCGGGCCAAGGGCGCGGCCGAGGAGGACCTGAGGGCCCGTCGGATCGGCTGGACGGTGCTGCGCCCGGGCCCGCTGCTGGACGAGCCGGGCAGCGGCTTCGTCCGCCTCGCGGTGCCGGCGCTGCCGCTGGCGCCCGTCCCCCGGGAGGACGTGGCCCGGGTGCTGCTGGAGCTGCTGGACGCCCATGCGGCGATCGGCCGCACCCTGGAGCTCACCGCCGGGGCGGAGCCGGTGGCCGAGGCCGTCCGGGTGGCGCTGGCCAGCGCCTGACGGCGGGTCACCGGCTCCGGCCGGGATCAGTCGCCCCGTGCCGCGCCCTCCCGGACCTCGGGGCGGGCGGCCGGGGCGGCGGTCGGCGGCTCGGGGGTGCTGCGGTTGGCGAGGACGGAGAGCAGCAGGGCCACGGCGAAGACCGCGGTGCAGGCCAGGGCGGCCTGGAAGTAGGCGGCGCCCGGGGTGGCGGCGGAGCTGTTGAGGTAGATGCCGGAGATCGCCGAGATGCCGACGGCGGCGGCGATCCGCTGCGACATCTGGAGGATGCCGCCCGCCACCCCGGCCGCCTCGGCGGGGGCGTAGCGGAGCACCTGGGCCTGGTTGGGGGAGACCACCAGGCCGGCCGCGGCCCCGGTGCAGAGCTGGCCGAGGCCGAGCAGCACGGGCAGCCAGGGCCCCGAGGTCCAGAGCGCGGCGAGACCGCTGAGCAGGACGGCGGCCAGCGCCAGGGTGAGGCCGAGCGGCACCAGATGGGCCCCGAAGCGTTGGACGGCGCGCCAGGCAACGGAGGAGACCACGGCCATCGCCACCGCGGAGGGCAGGGTGACGGCGGCCGCCGCGAGGGGCGTCAGGCCCAGCCCGTCCTGGAGGAACATCACCAGCACCAGGCTGCCGGCCAGCGAGGCGCCGAACTGGGCCATCGCGGTGAGGGTGCCCAGGGTGTACGGAGCGGAGCGCGGCAGCGAGGGGTGGATCAGCGGCTGACGGCCCGTCGCCGCGCAGTGCCGCTGCCACCGGGCCAGCAGGACGGCCAGGGCCAGGGCGGCGGCGCCCAGGCCCAGCTGGGCGGGGAGCGCGGCGGAGGTGACGAAGGGGAGCATCACCGCGACCGTGATGGCGGCGGTGAGCAGCAGGCCGAGCGGGTCGAGGGAGGAGAGGCCGTGCGCCGCCCCGGCGGCGGGGGCGGGGCGCGGGGCGGGGCGCGGGAGGTGACGGACCGCCAGGACCAGCGTGGCCAGTCCGGACGGGGCGCTGATCAGGAAGGCCAGCCGCCAGCCCCACTCCGGCCCGGCCAGCGCGATCAGGGCTCCGCCGAGCGGCGGGCCCAGGGCGATGGCCACCGCGCAGGTCACCTGGTAGAGCCCGAGGGCCTTGGTGCGGGCCGCTCCGGTGAAGACGTCCTGGAGGGTGCCGATCATCTGGGAGTTGACCAGGCCGGCGCCCGCGCCCTGGAGCAGCCGCAGGACCACCAGGAGCCACGGGTCTGTGGCGGCCGCGGCGAGCAGGCCGGCCGCGACGAACAGGGCGATCCCGGCGACGAAGAACTGCTTGCGGCCGCGCAGGTCACCGAGCCGCCCGCCGGGTATCAGTGCCAGGCCGAAGGCGAGCGAGTAGCCGGCCACGATCCACTGGATCTGGGTGGCCGAGGCCTCCAGGGTGCTGCGCAGCGCGGGGACGGCGATGTTGAGGACGGAGTTGTCCAGCATGGTGGTGAAGCCGCCCGCCAGACAGACCGCGAGGATCCGGTTCTGCTTCTTCGCTGTTCTGTGCACTGACGGAGGCTAGCGGGTGCCGGCCGCGTGGGGGAGGGGTGGGTCAGGTCCGTCGCGTACTCATGCACCTTGCCGTGGCCACTCCCGGGGGAGGGCGGTCACTCCTGGGGCGGAGGTGCGGGATCGGGTGCCGGGGGCGGGCCCGGGTCCGGGTCGGGCAGCGGCGGGCGCGGGCCCGGTCCGGGCGGCGGCCCGGGGAAGGGGTCCGGGCGGGGCGGCTCGGGGAACGGTGGGTGGGTGTCCGGGTTCGGGGGCACGGGCACGGTCATGGCGGCCTCCCTCGGTCTGTGTACGGGCACCTACCCCGGACCTCCGGGACGACACCCGCGGCGCGGCACGGGACGCCCTGCGTCGTAGCCCTGCGGGAGCGCCCGGCCGGTCCGGGCGGCAGCGGCGCACGGGGCGGCGCGGCAGGCGGAGGCGGCGGCGGTGGACGGACCGGCACTGCCGAGGCCGCGCACCGCCGCTGACCGGGCGCCTCCCCTAGGCTGTGCGGTCATGAGCGTTCTTGTGGATATCGCCCGGGAGGCGGACGGCGAGCTGGTCGAGGCCTTCGCCCGTCTGCTGCCGCAACTGTCCGGCAGCGCCGAGCCGTTGGACCGCGAGGCGGTGGCCGGGTTGCTGGCCTGCTCGGCGAACACCGTGCTGCTGGCCCGGCTGGACGGCCGGATCGTCGGGACCTTGACCCTCGTACTGCTCCCGCTGCCGAGCGGGCTGCGGGCCCGGATCGAGGACGTGGTGGTGGACGCGGGGGCCCGTGGCCACGGCGTGGGCACGGCGTTGACCGCTGAGGCCGTCCGGCTGGCGGAGGAGGGCGGGGCGCGGACGGTGGACCTGACCTCGCGGCCCTCGCGGGCGGCGGCGAACCGGTTGTACGAGCGGGCGGGGTTCGAGGTGCGGGGTTCGGTGGTCTACCGGCGGACCGTGGGGACGGGCTGAGCGGTCGTCAGGGCTTCCAGGTGCGGTCGAGGAAGTCGGCGATCAGGGGGGCGATCTCGGGGAGGTGGTCCTCGAGGGCGAAGTGGCCGGTGTCGAAGAGATGGAGCTCGGCCTCGGGGAGGTCGCGCAGGTAGGCCTCGGCGCCGGTGGCGGGGAAGAAGGCGTCGTTGCGGCCCCAGAGGACCAGGGTGGGCGGGGTGTGCTCGCGCAGCCACTGCTGCCAGGCCGGGTACTGCGCGACATTGGAGTGGTAGTCGAAGGCGAGGTCGAGCTGGGGCCGGGTGCGGCCGGGCAGGTCGAGGAAGTGCTGGTCGAGGGTCCAGCCCTCGGGGGCGATCAGCTCGGGGTCGACGGTGCCGCCCTCGTACTGGCCCCTGGTCATCGGGAGGGTGAGCAGCTCGCGGACGGTCTGCTCGGCGCCGGGCTGCCCGGGGCGCAGGGCGATGAAGTCGCGGGCCATCGGGGAGAGGCCCTCGGTGTAGGCGTTGGCGTTCTGCACCACCAGGCCGGCGATGCGGTGCGGCTGACGCAGCGCCAGCCGGAAGCCCACGGGGGCGCCGAAGTCGAAGGCGTAGAGCACGAAGCGCTCCAGGCCGAGGAGTTCGACGAAGCGCTCGGTGACCTCGGCGAGGTGGTCGAAGTCGTAGACGAAGGTGCCGCCGGCGGAGGCCGGTGCGGGGGCGTCGCTGTGGCCGAAGCCCGGGTAGTCCGGGGCGATCAGGCGGTAGCGGGTGCCGAGGACGTCGATCAGGCGGCGGTACTGGTGCGAGGCGGAGGGGAAGCCGTGCAGCAGGAGCATCACCGGGGCGTCCGGATCGGTGGGCAGGCTCTCCCGGTAGAAGAGCCGCAGGCCGTCGACGTCGAGGTGGCGGTGGCGGACGCGGGCGATCATTTCTAATGCCTCCTTGGTGGCTGGTGGCGTTAGCTTCTCGCAGAGTCTTCTAATGTGTCAAGGGATTGATTTAGCATTAGCGGCATGGCTGACCCACTGATCGGTGAACCGCTCGCCCTGGATCTGCTCAACACCCGTCCCCGGGACGGTGACCAGCTCGCCGATCCGGCGGCACTCCGGCGCTGGCTCGAACTCCAGGAGGCCCGCGGGCTGTTGGAGGTCCCGGCGGTGACCGGGCCGGCCGAGCTGACCGCCGTCCGTGAGGTGCGGGAGCTGGCGGTGGTCGCGGTCGGGAGGGTCCGGCGGGGCGAGCCGGTGCCGGGGGCGGTGCTCGACGCGCTCAACGCCAGGCTGCTGGCGGCCCCGCTGGTGGGCGAGCTGCTCCCCGGCCCGGCCGGGCCGGTCTACCGGCTGCGCCGCACCGGCCCGGCCTCGGCCCGGCTGGCAGGTGAACTCGCGGAGGCGGTGGCCGAGTTGGTGACCGGCGGGGAGGTGCTGGCCGCTGTGCGGGACTGTGCCGCCGAGGACTGCGCGTTGATGTTCGTGCCCGCGAACCCCCGGCGCCGCTGGTGCTCACCGGCCACCTGTGGCAACCGCGCCCGGGTGGCCCGGCACTACCGCCGTCGGCGGGACGGGAGTTGAGAGGAGGGGGAGGGGGAGGGCGGGACTGAGGCGGTGTCAGTCTGGACGCGGCCGCGCACGACGGGCCGGGCCGCGGCCGGCAGGGGCGGGGCAATGCTCAGCCGCCTGCCGCCTGCCGCCTGCCGCCTGCCGCCTGCCGCCTGCCGCCTGCCGCCTGCCGCCTGCCGCCTGCCGCCTGCCGCCTGCCGCCTGCGTCATCAGTCGCGTGCCCTGCGTCTTGCCGCTTGCCGCTTGCCGCCTGGCGTGTCCTGCGTCTTGCCGCCCGCGTCGTGGGCCTTGCCGCCCGCGTCATGGGTCGCGCGTCCTGCCGCTGGTCGCTTGCGTCCGGCCAGGGCCGGTGGTGCGTGGGCGGGGGGTAGGCTCGGGCGGATCGAGTGAGGGAGGCGTGTGGTGGAGCCGCTGGTGGTGGTCGCGGGCAGTGCGGAGGTGCTGGCGCGGGCCGGTGCGGGGGAGGGGCTGCTGACCGGAGTGGAGCGGGCCCGGGCCGCGCGGTTCCGGCACGCGTCGACCCGGGAGGACTTCGTCGCGGCCCACGTGCTGGTGCGCGAGTGCGCCGCGCGGCTGCTCGGTACGGAGGCCGCCGCCCTGACGCTGCTCCAGCGCTGCCCGGACTGTGAGGAGGAGGGCCACGGCCGGCCGTACCTGGCGGAGCACCCGGAGGTGCACGTGAGCCTCTCGCACGGGAAGGGCGTGGTGGCCGCGGCGGCCGGCCCCGGCCCGGTCGGGGTGGACGTGGAGCAGCCGTCCCGGGGGATGGTCGCCGAGGTGGCCGAACGGGTGCTGGCCCCGGCCGAGTTGGCGCGGCTGAAGGAGCACCCGGAACCGGAGCGGGCGTTCCTTCGGCTCTGGGTGCGCAAGGAGGCGCTGATCAAGGTCGGCCGCGCCACGCTGGACACCCTGGCCGGAGTGGACCTCTCCGCCCTGCCGCTGGACGGCTCGCCGCTGCGCGGCCGGTGGGACGGGCTGCACCTGCTGGACTGGGAGGACGGTGCGCGCGGCGCGGTGGTCGGCGCGGTGGCGGCCACCGAGCCGCGCCTGCTGGAGCTCTGACGCTCCGGCAGGCGCGGCCCGGTCGTCCGGAGCGTCAGCCGGTGAAGCCGGCCGTGATCTTGGTGAACTGCCAGTCGGCCTGCGAGGTGCCGGAGCAGGTCTCCTGCACGCCGCCACCGGGGCACGGCCGGTCCCGGTTGACGGACCAGAAGGCCAGGCGGGCGATGTGCTTGGTGTTGGACCAGTCGCGGATCTTGGTCCAGGTGTCGGTGCTGGTGAGCTCCTGCTGGTCGCTCAGGCCGTTCATGCCGCTGATGCCGAGGTGGGCGTAGGCGGTGGCGTCGTCCCAGCCGAAGACCGACTTGAGCTTGGTCTTCAGGCCCTCGGCCGCGCTGACGGTGGAGCCGTACATGTCGGCGCCGCCGCCGAAGTCGAACGGCATGATGGTGAAGACGTCGATGTTGGCGTTCAGCGCCTTGGACTGCTCGATCAGGCGGTTGCCCCAGGAGGTCGGGCCGCTGGTGGCGGTGCCGAAGGTGAGGATGGTCCGCAGGCCGGGGTTGTTGTTCTTGACGATCTTCAGGGCGGTGATGATCCGGTCCTGGACGGTGGCGTTCTCGAACTCGTCGGTGTTCTCGATGTCCACGTCGATGGCCTTGAGGCCGTAGGCGTCGATCACCTTCTGGTAGGCCCCGGCCAGCGCCTCGGGGGTGGAGCAGTTGGGGCCGAGCTTGTTGCCGCTCCAGCCGCCGATGGACGGGACGACGTCGCCGCCGGCCGCCCGGATCTGGTTGATGACGGTCTGGTCCACGCCGCCGAGCAGCGGCCGCTGGCTGTCCCAGGTCGGGTTGCAGCCGTTCTGGGCCAGGATGAAGGCCATGGTGAACCACTTGATGCCGGTCGCGCTCATCACCGTGGTCGGGGACGGCGGGTTGCCCCAGCCGTTGTAGAGGTAGGGCGCGGCCTGCTTGAAGCCGGGCGGCGGGGTGGTGCCCGGGTCGGTGGTGACGCTCACCGCGTTGGAGGCGGGGGAGGTGTTCCCGGCCGCGTCGCGGGCCTTCACGGTGAAGGTGTAGGCGGTGTTGGCGCTCAGGTTGGAGACGGTGGCGCTGGTGCCGCCGACGGTGGTGGCCAGGGTCGAGCCCTGGTAGACGTCGTAGGCGGTGACGCCGACGTTGTCGGTGGCCGCGCCCCAGGTGAGGGAGACCGTGGAGGAGGTCTTGCCGGTGGAGAGCGGGGTGCCGGGGGTGGTCGGCGCCTGGGTGTCGTTGCTGCCGCCGGGGCCGTCCAGGCTGATGTCGTCGGCGTTGTAAGTCCCCTGCCCGTACCAGCCGTTGAGGTAGATCTCGGCGCTGGTCTGGCTCGCCCCGGTGGTGAAGGAGACCGAGAGCTTGGTGTAGGCGGAGGCGGACGGGGTCCAGGTGGAGGTGCCACCGGTGACGCCGAGGTAGACGTAGTTGCCGCGGACCCAGCCGCTCAGCGTGTAGGCGGTGTTGGGCTGCACCGCGACGGTCTGCGTGCACTTCGCGGTGTCGCTCGAACTCACCGCGCCGGCAAGGGCCTTGGAGCCGCCGTGGACGGGGCTGGAGACCACCGAGCCGAGGCCGCCGGTGCAGGACCAGCCGGAGAGCGTCCCGGTCTCGAAGCCGGGGTTGGTCAACAGGTTGGCCGCCTGGGCGGTGGTCGGCACGGTGAGTGCCGCCGCGGCCGCCAGGATGCCGGCGCCTGCCACGGAGAGCAGGCGGATACGGGTACGCAAGACGAGTACCTCCAGTGGGGGATGGTTGGTACCGAGCGGACGGACCGTCAGGACATGGGGGGCCGGGGCATGGTCGGTGCACGCCCCGGGGCTTGACGGCGTCGCGCAAATGGTATGGACCTGTTGACGCTGTGGTCCAGTCCTCCTACATTCATCCTCACATCGCCCAGTGCGATTCGGCCGTCACCCGACCGGACGGCAAGCACGGTTCTGCAACCCCCTGTACGGAACCCCCACACCCACAGGAGAACCATGCCCACCCATCTCAGGAGCAGGCTGCTCGCGTTGTTGAGCACAGCGCTGCTGCTCCCGGTCGCCCTCCTCGCCACGCTCGCGGCCCCACCCGCGCACGCGGCCGGACGGCTGACCGCCACCTTCACCACGGCCGACAACGGCTCCTGGTGGAAGGGCACCTTCATCGTCCGCAACGCCACCACCACCGCCGTGACCGGCTGGACCCTGGAGTTCGACCTCCCGGCCGGCGTCACCATCAGCGGCAGCTACAACGGCGACGCCACCGTGACGGGCCGTCACGTGGTGGCCAAGAACGCCTACTACAACGCCACCGTCCAGCCGAACGCGACCACCGAGCCGTACAGCTTCTGGTTCGTCGCCAACGGCCCGATCGGCACGCCGACCGGCTGCACCGTCAACGGCGACAAGTGCGACGGCACCCCCGACGTGCCGCCGGGCGCTCCCGGCAAGCCGGTGGTCACCGCGCTGACCACCAAGTCGGCCGCGCTGAGCTGGCCCGCCGCCACCCCCGGCGACTACCCCGTCGCCTCCTACGAGATCCTCAACGGCTCAACCGTGGTGGGGACTTCGACCGGCACCTCGGGCACCGCGACCGGGCTCACCCCGGCCACCGCGTACGGCCTGACCGTCCGGGCCAAGGACACCCGGGGCAACGCCGGACCGGTCAGCCCGGTGGTGCAGTTCACCACGACCGACCCGGCCAGTGACCCCGTGCCGCCCACCGCGCCCACCAACCTCCGTGCCACCACGGTGACTTCGGGGTCGATCGCGCTGGCCTGGAACGCCTCCACCGACAACGTCGGAGTGGTCTCCTACGACGTGTACCGGGACGGTGCGCTCACCCAGAGCGTCACCGGCACCACGGCGACGGTGAGTTCGCTCGCCCCCGCCACCTCGTACACCTTCACGGTGCGGGCCCGGGACGCGGTGGACAACCTCTCCCCGCTCTCCGCCCCGCTCACCGCCACCACCGGTGACCTGGCCGGGCCGGGCAAGTACACCCGGGTCGGCTACTTCACCCAGTGGGGCATCTACGGCCGCCAGTACTTCGTCAAGAACCTCGACACCTCCGGCTCGGCCGCCAAGCTCGACGTCATCAACTACGCCTTCGAGAACATCGACCCGGTCAACCTGACCTGCCTGGCGGGCGTCACCAAGGGCACCACCGCCAACCCGCAGGATCCGGACCAGGGCACCGGCGCGGGCGACGCGGACGCCGATTACGGCCGTCCGTTCAGCGCCGCCCAGTCGGTGGACGGGGTGGCCGACGACGGCTGGGGCAAGCTGCGCGGCAACCTCAACCAGCTGAAGAAGCTCAAGGCCAAGTACCCGCACCTCAAGGTCGTGGTCTCGCTGGGCGGCTGGACCTACTCCAAGTACTTCTCCGACGTGGCGGCCACCGACGCCTCCCGGCAGAAGTTCGTCAAGTCCTGCCTGGACGTCTGGATCAAGGGCGACCTGCCCGCCTACAACGCGGCCGGCGGCCCGGGCGTGGCGGCCGGGATCTTCGACGGCATCGACCTGGACTGGGAGTGGCCGGGCTCGCCGGACGGCCACGCCGGCAACCACTGGAGCGTCAACGACAAGGCCAACAACACCGCGCTGCTGGCCGAGTTCCGCAAGCAGCTGGACGCGCTGGGCGGCTCGCACAAGCTGCTCACCGCCTTCACCCCCGCCGACCCGGCCAAGATCAACCAGGGCTGGGACCTGTCGCAGATCTTCAAGTACCTGGACATCGCCAACGTCCAGGGCTACGACTTCCACGGCGCGGGCAGCGACAACTCCTGGGAGCCCAACCGGGCCGGCCACCAGGCCAACCTCTACGCCGACGCCCAGGACCCGTACCCGGTGAAGTTCTCCACCGACGCGGCGGTCAAGGCCTACCTGGACGCCGGGGTGAACCCGCGCAAGCTCACCATCGGCTTCCCGTTCTACGGCCGGGGCTGGCAGGGCGTCACCGACGGCGGGGTGAAGGGCGAGTGGCAGGCCGCCACCGGCGCGGCGCCGGGGCAGTTCGCCGAGGAGGCCGGCACCCGCGGTTACAACAATCTGGTCACCACCTTCCCGGGGATGACGGTCGTCCACGACGAGCAGTCCGTCTCCACCTTCGGCTACACCGGGGCCGGCGGGCAGTGGTGGACCTTCGACGACGCCTGGTCGATCGGCAAGAAGGCGGCCTACATCAAGAACAAGAACCTGCTCGGCGCGATGATCTGGGAGATGACGGGTGACACCCCGTCGGGCACCCTGATCAACGCGCTCGACAGCGGCCTCAAGTAGCACCGCGCACCGGCCCGGAGGAAACCCCCTTCGGGCCGGTGTCCCCGGCGTGATATCCATGGGATCTTTGCCCGACCTCCACGGAGTGCGAGGTCTCTTCCCCTCTGGAGGTCGACACCGTGGGTGTCCTCATCGGTGTGCTCGTCGCGGTCCTGGTCCTGGTGGTGCTCCCCGTGTGGTGGGTGGTCCGGACCTACAACCGGTTGGTGCGGCTGCGCAACCAGACCAAGGCGTCCTGGGCGCAGATCGACGTCCAGCTGAAGCGCCGTCACGAGCTGATACCGAACCTGGTCGAAGGTGCCCGCGGGTACGCCGCGCACGAGCGCGCCACCTTCGAGGCGGTCATCGCGGCCCGCGGTGCGGCCACCGGCGGCGGCCTCACCGTGGCCGGCCAGGCCGCGGCGGAGGACGTGCTGACCGCCTCGCTGGGCAAGCTGCTGGCCCTCGGCGAGAGCTACCCGCAGCTCAAGGCGGACCGCCAGTTCTCCAACCTCCAGGCGGAGTTGACCGTGTCCGAGGACAAGATCGCCTACGCCCGGCAGTTCTACAACAGCGCCGTGCAGAGCTACCACAACGCCCTGGAGAGCTTCCCGGCCAACCTGGTCGCCGGCATCGGCGGCGCCCACGGCCACCGCGAGTACTTCGAGGCCGGTCCGGTCGCCGACGCGCCCACCGAGGTGAGGTTCGCGTGAGCCTGGAGACCCAGCTCTACTGGGGCGCGCTCGGGCTGGCCGTGCTCTGGTTCGCGGTGCTCGCCGCCGCGCTGGCCGCGACCCGGAACGGCGCCGTGCGGCCCGGCCCCGCCACCCAGGAGTTCGGCGAGGACCCCGAGCGGCCCGCCCTGGTCGCCCTGCTGGCCAACGGCTGGCGCTCCGTGGACAACGCGGCCGCCGCCACCCTGCTCGACCTGGCCGCCCGCGGCCACCTCGAACTGCGCCAGCCCGGCAACGAGCCGGCGCGGACCACCGTCCACCTGACCGGCAAGGCGGCCGAGGACCTCACCCCCTACGAGCGCCGGGTGCTGCTGCGCACCGCCGAGCGGGCCGGTGCCGACGGCGCCCCGATCGGGGCCATCGCCTTCCGGGCCGAGGAGCGTTCCAAGGCGTGGAACGCCGCGCTGCGCAAGGAGATCGTCACCGAGGCCTGGCAGCGCGGGATCTCCCGCCCCCGGTTCGGCCCGGTGCTGATCGGCCTGCTCGGCGTGCTGGCCTGCCTCCCCGGAGCGTCGCTCGCGGGGGCCGGACTGGCCGGTCACCACGGCATCCGCGGCGTGGTCGCCGCCGCCCTGCTCCCGCTGGTCCCGTTCAGCTGGGTGCTCACCCGGGTGCTGGGCCACGAACGCGCCACCCCGCGCGGCCTGGAGCGGGCCGGCCACTGGGCCGGCGTCCAGGGCTGGCTGCGCGCCCACGAGGAGTTCGGCGCCCTGCCGCCCGCCGCCGTCACGGTCTGGGACCGCTACCTCGGCTACGGCGCCGCGCTCGGCGTCACCAGCGACGCGGCCCGGCTGCTGGGTTTCGACTCCGGCGACAAGCGCCGGGTCTGGTCCTCCTACGGCGGCACCTGGCGACCGGTCCGGATCCGCTACCCGAGGCTGCACCCCGGCTTCGGTGCCGGCACCGGCAAGCTGCTCCAACTCGCGGGCGCCACCGCCCTGGTGGTGGTCTGCCTGGTGCTGTTCGCGGCGCTGCGCCGCCCCGAGTGGGCGGTCACCGGGCCGGAGGCGGAGCACTCGCTGCGCCGGGCCGGCCTGCTGCTCACCCTGGGCTGGGTGGCGATCGCCCTGGCCGCGATCGCGGTGGCCGAGAAGTTCGGCCGCTGGACGCTGTTCGCCGCCTTCCTGGCGACCATGCCGGGCAACTTCGCCAGCGGCAACGGCTGGATGGAGCACGCCTTCGAGACGCCGGGCCCGCTGCTCGGCGAGAGCGTGGCGATCGCCGCCTTCTCGCTCCTGACGGTCTGGTACCTGGTGCTCGCCGTCCGGGAGCGGGGCGCTCCGCTGGTGCTCACCGGCGAGGTGCTCCGGGTGGAGCCGCGCAAGGACGAGGACGCCCCGCTGTTCCTGGCCCTGGACACCGGCGACGCCGAGCGCACCACGGCCTGGGCCCTGCCGGCCCGCCGCGCCACCGTCGTCCCCGGCACGGTGGTCCGCCTGACGGTCTCCCCGGCCACCCGCACCATCCGCACCATCGAGGCGGCGGCGCCGGCCGCCGTCTGACCCCGTCCGACGCCGCCGACGCCCGGCTGACGCACCCTCAGCGCCCCGTGACCGCCCCGGTCACGGGGCGCCGTGGTGTGCGAGGGAGGTGACGGCGGCGGCGAAGCGGCCGAGGGCGTCGGGGTGGTGGGCGAGGAAGAGGTTGGGTTCGATCAGCTCCAGCTCCATCACCACCGGGCGGCGGTCGTCGTCCAGCGCGAGGTCGACCCGGGCGAGCAGCGGGGCGCCGGGGGCGGGGACCACCGCCAGTGCGGCGCGGGCGGTGGCGAGCTCCTCGGGGGTGGGCTCGTACGCGCTCACGCCGGGGTGGGCGGTGCGGTCGTTGTCGATGACGTTCGGCTCGGTGAGCACCGGGCCCTTGCGGATCGCGTGGCTGAAGGCGCCGGCGAAGAAGACCAGGGCGCGCTCGCCCTCCTCGATCAGGCGCAGGTAGGGCTGGACCACGGCCGCGCGCCCCTGCCCGGTGAGCATCCGCACGTGCCGCAGGGCGTCCCCGGCCCGCCCGGCCTCGTAGCGCGCGGTGTCCACGGCGCCCGCCGAGACGGCGGGCTTGACCACCACGCCCCGCCCGGTGGGGAGGTCCTCGGGGCCGAACTCCCCGCCCGGCTCGGCGAAGCGGGTGGGTGCGGTCGGCACGCCCCGGGCGGCGAGCTCGGCGAGGTAGTGCTTGTCGCTGTTCCAGCGGACCGTGGCCGCGGGGTTGAGCAGTCGGGTGGCCCGGCCGGCCCGCTCGGTCCAGGAGAGGAAGTCCGCCAGCCGCTCCGAGTAGTCCCAGGTCGAACGGATCACCGCGAGGTCGTACCGCCCCCAGTCCACCGAGGGGTCGTCCCAGATGAGAATTTCCGCGCTCGCGCCGGCCGCCCGCAGGGCCTTCACCACCTCGGGCAGGTCGGCGTCCAGCTCCAGGCCGATTCCGCTGGTCACGACGGCTACGGAGGCTGCGGTCACGGTACTGCTCCCTCGGTCGGGTAAGGGCTGCCCGGTCAGAGCGGCTGTGACCCGAAGCGTACGGGGGTGTCCGTGGAGGGGCCGCGCCGGGGAGGTCCGAGGTATGTCATATGAACTGTGACATTGTTCTATCGCTCCGGTGGTGGCAGGATGCATGCCAATTCCCCCATCAGCCCGCCTGACGTCCCGTGAGTTACCCCCACAAGAAGAGGACTTGGCCGTGCGTCTGCGCATACCCCTGCCCACCCTCGCAGCAGGCCTGGTGGCCGGCTGTATCACGGCGGGCACCCTGATGCCCGCCGTCGCGACCGCCGCGCCCGCCTCGGTCGGCGGCAAGCCGTCGGCCGTCACCGCCCCCGCGACCCCCAAGCCCGCGGGCGCCCTCACCGACACCGTCGAGGCCACCGAGCGCTTCGAGGAGTCGACCGCCCCGCTCTCCCCCGAGGTGCTCAGCCAGCCCAGCGAGCTGAAGAGCACCGGTGCCGTGACCAAGGCCGCCGAGCCCGCGGGCAAGCCGGCCGGCAAGGCCGCCGGGCTGGCGGCCGCCGCCGGTGCCGCGGCCAGCTGCACCCCCGCCGACTTCAGCTCGCGCACCGGCGCCGCCCTGGTCGACTTCGTCCTCAACTCGACCACCGACTGCGTCTCGACGCTCTTCGAGGGCGTCAACGCCACCACCGCGCCCGGCGTCTTCAAGCAGTCCCAGATGCTGCCGGTCGCCGCCGCGTACAAGGAGAAGGCCACCGCCTACAACGGCACCAACGCCAACGGCGTCCAGCAGCTGGTGCTGTTCCTCCGGGCCGGCTACTACGCGCAGTACAACTTCGCGAACGCGGTGGGCAGTTACGACTCCACCCTGACCAACTCGGTCAAGCTCGGCGCGGACGCCTACTTCGCCAACCCGCGCTCGATGGACGTCACCGACGCCAACGCCGACATACTCAAGGAAGCGCTGGTCCTCACCGACAGCATCAACCTGCAGGGCAGCTTCCTCGACGTCTACAAGCGCTACCTGAACGCCTACGACAAGGCGTACGACGCCAGCGTCAAGATGTCGAGCGCGGTCAACACCATCTTCCGCACCCCCACCTGGCGCGGCGCCTCCAACCCGCAGTTCGTCAACGCGCTCACGGCCGACACCAGCCTGCTGGTCACGATGGCCGACTTCGCGGTCAACCACCGCGACCTGTTCGCCGGTGCGAACGGCGCGCTGGCCGCCAACTCGGGCAACAACCTGGCCAAGCTCTCCGGTGCCAACGCCACCATCGCGGCGGTCGCCCGCCCGCAGGTCAAGCGGGTGCTCGACGCCTCCCCGATCCCCGGCCCGTACGGCGCCCTGTGGGTGAAGACCGCCTACCAGATCAGCGTCAGCTGGCCCGGTGACTGCGGCACCTACGGCACCTGCGACCTGCCGGCCGTGATGACCGCCAAGGTCCTGCCCAACCAGCTCACCTGCGACAACCGCATCCTCAAGGCCCAGGCGCTGTCCCGCGCCGAGCTGGACGCGGTCTGCGCCAGCCTGCGCGGCCAGGACGCCTTCTTCCACAACGTGGTCAAGGACAGCGGCGCGATCCCGAACCAGTACGCCAAGACCGTGGTGTTCGGCATCTTCGCCAACAAGGCCGACTACACCACCTACTCGTGGCCGATCTTCAACAACGGCACCGACAACGGCGGCCAGACCGTGATGGACGCCACCGACCCGGCCAACCAGGCCCGGACCGTGATGTACCAGAAGGCCTGGAACGTCAACGACACCGCGCGGGTGTGGAACCTCAACCACGAGTACACCCACTACCTCGACGCGATCTACGACATGAAGGGCAACTTCTCCACCCAGATGTCGGTCCCGACCATCTGGTGGGTCGAGGGCCTGGCCGAGTACACCTCCTACACCTACCGCGGCGCGACCGACGTCGACGCGATGGCGCAGGCGGCCAAGCACACCTACAAGCTGAGCGAGCTCTTCCAGACCACGTACGGCAACGCCGACTCCACCCGGGTCTACCCCTGGGGCTACCTGGCGGTCCGTTACATGCTCGAGAAGCACCCCGCCGACGTGAAGACGATCATGGACCGCTTCCGGGTCGGTGACTACCAGGGCGCCTACGCCTTCTACAACGGTCTCGGCACCTCCTACGACGCCGACTTCACCACCTGGCTGGACGCCTGCGCGGCCGGCGCCTGCTACGCCCCCGGCCCGACCTCGGTGTTCGACCAGACCGTGAACGGCGCCACCGTCTCGCTGACCGACCGCTCGCTGCAGACCGGCTCCGGCCGGATCGTGAAGTGGAGCTGGTTCTTCGGCGACGGCACCCCGGCCTCCGAGGAGCGCAACCCGAGCCACACCTACGCCAAGGCCGGCTCCTACACCGTCGCCCTGACCACCACCGACGACACCGGCCGCTCGGCCACCACGCCGACCACCGTCACCACCCTGGTCGACGGCGGCCCGGTCACCCTGCCGGCCTGCACCCAGGCCCGGCTGGACGAGCTCGGCAAGAACTGCTCCCGGTCCGACCGCGCCCGCACCAAGGGCAACACCGACTACATGTACCTCTACCTGCCGGCCGGCACCACCACGCTGAAGGTCACCACCTCCGGCGGCACCGGCACCGCGGCGCTGTACTACAACGCCGACAACTGGGCTTCGCCGAGCGCCTTCACGGCCTCGTCGACCCAGACCGGCACCACCCAGTCCATCACCGTGAACAACCCGACGGCTGGCTACCGCTACGTCAGCCTCCACGCCGTCACGGACTTCAGCGGCGTCACCGTCAGCGCGCAGTTCTGACCCGACACCCCCTCAGTCCCACCGCGCCCGGCGGTCGGTGCCCCGTGCACCGGCCGCCGGGCGCGGCTGTGTCGTGCCGGGGGAGGGCGGTGGCGGCCGCCTATGGTCGAGGGAAGCGGCGACCGTCGACCTCCGAGCACGTGGAGTGGAATGTCCAGCGCGATCCCCCCGAAGGCCCCCGGACCGCAGGCCACCGCCGGGCGGGTGCTGCGCCGCTGGAAGCTCTGGATCGCCCCCGGGGTGCTGAGCGCGCTGGTCACCCTGCTGCTCTCGCTGCTCTACATGGGCGGCATCCTCACCCCCTCGGAGAGCCTGGACCGGCTGCCGATCGCGCTGGTGAACTCCGACACCGGGGCCCCGCTGCCCGGACAGCAGGCCAACCTCGGCACCCAGGTGACCGCGGCCGTCACCGGCGGCACCCCGGCCGGACAGGTCGACTGGCGGCTGCTCGACCGGGCCCAGGCCCAGGACCAGCTGGACTCGGGCAAGGTCTACGGCGCCCTGGTCGTCCCCACCGACTTCACCGCCACGGTGGCCGGGCTGACGACCGCTCAGGCCACCGCCCGGCCCGCCCTCACCGTGCTGACCAACCCGGGGATGGGCAGCCTCGGCTCCTCGCTGGCCGCCCAGATCACCCAGCGGTCCGCCCACCAGGTGTCGCTGACGGTCGGCAAGCAGCTCACCGCCTCGCCCGCCCTGGCCGGGGCGAGCGCCACCACGCAGCTGCTGCTCGCCGACCCGGTGGAGGTGAGGACCCAGGTCGGCCACCCGATCGGCGCCCACACCGGGCTCGGCCTGAGCGCCTTCTACTACACCCTGCTGCTGGTGCTGGCCGGCTTCCTCTGCGCCAACATCGTGCACAGCGGCGTCGACACCGCGCTCGGCTACGCCGACACCGAGATCGGTCCCTGGCACACCCGCCGCCCGACGGTGCCGATCAGCCGCACCCAGACCCTGGTGCTGAAGATGGCGATGACCGCCGGGCTCTCGGTGCTGACGACCAGTCTGGTCATGCTCGCCACCATCGCGATCCTCGGCATGGACGCCCCGCACGGGGTGCTGCTCTGGCTCTTCTCCTACTGCGCCTGCCTGTCGGTCGGGCTCGGCGTGCAGGCGATCAACGCGGCCTTCGGCAGCATCGGGCAGCTGGTCGCGATGTTCGTCTTCATCGCGCTGGCCCTGCCCTCCTCGGGCGCCACGGTGCCGCTGGAGGCCGTCCCCGGCTTCTACCGCTTCCTGGCGGTCTTCGAGCCGATGCGCCAACTGGCCGCCGGGGTCCGGTCGATCCTCTACTTCGACGCCCGGGCCGACGCCGGACTGACCCGGGGCTGGATCATGATCGCGATCGGCTTCGTGGTGGCCCTGGCCTTCGGTTTCGCGATGACCCGGTACTACGACCGCAAGGGCCTGGACCGGATGGTCCCGCAGCCGGGCCCGCACCCCGCCTGAGCGCTCCCGGGTGCGGGCCCCGATCCTGTAGGCCCTCAGCAGTCGCAGCCGCAGCCGTCGCACCCGTCGCAGCAGCACCCGTCCGAACAGCAGCTGCAGCAGTCACCGCAGCCGCTGCAGTCGCAGTTGCCGCAGTCGGCGTTGGCGCAGGCACCCTCCTTGCGCTGCCCGCTGAACGGGTCCTCGTGCTCGCAGCAGAGCAGCTGGCAGGTGCAGGCCATGAAGGCCCACATCGCGCAGGCGGCGGGGAGGGAGCGGTTCGGGCGGGGCGGCTCGGGCGCGTGCGGCGGTTGGCCGGGCGCCTGCGGCGGGGCCTGGTGGGGGTGGGAGTGCGCGGTGGGCGTGAAGACCCGGTCGACCGCGCGGCCGGTCTCGTGCACCAGCAGCCGGTGCGCCAGTGCGGGGGAGGTGAACTCGACCTCCGCGAGGGCCAGCCGGATCCCGTGCACGGCGTCGCGGCAGAGACGCTCGGCCTCCGCGCGGTCGGTGCCGGTGGCGGTCAGCGGGTTCCAGGCCCCCGTACGGGCGTCCTCCGCCTGGTCCTCGGCCGCGTCCAGCAGGTGCGCCAGCCGGCCGAACAGCCGGCCCACCTCGTGCAGCGCGGCCGCGTTCCCCGGACGCCCGGCCAGCACGGCGGTGTGCGCCACCGCCTCGGCGGTCGCGGTCTCGGTCGGTTCGGTGACGGCCAGCACCGGGCTGCCGAGACCGGCCGAGCGCTCCAACGCGCCCTGCCGCTCGGCGGCCCGGACCAGCACGGCGGTGTCGAACCCGACCGCCCCGCCCGTCCGCCCGCTCTGCCGCCCCCAGCGCCGGGCCACCATCCCGGCGGCCCCCGCCACCGGCCGGCGGGCGAACGCACCGTCACCGTCCAGCACGTGGTCCTCGACCTTCACCGCCGCCAGTGCCAGCGAGACCGCCGCCGCCAGCCGCGCCCCCTCGCCCCTGGCCACCGAGGCGCCGCGCATCCCGCGCAGCGGGCAGGGCCCGGCCTTGCGGCGGTCCGGGCCGGCCGTGGACTGGGCCTCGACCAGCACGGAGATCACCAGGCCGTCGTAGTTGGTGGCGGTCCTGGCCAGCTGCCCGTGGTCGTCGCGCAGGGCCAGGCAGAGGCCGCAGAGGTGCGCCAGCCACTCCGTGCGCAGCGATTCGGACAGGCTGTGGCGGCACGGTCTGATGATCCCGAACATGCTGGTGCTTCCCCCGTTTGACCCCGTGCGATGACGCTCCGTCAGCGTCCTCAGCCCGTAAGGTACCCGCCCGGCTCGGCGGTGAACAACGGGCCGGCTGGGCCGGACACCTGCCACGGGCGGTGCACGGTGTCGGCGGGCACCGAGAGCCTGCGCCCGCAGTCGAAAGCCAGCTCCAGACCCCCGGCCGGGGTGACGGTGGTGTCGGTGACCCGGGCCCCGGCCAACTCGGCGAGGCCGCCCGCCACGTCGGCGCCCAGGTGCGGGTAGAAGTGCTCCACCCCGCCGGGGGTGCGCAGCCGGAAGTCGCTGTCCACCAGCACCGTCAGCCCGTCGTCGAGGTCGAGTCTGACCTGGCCGCCGCCGCGCACCCGCTCCACCCGACGGCCCGTCAGGGCCTCGGCGATCGACTCGGTCATCCGACCTCCAGGCACTCGCTCACGCCCCGGCTCTCGCTCGTACAGGGGGCCATTGTCATGCCCCGCCCCCTCCCGGTCACGTACCCGGGCCGGAGGCCGGTGAAGCGGTGACGGGTGCGACCCGCGCGTCAGGGGGTGAGGGTGAGGTCCATGCCCGGGTAGGCGCCGTCCACGAACCCGGCCGCCCGGTAGACCGGTGCGCCGGCCTCGCTGGCGTGCAGCTGCACGTAGTGCACCCCGAGCGAGCCGAGCCAGGCGGTCAGCGCGTCGACGATCCGGCGGGCGTGGCCGTGGCCCCGGGCGGTGACGTCGGTGACCATTCCGTCGACGTAGCCCCGGCGCCCGTCCGGGCGGGGCGGGGAGGGCAGGTGGTAGGTCACCCAGGCCAGGCCCGTCGCGGCCAGCCGTTCCCCGGGGTCCCCGCCCACCACCAGGCAGCGCAGGTCGTCCCGCCCGGTCAGCCGCTCGGCGAACCAGCCGCGCGCCGAGGCCCGCCACGGCGCGTCCTCGGGGCCCGGGTCCACGCCGAGGCCTTCCAGCGCGACGGCGCGCAGGCGTACCAGCTCGGGGATGTCGGCGGGGGTGGCCGGGCGCGGATCCATCGGGTGCTCTCCTCGGGGCGTCTCCTGTGCTTCCTTCCGGCAGCCTAGGCGGCGGGTCGTGGACGACCCGAAGCGGGCCCCCGGACGAGCACTTGACGGCGGGTCAGCGCCCGGCGATCGGGTCAGTGCCCGGCAGCCAGGTCAGCGCCCGGCGATCCGGTCGGCGGCGCGGGCGATGGGTGAGGTGGTGGTGCGGCCGTCCGCCTCCTGGCGGTCGGCGGCGTGGTAGGCGGCGTACATGCCGTGCACGCCGAGCCAGCGGAGCGGCTCCGGCTCCCAGCGGCGGACGGAGTGGCCGACCCAGGGGAGCGAGGTCAGCTCGGTGTGCTCGCCGAGCACGAGGTCGCGCAGGGTGCGACCGGCCAGGTTGGTGGTGGTCACGCCGGAGCCGACGTAGCCGCCCGCCCAGCCGAGGCCGCTGCGGCGGTCGAGCTCGACGGTGGAGCACCAGTCCCGTGGCACGCCCAGCACTCCCGCCCAGGCGTGGTCGATCCGGGCCCCGGCGGCGGCCGGGAAGAAGCGGTCCAGCACCTCGCGGAGCTGACGCACCGTCTCCTGCTGGGTGCTCCCGTCGCTGTCGGTCCGCGAACCGAACCGGTACGGCACGCCGCGCCCGCCCAGCGCGATCCGGTCGTCGGCGGTCCGCTGCGCGTACATGTAGGCGTGCGCGAAGTCGCCCAGCACCTCGCGCCCCTCCCAGCCGGTCTCCGCCCAGAACTCCGGCGGCAGCGGCTCGGTGGCGATCATCGCGGAGTTCATCGGCAGCCAGGTGCGGCGCTCGCCGCGCAGGCCGGCGGTGAACCCCTCGGTCGCGCGCAGCACGTGGGTCGCCCGGACGGTGCCGTACGGGGTCTCGGCGCTCGCGGAGGCCGTCCCGCGCGCCGGGTGGATCGCGGTCACCGGCGTGCCCTCGTACACCTCCACCCCGAGGCCGGTCACGACGGCGGCCAGCCCCCGGGCCAGCTTGGCCGGCTGGATGCGGGCGCCGTGCGGCGTCCAGGTCCCGCCGAGGACCCCGGCCACCCCGATCCGGGCGGCCGCCTCACCGGCCGTCAGCACCTGGAGGTCGGTCTCGCCGTAGCCGTGCTCCTCGGCCGCGAAGGCCGCCAGTCGCTCCAACTGGGCCGGGGTACGGGCGACTTCGAGCACGCCGCCGCGGACGATGTCCGCCTCGATGCCCTCGGCGGCGGCCACCGCCACCACCTCGTCGACCGCCTGGTCCATCGCCCGCTGCATCGCCTGGGCGCGCGGCTTGCCGTAGCGGCGGGCGAAGGCGCCGCGGCCGGCGAAGCCGTTGTACAGCCAGCCGCCGTTGCGCCCGGAGGCGCCGTAGCCGCAGAACCGCTGCTCCAGCACCACGATCCGCAGGGTCGGCTCGGCCTTCTTCAGGTAGTACGCCGTCCAGAGCCCGGTGTACCCGCCGCCCACGACGCACACGTCCGCCGTCCGGTCGCCGTCGAGCGGCGGCCGCTGCTCCGGCAGCCCGAGGGCCGAGTACCAGAACGACACACCCCCGTTGACCACGGGACCGTTGGTTGCGGAACTCACGGTGCTCACCGCTGCGACCTGCCTTGCCTCGACGTAGTCCCGGGAGGCTACCCCCTGCCACCACCCCCTGTGACCCGACACCCTGTCAACTCCGGGGCCACCGATGTGTCAGGGTGTCGGGGCGGTACGTGACGGCAGGAACGGCACCACTCGGAACCCGGATGCGGCGGGGCGCCGCCCTGCGACAGGATGCGGTTCCGCAGCTGCTCAGCTGCTCGATGAACGAAGAGGAATGTCTGGTGTCGAAGTACGACATGCTGGTCGTCCTGCCGACGATGCCACCCGAGCGCTACGACGAGGCGGTCGTCGCGGCCCTGGCGCCCTACTACAGCGAGCTCGAGGTGCCCGAGTACCGGGACCACGAGGCGGCGGATCCCAACGACGTGTACTGGGTACGGGTGAACAAGGAGCGGGGCGTCCTGCCGGACCGGGCGGACCTCCGCTGGAGCGAGGTCGCCGAGGTGATGAATGCCTGGGCGGGGACGGTCCCCGGGGACGACGGTCATCTCTACGTCGACGAGGCCGGGCGCGGGTACCACCTCTCCACCCGCAACCCGCGCGGCGAATGGGACGCCCTGAGCCTGCGCATCGGGGGCCCGCGGCTGCTGCACCGGCCGGACGCCGCCGACGATCCGCTGCTGGCCCGGTACGAGTACGGCGAGGTGCCCCGGCACCGCGACCTCCTGGCCGGCCTGCCGAACCGCTGCGACGGCGGCCCGCGCGGACTGCTGGACTTCGAGGCGCTGCGCGCCGCGCACGAGCGCCTCGCCGGGGAGCGGCACGACGCGTGGGTGGCCGGTGGCGAGGAGCCGGCCGACTGGCCGTTCCGGTTCACCGAGGACCGGGCCGGGAACCTCGCCCTGGCCCGCGCCAACGCGGTGCCCGGCTACGCGCTGCTGCGGCTCGACGGGAGGTGGACCGACATGCGCGAGGACGGCTACCTGCGGGACGCCAACGCCTACCTGGACGCCCTCGACCCGGAGTCCGTGGTGCTGGACGTCTCCTGCCACTGCTGACGGGACGCCACGTGCCGCCGTCTGCGGGCCACCCGCGGGCGGGGGCCGGCCCTACGGGCGGCCGAGGGCGCGGTACGTCCAGCCGGCGGTGCGCCAGGTGGCGGGGTCGAGGGTGTGGCGGGCGTCGAGGACGCGGGGGGTGGCCGGGAGCGGGGCGAGGGCGGCCGGGTCGAGGTGGGTGTAGTCGGGCCACTCGGTGAGGTGGAGGAGGAGGTCGGCGCCGGTGAGGGCCTCGGTGGGGTCGTCGAGGTAGCCGAGGTGGGGGAGGGCCTTGCGGGCGTTGTCGAGGGCGCGGGGGTCGGAGACGGTGACGGTGGCGCCCGCACGGTGGAGGGCGTCGGCGACGGCGAGGGCGGGGGAGTCGCGGATGTCGTCGGTGCCGGGTTTGAAGGCGGCGCCCCAGACGGTGATCCGGCGGCCGGCGAGGGTGCCGTCCAGCAGCTCGCGAGCCAGCTCCACCGTCCGTTCGCGGCGGCGGGTGTTGACCGCCCCGACCTCCCGCAGGAGTGTCACCGCCGAGTCGGCGCCCAGTTCGGCGGCCCGGTGGCCGAAGCCGAGCAGGTCCTTGGGCAGGCAGCCGCCCCCGAAGCCCAGCCCGGCCCGCATGCCCCGCCGCCCGATCCGCACGTCGTACCCGAGTGCCTCGGTCAGCACCTCCACGTCCGCGCCCGCGGCCTCGCAGACCTCGGCCATCGCGTTGACGAAGGAGATCTTGGTGGCCAGGAAGGCGTTCGCCGCCGACTTGGCGAGCTCGGCCGTGGCCAGGTCGGTGACCACCACCGGGGTCCCGGCCGCGATGACCGCCTCGTACGCCTCGCGCACCAACGCCTCGGCGCGGCGGCCTTGCCCGGTGCCTCCGCTGCGGCCCGCGAAGCCGAGTACCAGCCGGTCGGGCCGTAGGGTGTCCTGGACGGCCCGGGACTCGCGGAGGAACTCCGGGTTCCAGCACAACTCGACGTGGTGCGGGGCGTCCTGGAGCAGGGCGAGCAGCTCGGCGGCCGTGCCGACCGGGACGGTGGACTTGCCGACGACCACCGCCGGTCCGGTCAGCCGGGCGGCGAGGCCGCGGACGGCGGCGCGCAGCGCGCCGAGGTCGTAGGCGCCGTCCGGGCCGAGCGGGGTGCCGACGCCGAGGAAGTGCAGCTCGGCGAAGGCCGCGGCCTCGTCCCGGTCGGTGGTGAACCGCAGCCGCCCGGAAGCGGTGTGACGGGCCAGCAGCTCGTCGAGGCCGGGCTCGTGGAACGGGGCGCGGCCGGAGTTCAGGGCCGCGACCTTGTCGGGATCGAGGTCCAGGCCGAGGACTTGGTGGCCGAGTTCGGCCATCGCGGCGGCGTGGGTGGCGCCGAGGTGGCCGCAGCCGATCACGGTGAGCTTCACGGGGTGGATCCTTCCGTCGGGGCTCGGACGCTCCTCAGCCAACCCGGAGGGCCCGGGTCGAGGGAGGGCTCGCAGGGAGGCTCACGGCTCGCGGCCCGCCGCGTGCGCCTGGTGGTGGCGGACGGTGCCACTCGTTCCGGGCCGGACCCACCGGATCGGCAGGGGGCTCACACGGGGGCTCGCACGGTGCGCGGGAACCTCACCGGGCCCGCGGAGGTCCTAACCTCGGTGATCCGGCATCAGCCGCCGGACGTACCAACCCCCGTGCCGGGTGTGGCGGGGGCGGAGCAAGGGAGACAGCGACCGTGGGGACGACCGCGCGCAGGGCCAAGCCGCCGAACGAGGCGCTGGCCCGGATGATCGAGGCCTGCGACGGGGCCAGCCGCAAGGCGCTCGCCCACCGGGTCAACCAGTTGGCGGCCGGGGCCGGGCTGACCACCCGGTACACCCACACCTCGGTCGCCAACTGGTGCCGCCGGGGCATGGTGCCGGAGTGGCCCGTCCCGGCGCTGCTGGCCCGGGCGATCGGTGAACGGCTCGGCAGGCCGGTCGCGTTGGCCGAGATCGGGATGGCGGAGGCCGGGCCGGAGCCGGACGCGGCGGCGGGACTGGACTTCCCCCGCGACCCCGCCGAGGCCGTCCGGGTGGCCACCGCCTTCTGGAGCTCGGTCAACCGGCGCGACTTCCTCACCGGCACCGGCTTCGCGGTCTCCTCCTTCGCCACCCCCGTGACGCGCTGGCTGGTCAACCCCGCCGACGAGGACGCCGCCCACCGGGGCCGGAACACGGCGCGGGGCCGGGTCGGTGCCGCCGACCTCGCCGAGCTGGGCGAGGCCGCCGAGGAGGCGCGGCGCTGGGACTCCAAGTACGGCGGCGGGAGTTGGCGCGCCGGCTCCGTGACCGCCTGCCTGCGGGAGCGCGCCGTCCCGCTGTTGAACGGTTCCTTCGACGACCGGGTCGGCCGCCGGCTGTTCTCCGTCACCGCCGAACTCTCCCGGCTGGCCGGCTGGACGGCCTTCGACACCGGCCAACACGACGCCGCACAGCGGCACTTCATCCAGGCCCTGCGGCTCGCCCGGGCGGGCGGCGACGTCCAGTTGGGCTGCTACGTGCTCACCACCATGGCGATGCAGACCCTGCTGCGTGGCTTCGCGGGCGAGGCGGTGGACATGACCCAGGGCGCCTTCGAACGGGCCAAGGGCCGCTCGGCCCCGCGGGTGCTGGCCTTCACCAAGCTGATCGAGGCCCGGGCCCACGCGCGGGAGGGGGACGCCCGGGCCGCCTCCGCCGCGCTCGCCGCCTCCGAGCGCCTGCTCGACCAGTCCCGCGTGGGCGGCGGTGCGGGCGAACCGGCCTGGATCGACTTCTACGGCCCCGCCCGGCTCGCCGCCGACGCGGTCGAGGTCTTCCGCGACCTCCGCAACCCCGCCGCCGCTCTGGGCTGGAACGACCGCACGGCAGCGATCCCCACCGGCGCCTTCACCCGCTCCGTCGGCCTGCGCCTGACGGTCGTCGCCACCGCGCACCTCCAATCCCGGGAGCTGGAGCGAGGCTTGACGGTCGGTCACCAGGCGCTGGACGTCCTCGCCGGGGTCCGCTCCGCCCGCGCGGTCGACTACGTCCGGGACTTCGGTGCGGCGCTGGGGCCATGGCGGCGGGAGCCGGGGGTGGGGGAGTTCATCGAGCGGGCCCGGGCCTCGTTCGGAGCCGCTGCGGCAGCCTGAGGTGCTCTGCGCGGGCTCTTCTGTGATGTGTTCAGGCCAACTTCTGGCCGATCTTCGATCGAAGTCGACCACGGAGTGCGGCGGTACGGGAGGCTGCCGATCATGGACATCCTCGCGCGGCCGACGTTCCACATGCCGTTCCGCTCCCGCCTCAACCCGAGCGTCGACCAGGCCCGTTCACGTGCTCTGGAGTGGGCGCGGCGGATGGGCATGTTCGACCAGGAGTACCTGGCGTGGCCCCGGCGGTGGAGCGAGGAGACCTTCCGGCGGGCCGACTTCCCGCTGTTCATCGCCCTGACCCACCCGGACGCCGACCCCCGCGAGCTGGACCTGGTCACCGCCTGGCACGTCGCGCTCTGGTTCGTCGACGACCTCTTCCTCCCGCTCTCGAGACGCGACCACGACCGGGTGCCGGCCGAGGTCCGGGCCGAGCGGCTGATGCGCTTCCTGCCGCTCGACGGTTCGCCGCACCTGCCCGTCCCGGCCAACCCGGTGGAGCGGGCCTTCGCCGAGCTCTGGCCCGAGACCGCCGCGGCCGCGAGCCCCTTCTGGCGCGAGCGCTTCGTCGGGAGCGTGCGGCGCTTCCTGGAGGGCGTGCTGTGGGAACTGGAGCACGTCGACCACGCGGTCGACGACCTGGTCGAGTACCTCGGCGCCCGCCGCGACTTCGGCGGCCTGCAGTTCACCGCCCTGCTGATGGAGCACGCGGGCGGCGAGCTCCGGCCGGAACTGCTGCGCGACCGTGAACTGCGCTCCGCCCTGGACGCGTTCGTGGACGCCGTCAGCCTGCACAACGACCTGGTCTCCTACGAGCGGGAGATCGAGGAAGGCTCCGTCGGCAACAACGGCGTCGAGGTCACCCGCAAGGCCCTCGGGATGCCCCTGCGCGGCGCCGAGGACCTCGTCGACGCGCTGCTGACCGCACGGGTGAACACCCTGGCCCGGGCGGCGGCGGCCGTGCCACCGGACGCGGTGGCCTTCGTCGAGGCCCTGCAGGAGGCCCTGGCCGGCTCGTACCGCTGGCACGAACTGACCGGCCGGTTCCACCGGGGCCAGGAAGCCGGGAGGCCGGAGGCCGGAGGGCAGCGGGCCGGGAGCGAGGGTGGCGTGGGCCAGGGAGTTAGGGTTCGGGCATGCCGATCGTCGACGTGACCCACGCCCCCACCGTCCCGGAGTCCCAGCTGCGCGAACTGGCCGCAGTGCTGCCGCACTTGGTGTCCCTGGCCGTGGAGTGTCCGGAGGAGCCGTACGACGGTGACCTCCAGCCCGGGGACGTGGACGTCCGCTTCCGCGCGTTCGGCGCGCTGGACCGTGGCGGCCTGCCCGTGGTGATCGAGATCAGGTCGAAGTGGTTCCCGAGCCGGGACGCCAACCGCCAGGAACGGGTCGACACCCTCCACGAGGCCATCGGCTCGGCCACCGGTCTCGACGACTTCGGGATCTACCTCTCGCTGCCCCGCGCCGCCTGGTCCCAGGGCGACTGACGCCTCGGGCCGGACGCCTGGGGTGCGGAACGGGTGGAGGGACTTGAACCCCCGACCTGCTGATTAAGAGTCAGCTGCTCTGGCACTGAGCTACACCCGTCCGCGGAACCGATTGTGGACCGCCGGGGACTTCCGGGGCACCAGGTTTTTCCGGGATCGGTCCTCTACGGAGCGGACGGCGCGGCTAGGTTGAGCCCATGTGCGTCTCTTCGGCCCGGGCCGAGTTCTCCGGCACCACCCTCTTCGTCGGACGGCGGAACCACCCGCTGCACGGGCTGATCCACGTCCTGGGCTACCAGAACACGGCGGTCAACCTCGCCTCCGGCCCCAACGCCATGCTGCTCCACCTGCCCGCGCGGTCCGTGACCCAGGGGAACTTCCTCTCGGCGGGCGGGTGCTCCACCATCCTGGAGAGCATGGTGGAGGCGTTGCTTCCGGTCAGCCGGGGTGTCGGGCCCGTACAGATGGACAGTCGGACGCGGGGGGCGGTCGAGGTGTTCGACCACGACATCTACACGGTGGTGCTCGCCGACGACCCGACGCTGATCCGTGCCGCCCTCGGCCGGGTGCCCGCGCGCAAACGGCCCGCGCTCGACCCCGAGCTGCTGCGCTTCTACGCCGACCACTACCCGGACCACACGATCGCGCTGTGCTGCTTCGACAACACCGAGGCGAGGAAGGCCAAACCGCTCCTGCTCTGGTACGAGCCCCTGGACCCGGACCTGCTCGTGGCCCCGTCCCTGGACAGTCACACCGGTGGGGCCCCGGACCTCGACGCGCGCGTACCCGTCGACCACTGGCTCCTGTTCGGCACCGACGAGGCACCGGACGGCTGGGGCTCGCCCGTGCGCTACCCCTTCGACATGCCGACCGCGCTGCACGAGTACCTCCCGCCCACGGTCATGGGCACCCACGCCGGGTACATGAGCCTGGCGAACGGTGACTTCGCCATCGCCCACGAGGACCTCCTGGCCGGCCACCTCGGCCGGATCGGCAGGCTGCAGCCGAGCGCCTGAGCCCGTACCCCGAGGTCCGGACGGCTACTCGCCCGGACCTCGGGGACTGTTCACGGGCGGGCGGCCAGGGTCTCCGGGTCCTGGACGGTGGTGTTCTGGGCGGCGGCGATGCGCCAGGTGCCGTCGTCCTTGGCGAGGACGTAGGTCGGGTTGCCGGGGCGCGCCTCGGGGTGCTCCTGGGCGAGGGCGGCCGGGTCCGGGTGGCCGCGGAAGATCTCGTCGAGGTGGCGGCCGTCGGCGCGGTTCAGCGGCCGCTGACGGACCTTCACGGCGGCCAGGTCCGGCCGGATGAAGAGGATGTGGGCGACGTCGTAGCTCGCGGTGACCGGGGCGGTGGCGGTGGGCGGCAGCACGGCGCGGGTGAAGGCGGCGATCTCCTCCAATCCGATCATCAGCTTGCCGTGCCCGGTGGTCCAGATCGCGTCGGGCCGGAAGTGCGCGAGGAAGTCGTCCGGGGCGGCGGCCTGTTGGGCCTTCTCGACGGCGGCGACCAGGCCGACGATCGCGTCCACGTCCTGCTGCGGCGCGGCGACCCCGGTGATCTGCGGCTGCTCCATGACGACACCCCTCCTCGACTGCCCCGGGCTTCCCGGGAGCTGTGCACCATCCTTCAACTTGAAGTGCACTTGAGGTCAAGCGATCACTGGCGACCCGTCGGACGAGCGTGTCCTCGAGTGGGGTGGCCGTGTCGAGGGCGTTGGCGAGGGGACGGGCCAGTCGGCGGTGGCGTTTGGGTGGGCGGGGGTGGGCGTTGCGAGGCCGTCCACGATCTCGAGGGCGGAGCAGCGGCTCTCGGACCAGGAGTCGTACTGGTCGGCCGTGACCAGGGTGGTCGAGCTGTCCGCGGAGGCTTCCGGGCGGGTGGCTAGTGTGGGCGGATGCGACTGTATCTGTCTTCGTTCCGGCTCGGTGACCGCCCGGAGGAGTTGGTGGGGCTGCTCGGGCGGGTGGGGGCCGGGTGCCCGGTGGGGGTGGTGGCGAACGCGATGGATGCCGCGCCGGGGGAGGTGCGGCGGGCCGGGGTGGAGCGGGAGTTCGCGGCGTTGGCGGGGTTGGGGCTGGCGCCGGTGGAGGTGGATCTGCGGAAGTGGTTCGGGGGTGAACCCGGAGCCCTCGCGGAGGAGTTGGCGCGGTACCCGGTGGTGTGGGTGAGGGGCGGGAACGTCTTCGTGCTGCGCGAGGCGCTGGCGCGCAGCGGGGCGGACGTGGTGCTGACCGGGATGGTGCGGCGGGACGAGCTGGTCTACGCCGGGTACAGTGCCGGGCCGGCGGTGCTCGGGAGGAGCCTGCGGGGGCTGGAGGGGTGCGACGACCCGGCGGACGTGGCGGTGGCGTACGGGGACGTGGCGGCCGTGCGGTGGGACGGGCTGGGGGTGCTGGACTACGTGGTGGTGCCGCACGTGGATTCCCCCGGGCATCCGGAGAGCGAAGCGCTGGGGCGGGTGGCCGCGGAGTACCACCGGACGGGTGTGCCGCACCGTGCGCTGCGGGACGGCCAAGCGCTGGTGGTCCGGGGCGGTGTGACCACGCTGCACCCGGACGGAGCAGAGCGGCTGGGGTAGCGACGGAAGGTGAACTCTCGTGAGGCAACGGCGAGTTGACGGGCGGATTGGCAGGGCGGCCCGGATTGACGTGTGCATGGGGCGGCCGGATGGTGGAGGGGAGGAAACGCCTCCCCCGGCTCCTGAACCCCCACGGAGAGACCCATGAGGAACCGCCGCCCCGCCGCCCTGCTCGCGGCCACCGCCCTGCTCGCCACCACCGCCGCACTGGCCGCACCCACCACCGCCACCGCCCGCCCGGCCCCCACCGGCGACCAGGTCACCGCCCTCGCCGAGGGGCTGCAGCAGAGCCTGGGCGAGGGCCGCACGGCCGGCTCCTACCTGGACGACAGCGGCCGCCTGGTGGTCAACGTCACCGACCCGGCCGCCGCGCAGCAGGTGCGGGTGACCGGTGCGCTGCCCCGGTTGGTGAGTCGTAGTGGTGCCGAACTGGCCTCGGCCACCTCCGAGTTGGACCGCCGGGCCGCCGTCCCCGGGACGGCCTGGGCGGTCGATCCGGTGAGCAACCAGGTGGTGCTGACGGTGGACGACAGCGTGGGCGGGGAGCGGCTGGCCCAGGTCGCCGGAGTGGCGGAGCAGCTCGGCGGGGCGGTGCGGGTCGAGCGGGTGCCCGGGACCCTGAGCATCAAGCTGGCCGGGGGCGACGCCATCTACGGCGGCAGCTTCCGCTGCTCGCTCGGCTTCAACGTGCGCAAGGGCACCACCTACTACTTCCTGACGGCCGGTCACTGCGGCAACGACGCCCCGTCCTGGTACACCACCTCCGGGCACACCACCAAGCTGGGCGACACCACCAACTCCCGTTTCCCGGGCGACGACTTCGCCATCGTCAAGTACACCAACGGCTCGGTGCCGCCCTCCAGCGTGGACCTCTACAACGGCACCACCCGCCGGATCACCGCCGCCTCCACCCCGACGGTCAACACCACCGTCACCCGCAGCGGCAGCACCACCAAGGTGCACAGCGGCAAGGTCACCGCCCTCAACGCCACCGTCAACTACGCCGAGGGCAGCGTCCGCGGCCTGATCAAGACCACCGTCTGCGCCGAGCCCGGCGACAGCGGCGGCGCCCTCTTCTCCGGCAACACCGCCCACGGCCTCACCTCCGGCGGCTCCGGCAACTGCAGCGGCGGCGGCACCACCTTCTTCCAGCCCGTCACCGAGGCGCTCGCCGCCTACGGCGTCAGCGTCTACTGACGGACCGTCGCGCACGCGCACCGGAGGCCGGCCCACCTCGTCGTCGTGGGCCGGCCTCCGGTGCGGCGGACTACGCCGGTGCCGCCGCGGTGGCCTCGGAGACCTTCGCATACGGCGCGGCCTTGCGGATCGACTCGATGCTCTTCATGCACTGTTCCTGGGTCTCGTACGGTTCGCTGGTGATGATCACGGCGCCCGTGCTGGCCTTGAGACGGAACCGGTGCACGCCCGACTCATCGGTGTAGAGCTCGAACTTCGCTGCCATGGAACTGCTCACCTCTCGTAGGTCCGCCCCCACCCCGGCACCGTAGGACGGCCCGTCGGCGCGCCGCACCCGCAGCGCTCCGATCGGGTGGCGGGTCGTCAGGGGGGCTGCCGGAGGCTCGGTTGGAGAACCCCGGCCGAGCCTCTGCGCAGACCGTCCGCTTATTGCGACATCTCCGGATTCGTCCGTTTCCGAGGCGTATGTTCATGAGATTGTCGGCCCGAATCGTCGGGGTCTTTCAGGAGCTGAATAATTTTACGGGCCGGTTGTGCTACTTCGGTTTCCAGGGATGACGCCAGCTTTTGCAGGGAGGGTGCGGCGTCGTGGAGTGCGGAGCGGCATGCACGTTCCCAGTCCAACGGTTCCGCGTAGTTGCCGGCGCGATCCGACGGCATGGCTGCCGCTGCGTTGCTCCATTGGTTGGCCCGTGCGATGCTCAGCAGCAGATCAAGAATCTCCGGCCTGCACTGGATGTGTGGCGCTTCGGCCAATTCCACCAGGAAGGGAATGGCCGGAGCGGTCGCCTCTCTCACGACGAAGCCGAGTTCGCAGATGTGGTCCTTGAGGCGATCGATTGCATCCCGAGAGCTCGGAGCGTCGCCCCAGGCTGCCCGTGAGAGCAGGTCGGGAACGTCCCGGGCGGGGCCGCAGGCATCCTGGAGCTCATGCCATCGAACTGCGTGGATGCCTTTTAGCATTGGTCAGCCCTCCCTTGACAGCGTCCTTCGTGGCCATGGCTGGATTTCGTACAGAAGGTCGAGGCTGCACCTCAGGGGTCGACCATGCTTGCCCGGCGATCTCGAGAAAGTACTCGGCGGCGCGGTGCAATGCACTGTCCAGGGCTGGAAGCCCTTCGCTCGTGCGCCATTCGTCGGTGCCTGATTCGCACGCCTCCCAGGCGCTCACATAGGATTGCTCGACGGCAGCGGTTCCGAACATGAGATCAGCGAGGAATTCATCAGGACATTGATTTTTCGGTCTGAGTAGAGAATCCGGTTGCTCAGCTCGGCCCTCGCCACCAGTAGTTCGCCGACTCGCCTCAGGTGAATCACTCCCACATTCGCGCTGATGACGATCTCGGAAAGAGTACGCAGGGCTGCAGTTGGCTTGTGCATGAAGTGAGGTTTTCCTCCTCGCTCTGTTGATGACGGCCAGGATGTCACGTGGCGGCGAGACTGAGGTGCCCCGCCCGGATGACGGGGCGTCAGGGGGGGTAGTCTCCGCGGTCGGATGAGTCGTGAGTTGTAGAGCCATCGGGGGACACGTGAAGTTCGACCAGGACGAACCGCAGGGCGTGCGGGAGCGGCGGCTCGCCGGGGAGCGGGCGGCGGCGAAGGTGGCGGCGCGGGAGAGGCGGGCCGCGGTCAGGGAGGAGCGGAGGGCGGCGCGGCTCGCGGCGCCGCTCGACCTCGGGTGGGCGCACGTCGGGGCGGTGGGGGTGGCCGGGGCCATGGCCCTCTCCGCGTATCGAGGCGTGCTGGAGTTCGTGTGGGTGCTCGCCGCGGTGATGCTGCTGGTGTACGTGCTCAACCTCGCTGTGGCGCGGAGTGACGGCGAGGAGTGGCCGGTCGCCGTCAGGCGTGCGTACCGTTCCACCTTCGGTCGGCGGCGGGCCCGCTGACGTAGCCTCGTGTGCGATCGATCCCCGAGCAGACTTTCCGAGAGGCGCCGTGTACTTCGACCAGGACGAACCGCAGGACGTGCGGGAGCGGCGGCTCGCCGAGGAGCGGGCGGCGGGGCGGGTGGCGCGGGCCGAGGCGCCGTTGAAGTTGGGGGACGCTCACCTCGGGGCGGGGCTGGTGGTCGTCGCGGTGGTGCTGTTGGCGTGCTTCGGGACGTTCGTCGTGGTCGGTGTCGTGCTCGGGGTCTTCGCGGTGTGGTTCGCCGTCGCGCGGGCCTGGGTGCAGTACGACGGCGGGCGCGGGTGGCACGCGATGGGGCGGGCGTACGGGCTCACCTTCGGCTGGGGCGGGGGCTTCTGAGGGCGGGTCAGGGGTGGGTCAGGGACGGGGCACACCGGCGGCGTCGAGGAGGGCGTGGAGACGGGGGCCGGTGAGGGAGGGGTTGGCGGCTGCCGGGCGGGCGAGGTCGGGGTCCTGGAGGAGGGTTTCCAGGACGTCGGTCGGGAGGAGGGGGTTGGTGGCGGCTGCCCGGCGGACTTCGGGGGACGGGTCGTCGAGGAGGGCGACCGGGGGCTCGGGGAGGGTGGGGTCGGCGGCGGCCAGGGCGCGGACGCCGGGGTCCTGGTGGGCGAGCAGGTGCCCCAGGCCGGTGCGGGGGAGACGGGTCGTCAGGTGGAGGGTCTCGCGAAGGTCGGGCCGGGCGACGAACGCCTCCAGGACGGTTTCGGCGGGTGCGTTGCCCTGGTACTCCGCGAGCAGGTGGCGGACCGACGCGTCGGGGTCGGCGGCCAGCAGCGGGATCAGCTCCGGCGGGAGCATCGGCGAGCCGGCCACGGCCTGACGGGCCAGCAGGTGGGGTGAGGTGGCGCAGGCCCGGTACCAGGCGGTGAGTTCGGGGCCGGCCGGGGCGGGGGGCTGCCACCCGGGGGAGCTGTGCGGTCGGGCCTGGAACAGTGGGCGGACCGCTGCGTGGGCGCGAACCTCCTCGTCCGGGTCCTCTGCCAGGAGGGCCAGCACCTCGGGGCCGACGTCGTTCCGCTGCGCGACCGCGAGGCGGACCGTGCGGTCGGGATCGCGGGCCAGGCGGTCGACTGCGTCGGCGGGGGTGTGCCGGTTGGTGGCCAGTGCCCAGAGGTCGCGCCGATCGGCGAAGCACCGGTCGATCACGGACTGCGGGAGTGCGTGGTGGAGCAGGATGTGGACGCGGGCGTGGCAGTCCCGTTCGGGGAGGTCGGCCTCGGTCGCGGCCGGGTCGTACTCCCGGTCGCCCCGCTGCGCGGAGGCCCGGACGGCCGGGTCCGGGTCGGCCCGGAGGGCCTCGCGCTGGTCGTCGGTGAGGCTCTGCCAGGTGAAGGTGGCCTGGATGCGCAGCTTGGGGTTCGGGTGGGTCGGCAGGCTGCGGTAGTAGGAGTCCGGGATCTGCCGGGAGAAGGGGAGTGACGAGGCGATCTCGTCGGCGGTCACCAGGTCGTCCGGGTCGGTCGCGGCCGTCATCAGCTTCACCACCACCTCCTCCGGCAGCGGCGTGCGGGGCCAGACCCACTCGCGCGGCCCGGTGGCCATCCAGGCCCGGACCATGGCGGAGGGGTCGTCGGCCAGCAACCCGCGCAGCTCGGGCGGGATGCGGCGGTTGCGGCCCAGGTGCCGGCGGACCCGGAAGTCCGGGTGGTGGCGCGCGGCTTCCCAGACCTCCGGCGGCAGGTGCCCCTCGCCGCAGAGCGTCATGCGTGCCTCACCCGCTTCGGGGGCGGCGAGCAGACGGAGCAGGACCTCGGCAGGGGCGGCCGGGTTGACCGCGATCCCGTGGAGCCAGGACTCGTGGAGGGGGGAGGGCATCGGGTGATCCTCCCAGGCGGTGGTGTCAGCTGACCAGTTCGCGCTCCAGCGGGGTGCGGAAGCGCGGGGTGACGCGGACGGGGCCGAGCCAGGAGGCGAGGCGGGTGGCCTCGGCCTCGATGGCGGTGCGGGCCTCGGTGCCGGGGTCGGTGAAGAGGCGGTGGACCAGTTCGCCGTCGGGGCGTTGGGCCCAGCCGCCGATGATGCGGCCGTTCCACCAGACGGTGGGGCCGGCGTTGCCGGCGCGGTCGTAGAGGGCGGGGACGTGCGCGGGGTCGAGGTACCAGTCCCGGCCGCGCCAGCCCATGGTGGTCGGGTCGAGGCCGGGGAGCAGGGCGGCCCAGGGGCCGGTGGGGTCGGGGGTCTCCTCGTCGCCGGGGAGGACCAGGCCCACCGTGCCGTCGGCGAGCCGGACCTGAACGGCCGCCAGGTCGGCGAGGGCCTTGCGGGTGTCGCCGAGGGTCCAGCCCGTCCACCACTTGAGGTCGGCCTCGGTGGCCGGGCCGAAGGCCGCCAGCCAGCGGCGGGCCACCTCGGCCTTGGCCTCCCGGACCGGGACGTCGGGCAGCTGCGGGACCGGTGCCCAGGCGTAGCTGCTGCTCAGCCAGGAGCCGCGCGGGCGGCAGCGGCGCACGTGCCCGTCGGAGGCGAGCAGGCGCAGCAGGCGGCTGCCGATGCTCTGGTGGCCGCCGTACGACTTGCCGGGGTTCATCAGGATCGTCTCGCGCAGGGCCGGGAGGTCCTCGGCGAGCTGGGAGGTGGTGGCCTGGCCGCGTGCGGCGAGGGCGGCCAAGGCGTCGCGCTCGGTCTCGGCGAGGCGGGCCTCGTCCCAGCCCTCGGCGCCCTCCCGCAGGTGCTTGAGGAGGGTGGCCCGCTCCTTGACCGCGATGGCCTTGGCCGTCGAGGAGTTGACGTACGGGGCGAACTCCTCGGTCACCGCGAAGATGGTGCGCCGCATGGAGAGCAGCTTGACCAGCGAGACCTCCTCGTAGAGGGCCCGGTCCACGGCCTCGGCGGAGGGCTCCGCGAGGCGGGCGCAGACGGAGAGGTAGACCGTCGCGGCGTCGGTGGAGTGCAGGCCGGCCAGGGCGTCGGCCACCGGGGGGACGGTGGCCGCCCGGTCGGCCGCCCGCAGGAGGTGGCGGTGGCCGAGCCGGGAGCGGCGCTGCTCGTCGGTGATCAGGAGGGGCATGGGGCGAGACTAGCCTGATGCTCTGTCAGGTCGGCCGGTTCGATCGTCAGGTCGGGGAGGGTCGTGGCGGGGGCGGGGCGGGGATCAGGCGGTGGGCTCGTCGTCCTCGGAGGGCGGGAAGGGGTGGCTGAGGCCGAGTGCGTCGAGGAGCTCCTGGCCGACCGGGGTGGGCTGGGTGAGGGTGCCGGAGGCCTTGGGCTGGCGGCCCTTGAGGCCGAGGCCGCGGGCCAGGCCGGCCGGGTTGGTGACCGGGGGGAGCTGGAAGTGGCGCCAGCCGGGGCGGCGGCCGCTCTGGGTGACCTCGAAGAGGTCGGGCTTGCGCCAGGCGACGAAGGTCCAGTTGCCGCTGGCCTCGTCGACGGCCCAGGCGCCGACCGGGCCGGTGAGCTCGGTGCGGCCGATGGCGTCCAGGGCCGCGCGGGTGAGGTCGGGGAAGCGGCCGTGGACGGAGAGCAGCAGGCGCGAGTGCTTCTGCGCGCTGGCGTCGCCCGCCTCGGCGATGGCCTCGACGGCGCGGGTGACCGGGTCGAGGAGGGTGTGGTTGGCGAGATCCATGACGTGGTCCACGTCGACCATCACGCCGAAGGCCTTGGCGAGCTCCGGGGAGACGTAGGCGGTGATGCGCTCGGGGGAGGCGGCCAGGATGAGGGTGCCGAAGGACTCCACCAGGTGCTCGTAGCGGGCCTGCTCGGAGCGGTCCGCGGCCTGGAAGTCGAGCACGGAGAGCACCAGCACCGCCAGGCTCGCGGTGGCCTCCAGCTCCTCGCCCGGGAGGGTGTCCGGGTCGAGCAGGCCGAGGGGGTCGACGGCGGCCGAGAGCAGGGCGAAGGGGGAGCGGTCGCCGGGCGGCCAGGTGCCGCGGGCGACGAGCTCCAGCAGCAGACGGACCGTCAGGAGACGGGGCATCAGCGGGAGGGCGGGGGTGGCCTTGGCGATCCGGGCCGCGAGGCGGCGGCGGTCCGCGACGGTCTTCTCCTCCTCCGGGCCGCCGCTCTCCCCGGTGGGGGCGAACTCCCAGACGCCGAGGGACTCCGAACGGGGTGGCCGGCCGAGGGCGAAGCCGGTCAGCGGGCCGCCGATCCGCCGTTCGACGGGCGCCGCGCCGCCCTCGGCGTCCAGCGTCTGGAGGAGCCGGGCCAGCTCCTCCATCGCCGGGTGCCGGGCGAACAGTTCTGACGGTTCGGTCCCCTGACCACCCTCGGCCGGAACGGCGTTCGGAACTCCGCTGACATCCACGCGACTTCCCCCTCTGCGACGTGCTCTTCGAACCAGGCGTGTCGCTGCCTGCACGCACCGTACCGAGCACCGCCACGTGCACCGATGACCGTCCGCGCTGCAACGGGTGGATCGTAACCCGACCGGCCCCGGACCCGACGGCCGACGTGGGGTCGAGCGGTCGGAGGGGAGTCGGGGTCAGCGGATCGGAGTGAGGTCCGGGAGGGTGCGGCGGTCGGAGGGGCGGGTGGGGCGGTAGGGGGGTCGGGTGCAGGGGTGGGGACGGGGCGGGGTGTCGGAGGGGGTGCGGTCGAGGTGTGGCCAGGCGGGGTGGAGGGCGGCCAGGAGGACGGCGAGGGTGGAGAGGGCGGCGGCGGTGAGGAGGGTGGGGGTGGTGCCGGCGGTGGTGACGGCCAGGCCGCCGAGGAGGCCGCCGAGGGGGATGCCCGCCCAGACGACGGAGTCGCGGACGGCGCGGACCCGGCCGAGCAGGTGACGGGGTGTCCGTTCGAGCAGGACGGCACCGACCACCGGGTTGATGAAGCCCGCGCCGCAGCCGCCGAGCGCGAAGACGGCGAGTACCAGCCCGAGCGGGGCGTCCAGGGCGAGCACCAGGAAGGGCGGGGCGCCGGCGAGGAGGTGGCCGAGGAACAGGACCGGGCGGCGGGGGAGCCGGGGCCCGACGGCGGCGGCCAGCAGGCTGCCGAGCAGGGCGGTCAGGCCGAAGGCGCTCCCGGCCAGGCCGATGCCGGCCGGCCCGTGGCCGGACTCGCGGGCCCAGACGGGGAGCAGCACTCCGGTGAGTGCCGCGTCCACCAGGTTGGTGAAGGAGACCAGCAGGGTGAGGAGCAGGAGCAGCGGCTGGGTGCGTAGGAAGGCCAACCCCTGGGCGCGGCTGGGCCGTTCGGGTGTGGCGGTCAGAGGTGCGGTGATCAGCGGTGCGGTGGTCGGAGGTGTGGCGGTCAGCGGTGCGGTGGTCGGAGCTGCGATGGTCGGAGGCGTGGTGGGGGCGGGCGCGGGGCGGCCGACGGGGTCGGGCAGCAGGGCGACCAGCAGGGCGCCGAGGGCGAAGGAGGCCGCGTTGACCGCCAGGCCGGTGAGCGGGCCGGTGAGGGCGGTGAGCAGGCCGCCGAGGGCGGGGCCGGCGGTGTCGGCGAGGCGGTGGACGGCGCCGAGCAGGCCGGTGGCCCGCTCGATCGGCACTCCGGCGCGGTCGGCCGTGTCGGGGAGCAGGACGTCCTTGGCCAGGTCGCCGGGCCCGCGGACCGCGCCGGTCATCGCGACCAGGACGAGCAGCACGGGCAGCGGGAGCAGGGACAGCCAGTGCAGGAGCGGGATCAGCCCGGCGGCGAGGGCGCTGGCGGCGTCGGTGGTCCAGGAGACGGCGCGGGCGCCGTGCCGGTCGACCAGGCCGCCGCCGAGGCCCTTGCAGAGCACGTACGGGACCAGTTCGCAGAAGGCGGCCAGGCCGGTGGCGGCGGCGCTGCCGGTGCTGACCAGGACGAACCAGGGGAGCGTCACCAGGGCGATCGCGGTGCCCAGGTGCCCGGCCGTCACCGCGGTGAGGACGCCGGTCAGGGGTCTGCGGTCGGGCCCGGGTTCGGGGGCCGGGAACGGACTGTCGCGGGTCATGAGGGGTCCTCGGGAGTGGGACGGGCCGGGGGAGGGCGCGGCGGATCGGCACCGCGCGGGGCGCGGCGCTCGGTCCGAGGCGTATGAGCGGCACTGTAGGACGGCGGCAGGGGGCCGTCGCAAGCGAATTGGGTGTTGTTGGTGAGTCGTCAGTTCGTGTGCGGGGTGGGTGAGTTGGACCGGATCGTGATGTTCCGGGAGGGGCGGTATCCGGCCACTCGCTCCTATGATCGGGATCGCCCGGGGGTGCCGGGGTAGGCGGAGCCCGGGGAGGGCGTCGGATGTGGTTCGCCGGTGTGGGCCTGGCCCGGGACGGCTATCGGATCGCCCTGACGGACGGCGCCGGCCGCCGGGTGGGCCCGGAGGAGCTGTACGGGCGGTGCGGGCCGGAGCGTCCGGTGGCCCGGCTGGCGGAGCTCGCGGCACGGGCGCCGGAGGGTCTGGCGGTGGTGGTGGACAGTGCCAACGGGCTGCTGGACGGCCTACTCGCCGAGGCCGGGGTGGCGGTCTACCGGGCCGATCCGCCGTTGCTGGCGGACGGCCGGGACTCGGCCGACGAGCTTGCCCGACTGGGGAGTTCGCGGTTCGGCGAGCTGGTGCCGCTGGGGCTGGGCAGCTGGATCATGAGCGGCCGGGAACGGGAGATGACGGAGGCCGAGGCCGCCTCCGGGCCGGTCGAGCGCACTCTCGTCGAGGCCGGGCGCTGCCTGCTGGGCGGGGAGGCCGAGGGGGTCGAGCCGACCGTGGCGCTCACCTTCGACGACGGGCCGCATCCCGAACACACGCCCCGGGTCCTGGAGTTGCTCGGCGGGTACGGCATCCGGGCGGCCTTCTTCTGTATCGGCCTGCACGCGCTGGCCCACCCGGAGCTGGTCCGCCGGATCGTGGCGGAGGGCCACGTCCTGGGCAACCACACCTGGTCGCACGCCTACCTGCCCGACCTCGGCCCGGCCGGGCTGCGGCACCAGCTGGGCTCCACCGGGGAGGCGCTGGCCGAGGCCTCCGGGGCCGGCCTGCCCACCCTGATGCGGCCGCCCTACGGCGGGCGCAGCCCCGAACTGATGGAGCGGGTGGCCGAGTTGGGGCTCACCACGGTGCTGTGGGACGTGGAGACCAACGACTGGGCCAGGCCGGGAGCGGAGGTCATCGCCGACCGGGTGCTGCGGCAGGTGAGGCCGGGCTCCGTGGTGCTGATGCACGACGGTGGCGGTGACCGCTCGCAGACGGTGGCGGCACTGCCGCTGGTGGTCGACGGCCTGCGGCGGCGGGGCTACCGCTTCGTCACGCCGGACGAACTGCTGCGCCCCCGGAGCCGCGTGCAGGCGGTTCCGGGGGCGGTCAGGTCAGGCTGAGGGCAGGGCCGTTCAGCCGCCGACCACGGGGTAGTGGTCGGAGAGGTCGTTGTAGGTGTAGCTCTTGCCCCAGCTGGAGACGGTCCACGGGTTGCTGTGGAAGCGGACCACGTTGTTGGTGTAGCTCTGCGGGCGGGCGTGGTCGGCCCGGTAGAGGACGTAGTCCAGGTCCTCCTTCGGCTCGCCCGGGTAGCGGTAGGCGGCGATGGAGTTGTCAGCGGTGTCGAAGGAGTTGACCCAGCCGGTGCGGCTGGTGGCCGGGGCGAGGTTGCCGTTGGCCAGCATCGACGGGTACTCGGAGTCGTGCGAGTTGACGTTCAGGTCGCCGGTGACGATGACCGGCTCGCTCGCCGGGATGTTCTTGGCGTCGATGAAGTTCTTCATCGCGGTGAGCTGGGCGGCCCGGACGGTGGCCGGCTGGCCGCTGGAGCAGCCCGAGTCGGTGGACTGCAGGTGGGTGCCGACCACGTGGGTGCGCTGGCCGTTGACGTTCAGCACGGCGTACACGAAGCCCTTGTTGGACCACCAGTCGGCGCCGCAGGCGTCCTTGTAGACGTACTGCTCCTTGCGCAGGATCGGCCACTTGCTGAGCAGGGTGACGCCGCCGTCCTCCGGGGTGGTGGAGGAGTAGCTGCCGGAGGTGGCGTCCCAGCCGGAGGTGGAGCGGCCGACCACCGGGGTCTGGTACGGGTAGGCCGCCTTGGCGAGCGACTGGAGCTTGTCGGAGGCGGCGTTGTCGAACGCCTCCTGGAGCACCACCACGTCGTTGCCCTGGAAGAAGGAGGCCGCCGCGATCTCCTTGGCGCGCAGGTCCTGGCCCCAGTTCGGGTACAGGCTGGTGCTCATCAGGAAGACGTTGTAGGTCAGCACCTTGAGCGGGGCGACGGTGACGGGCGCCGACTCGGCGTGCGCGGAGGGGACGGCCAGGGTGCCGAGCACGGCGGCAGCGGCGGCGGCGGTGACGGCACGGCGGAGGGACCGGTGGGGCATCGAGGCTCCGAGGTGAGAGGGTCTGAGGGTGACGGGGGCTCGTCAACGGACGAGGTGTTGTGCAGTCAACTTGTGGCCGGTCACCGGCGGCAAGACGCCGGGAGAGCATCAGATGAACTCGGCTGGAACTAGACCTACTGTCCAGTACGAACGATCTGTCGATCCGTTCGAAGCCGGTGCAACCTTCCTCCGGGGCCGTGCGTAGACAGGTGTGCAGGCAGGTCGGAGAGAACGAACGGGGCGGGACGGAAGATGACGGACGAGGAGTACGGCGCGTTCTACCGCGCCTCCTTCGCCCTGTTGGTGCGTCAGCTGTACGCGATGACGGGCGACTTCGGGGAGGCGCAGGACGCCGTCCAGGAGGCCTTCGTCCGGGGGTGGGACCGCAGGTCCAAGCTCAGCCGGGACGAGGGCGGCCCGGAGGCCTGGATCCGCACCGTCGCCTGGCGGCTCGCGGTGAGCCGCTGGCGGCGCGCCCGGCGCGGGCGCGAGCTTGAGCAGGAGCGGATGCGGTTCGCCCCGCAGGTCGCCGCCGCGCCCGGCCTGGAGCACACCGAACTGGTCGCCGCGCTGCGGCGGCTCCCCGCACCGCAGCGGCAGGCGGTGGTGCTCCACCACCTCTGCGACCTGTCGCTGCAACAGATCGCCGCGGAGACCGGAGCGGCCCTCGGCACCGTCAAGGCCCGGCTCTCCCGCGGCCGGGCGGCGCTGGCCGAGCACCTGCGCGAACAGCCGGACCAACTGACCGTGGTCGAGGGCGGCCGCCGGACGGAGGCGAACCACTGTGCATGACAGCGACGCGACGCCGGAGCTCGACGAACTGACCGTCCTGATCCGGGGAATGGCCGCCGAGGCGCCGACCGCGCTGCCCCTGCCGTACGAGGCCCTGCGCCACGCCGGGCGGGCCAGGCGGCGACGGCGGCGGACCGGGATGGCCGCCCTCGGCACGGCGCTGGCGATCGGCGGGGGCGCGGTGCTCTGGCCGGGGAGCGGACCGGCTGTCGAGGAGCTGAGCGGGCGGCCGGCGCCGGTGGTCTCGACGGCGTTCGGCACGCCGCCGCCGGCCGACCGGCCCTTGGAGGTGGCGGCCCAGCCGGTCCCGTCGGCGACCGAGGACCCGGGGCCGGAGCCGTTGCCGCCCGGCCAGGTGCGCGCGGTGGTCGACCTCTCCTCGTTCGACGTGCGCGTCAACGGGACGGACGCCGCCCGGCCGTGCAGCGTGGGCGGACCGGGCTCCCCGACCCCGTCCGGGCGGATGACCGTGATCTCCCGTCAGGCGGTGGTGGTGATGGACTCGCAGACCGGCCCGTTCCTGACCGTGGGTGACAAGAGCACGTACCACCTCGAACTGAACTGGGCGGTGAAGCTCTCCGCCCCCGACGGCACCTCGGTCTGGATCGCCGAGATGCCCTGGCGCGCGCCGGGCTCCAGCGGGTCCACGGCCGGGGACATCGGTCTGGGGAGGGGGGACGCGCGCTGGTTCTACGAGCGGGTGGCGGTCGGGGACACGGTGGAGGTGCGGAAGTAGCGCCGGGGGCACGCGCGGCCGGGCCGGGGTCGCAGCGGAACGGCAGCGCGTGCCACCGGCTGAGGTGCCCCGAACTCACGCGCGCCGCCTTCCGGTTCGCGCCCGCGCGGCGGAGCCGCCGATCAGCAGGGCCCCGCGCCCCTCGTGGCCCCTCGGGCCACGGTTGGCGTAACCGTCGGATGATCCGTGTCGTTGGACAAGTAGGTCAGGGACGGTGCGACGTGGGGAGCTGAGGGTGCTGGGGCTGAGCGGAGAATCGGTCCGCCTCACCGATGCCGAGGCGGCGTTGGTGGCCAACTACCCACGGCTGGTCGGGATCGCCCGGTTCGTGCTGCCGGACGGCAGGACGCGGCACCGGCGGGTGCTGGCCGCCCACGCGGCCGTGCAGCGTGCGCTGCCGCTGCGGGGCCCGGAGACGGAGAACCCGGCGCAGACGTACGCCGTGCTGCGGCTGCGGCTGCTCCGGGGCGTGCTGCGGCCTCGGCGGCGCGACCGGCTGCGGCCGGGGCCGGTGGTGCTGGGGCTGCGGCTGTTCAGCATGGGCGGCGACCCGGACGAGCTGATGCTGGACCGGGAGTTGGGGGCGCTGCCCCGCCCCGCGCGGGCGGCGTTCGCGCTGGGGCTGGTGGACGGTCTGACGCCGGACCGGGTGACCGGGCTGCTGGTCGAGGCCGGGGTGGCGGAGGCGGAGGCGGCGCGGGCCGTCCGGGCGGCCGGGCCCGCGTTGGCGGCGGCCCGGGCGCGCGGGGACGGGCCGGAGCACTGGCCGGGGTTCGACGCCTGCCGGGTGCGGGTGCAGCCGAGCGACCTGCTGCGGCGGCGCCGGGTGGCCGGCGGGGTGGCCGGGGTCCTGGTACTGACCGCCGCGGGGTTCGGGGTGGCGGCGCCCTCGTCGACCACGGCGGTGCGGCCGCCGTCCGCCCCGCCGCCGATGGCCGCGGCGGCGGCCCGGTCGGAGGTGGTGCGGGTCGCGGACGACCTGTGGCGGCGGACCGCCCGGGTCGACTTCACCGCCTGGCCCGGCCGGGGGGACCGGCGGACCGACGGGGCGTTGGTGGACCGGGCGGTGGCCGCCTGGCGGGCGGCGGGTCCGGGGACGGCGGTGGAGGCCGGTACGGTGGCCCGGCCGCCGGTGGAGGCACCGCACCTGCTGTACGCCGGGACGGTGGACGGCACGACGGTGGTGCTGCTGTTCGACGGTGCCCGGCTGGCCCGGTACACCGACGGGCCGACCGGTGGGCTGCTGCTGGGGCGGGCCGAGGACTCCGACGTGACCAGCGCGGCGGCCGTGGTGCTGACCAGGACCGCCGCGGGCGTTCGGTACCTGCTGGCGCCGTGGATCGACGGCAGCGAGACCCGGCGGATCGACCAACCGGCGGTCGCGGCACAGCCGTTGGCGAAGGCGGACGGGGTCACCGGGCCGGTCCCGATGGTGGCGGTGGCGACCGGTTGCCCGGCGCCGATGGTGCTCCAGCTGCGCTCGACCCCGGTGGTGGCCGAGCAACACGCCTTCCTGCTGGCCGACTTGGGAGGGCTGCGGCCGGCCCGGCTGAGCTACACCCCGCCACCGGAGCAGGGACCGGCGCGGTCGCCCCGGGAGGCGGTGAGCGCGGAGGCGCTGCGGCTGTGGGCGTCGGCCGGCTGTGTGGCACCCGATGTCACAGCGGGAGTACGGCAGTTGAACCTGTGGGCGTTCGCCGGGCAGGCGCTGCCGGAGAACGCCGGGCGGGCGGAGTGGCTCTGCCTGCGGGCCGACCGGTGGGGCGGGGACGGCAGCGCGGCCACCGCCGTCCTGCTGCCGGGTGCCAAGACGGCGCAGCGGACCGGGCGGGCGGAGGGGCGGGCCTGCAGCCGCTACGAGCAGGACACCCTGGGGTGGACCTGGTGGCGCTCGCCGCAGGGCGTGGAGTACGTGCTCGCGGCGGCCAGCCGGCGGGTGGAGCGGATCCGGCTGAGCGGCCCGGGCTGGGGGGTGGAGCAGGCGCCGGCGGACCGCACGCTGGAGGTGGTGCGGCCCCGCCGCGAGCAGGTCACGGTCGAGGCCGTCCAGCGCAACGGCACCTTCCTCGTCCCACTGCCCTGAGCCTCCGTCAGGCACCCGCCCGGCGACCGAAGTCCTCGGCGACCAGGCGGTCCGCCCAGCGGCGCAGGACGTCCGCGACCGGTGCCTGTGCAAGGCCGGCGGCGCGGGCCAGCCGGTCCGCGGAGGCGGTGTCGTAGCGCTCCTCGGACAGGAAGGACAGGGTCTCCGGGTCGGCGCCGGTGAGGGCCTGCGGGAGGCGGCGGACCAGGCCGACCGGGATCCGCAGCCGGGGCGGGCGGACGCCCAGGTGAGCGGCCAGGAGGCCGATCAGCTCCGGGAGTTCGGGGGTGGTGGGGTCGAGCACGGTGTGCCGGGTGAGCGGTTCGCTGTCGTGCTCGGGAGTGGCCGCCAGAAAGCGGGCCAGGTGGTCGACGGCCACCACCGGGACGAAGGTGCGGCGGCTGCCCGGCAGGGCGGGCAGCCGGCCCCGGTGCAGCTGGTCGACCAGGGTGGCCAGGCCGAGGTACTGCCCGGCCTCCCCTGTGGTGGAGTGTCCGACCACTGCGCTGGGGCTCACCACGCTGAGCGGCAGGCCGAGTTGCGGTGCCAGGGCGCGCAGGGCCGAGTCACCCTCGGACTTGGAGGCCTCGTAGGCGCCGAGCGTGCGGTACAGCCGGTCGGCCTCGGCGGGCGGCAGCGGGACGGGGCGGTCGCCGACCCGGTAGCCGGAGAGGTGGACCAGGCGGCGGAGGCCGGGGCGGGCGGCCGCCCAGCGGGCGACGTGCAGCGCTCCGTCGTGGTTGGCGGCCCGGGCCTCGGGGCGGCCGAGGCCGAAGCGGTAGAGCGCGGCGAGGTTGTGGACGTCCCGGACGTCGTGGAGGCGGGCCTCGTCGGCGGGGGAGAGGCCGAGGTCCGGGCGGGTGATGTCGGCGGTGACGGTGGTGAGGCGGTCGGCCGGGGCGTCGTGGGCGGCGAGCCAGTCACGGAGGGCGGCGGCCCGGCCGGGGCGGGTGGCGGCGGCCACGGGGCGCCCCTGGGTGAGGAGTTCGAGGACCAGCCAGCGGCCGATGAAGCCGTTGGCGCCGAGGACGAGGGTGGACATGGGTACTCCTTATGAGTGGACCGGTCTACATATTCTGTGGACGTGGTGGACGACGTGGTGGACGTGGACGTGGACGTGGACGTGAGTGGGTGCGGGTCGGTGCTGAGGGTGGATCAGGCCAGCAGGAGGGCGGCCGAGCGGGCCGCCTGGTCCAGCGGGAGGCGGCTGTGCTGGACGCGGGCGAGCAGGAGGGCGCCCTCGATCAGCGCGAGGACGGCTCCGGCGGTCGCGTCGGCGGCGGCCCGGTCCCGGCCCTCCTCGGTCAGCAGCTCGGCGAGGGTGGACTGCCAGTCCGCGTAGGTATCGGCGCAGAGGCGGCGCAGCGGCTCGTTGGTGGCCGCCACCTCCAGTGCGACGGTGGCGATCGGGCAGCCCTTGCGGTAGTCGGACTGCTCCATCCGCTCGGCCAGCAGGCCGACCAGGGTGGTCACGGTCGCGGCGGCGTTCTCCGGGTGAGAGGCGCCGACGGTCTCGATCATGGCGCCGATCTCCTGGCCGGCCTCGGTGAGCGCCTGGGCGACCAACTGGTCCTTGCCGGACGGGAAGTGGAAGTAGAGCGAACCGCGGGGGGCTCCGCTCTCGGCCAGCACCAGGTTGAGGCCGGTGCCCGAGTATCCGTGCGCCTCCATCAGGTCCCGGGTGGCGCGGACCAGCCGCGCCCGGGTCTCCTCGCCCTTGGCTCCCATGGGCAGCAGAGTAGACCGGTCGTCATATTCGCGTCCAGTGGACGAGGGCCGTGGTGCCGGTAGGCGCCCCGCAGGGGCGCGAGGAACTGCGCGGTTCGGGAGGCGACGCACCTGCAACCTGAGCCCCGTCAGCCGGTTGCAGGTGCTGCCGTTCCCCCGCGCAGAGTTCCTCGCGCCCCCGGGTTGACCACTTCCGCCAGGTCAGGAGGAGATCCCCTTCGCCGCCCAGAAGTCGGCGCGGGCGAGGCGGCTGGTGTCGGTCTGGTCGGTGAAGAAGCCGTCGACGCCCTGGTCCATCAGGAAGCGGGCCCAGGCGATGGAGTCGCCGTAGGCGTTGGGGTCGGTGCCGCGGCGGAAGTCGGCGGGGAGGAAGGCGTTCTCGTTGCGCAGGGTGTACGGGTGCAGCAGGAGCCTGGCGGCGTGGGCGTCGGCGACCAGGGTGGTGACCGGGCGGAGCTTGCCGGTGGCGGGGTCGACCGGGGCGATCAGGTTGGTGGTCGGGCCGATGCCGTGGGCGTAGCCGGCGATCCAGCGCAGGCCGGCCGGGGTGACCAGGTCGGCGACGGTGCGCGGGTCCTTGGCCAGGACGAAGTCGTAGGGCTGGGTGCCGGCGTCGCTGAGCAGCTGGATGCGCGGGTTGTCGACCAGCTTGGCCAGGCGCTGGAGGCTGCTCGGCTCGAAGGACTGCAGGACGGCCCGCCCGTTGCGGCCGGCCAGCCCGGCGCGCCGGAGCTCGGCGGCGAGGCGCTCCTCGAGCGGCAGGCCGATGGAGCGGAAGTAGGAGGGGTGCTTGGTCTCGGGGTAGAGCCAGACCTCGCGGCCGGTGGTGCGGGCGCGGCGGGCGGCGAACTCGGCGACCTCGCGGAAGGTGGGGATTGCCCAGCGGCCGTCGTAGAGGGTGTTGTGCTGGCGCTGGAGCGGCAGCCGCTCCTTGGCGCGCAGGGTGCGCAGCTCGGCGAGGGTGAAGTCCTCGGTGAACCAGCCGGTGACGGCCTTGCCGTCGATGGTCTTGGTGGTCCTGCGGGCCGCGAACTCCTTGTGGTCGGCGACGTCGGTGGTGCCGCCGATCTCGTTCTCGTGACGGACCACCAGGTGGCCGTCCTTGGTGGGCACCAGGTCCTGCTCGATCACGTCGGCGCCGAGGTCCAGGGCGTGCTCGTAGGAGCCGATGGTGTGCTCGGGGCGGTAGCCGCTGGCGCCGCGGTGGGCGACCACCAGGGGGTGGGGGAGCCGGTCCAGGCCGGTGCCGGTGCGCACGGCGGGGCGGGTGCCGGGGGTCCGCAGGGCCTCCGGGGCCTCCTCCGCGCCCTGGTGACCCTGGCCGTCCGCGGCGGCGGCCGGCACGATGCCGGACCCGAACGCGGCGGCGCCGACGCCGACCGCTCCGCCCGCCCGGAGGAACCAGCGGCGCGAGGTCTCTGGGCTGTGAAGGTCCGTCATGTCGTCTCCCCGGTCGGTGTCCTGTCCGTCCGTACGGTAGGAGGCGGGCGTCGCCCTGTCGGTGCCCACCGGGCGAACCCTGTGGAAAGCTCCAGTGACGGGCCGGTGGGGAGGGCGGGGCGGCTGGAGGATCCGTGGTCCGGGTCAAAGCTTCGCAATCGCCTCGGGAATGGTGTTGAGAGGGTCTGGAAATCGCTTGGAAATCTGATCGTAAATTCCCCTAAAAGAGCGTCAGATGCCCTGGTGGGAGCGGGTGGTGCGTGCTCCGAAGGTCCGCTACGGTGTGCCGAAAAATCTCTCCCGAGGTGTGTGCAGATGAGGCTCACTCCCCATGAGCAGGAACGCCTGCTCATCCACGTCGCGGCCGACGTGGCCCGTTCCCGGCGGGCCCGTGGCCTTCGGCTCAACCACCCCGAGGCGGTCGCCCTGATCACCTCACACGTGCTGGAGGGCGCCCGGGACGGCCGGACCGTCGCCGAGCTGATGGAGTCCGGCCGCGAGGTGCTCGGCCGCGAGGACGTCATGGAGGGGATCGCCGAGATGATCCCGGACGTCCAGGTGGAGGCCACCTTCCCGGACGGCACCAAGCTGGTCACCGTGCACGGGCCGATCCGGTGAGCGCGCCGGTGGCCGCGCGGGTGGCCGCGCCGGTGACGACGGCGGCCGAGGCCCTGACGCCTGGTGAGGTGCTGTACGGGGAGGGGGAGATCGGGCTGAACGCCGGTGCTCCCGTGACCGGGCTGACGGTCCTGAACGTCGCCGACCGTCCCGTGCAGGTCGGCTCGCACTACCACTTCGCCGAGGCCAACCCGGGGCTGGAGTTCGACCGGCAGGCCGCCTACGGCCTACGGCTGAACGTACCGGCGGGGACGGCCGTCCGCTTCGAGCCGGGGATCCCGGTGGCGGTGGAGCTGGTGCCGATCGGCGGGCGGCGCGAGGTGCACGGACTGCGCGGAGAGGTCGGAGGGGCGCTGGCATGAGCGGGTACGCGCTGAGGCTGAGCCGGGAGCGGTACGCCGCGCTGTACGGGCCGACGGTCGGGGACCGGATCCGGCTGGGCGACACCAATCTGCTGATCGAGGTCGAGGAGGACCGCTGCGCCGGCGGCGACGAGGCGGTCTTCGGCGGCGGCAAGGTGATCCGGGAGTCGATGGGCCAGGGCCGGGCCTCCCGGGCCGAGGGCGCCCCCGACACGGTGATCACCGGTGCCGTGGTGCTGGACCACTGGGGCGTGGTCAAGGCCGACGTGGGCATCAGGGACGGCCGGATCACCGCCCTGGGCAAGGCCGGCAACCCGGAGACCATGGACGGCGTCCACCCGGAGCTGGTGATCGGCCCGGAGACGGAGGTGATCTCCGGCAACGGGAAGATCCTCACCGCCGGGGCGATCGACGCCCATGTGCACTTCATCTGCCCGCAGTTGGCGGACGAGGCGCTGGCATCCGGCATCACCACCCTGGTCGGCGGCGGCACCGGGCCGGCCGAGGGGACCAAGGCCACCACCATCACCCCGGGCTCCTGGCACCTGGCCCGGATGTTCGAGGCGATGGACGGCCTGCCGGTCAACGTCGGTCTGCTCGGCAAGGGCAACACCGTCAACACCGAGGCGATGCGCGCGCAGCTGCGCGGCGGCGCCCTGGGATTCAAGATCCACGAGGACTGGGGCGCGACGCCGGCGGCGATCGACGCCTGTCTGCGGGTGTGCGAGGAGAGCGGGGCCCAACTCGCCATCCACACGGACACCTTGAACGAGGCCGGGTTCGTCGGGGACACCCTGGCGGCGATCGCCGGGCGGGGCATCCACGCCTACCACACCGAGGGTGCGGGCGGTGGCCACGCCCCGGACATCATCAGCGTGGTGTCGGAGCTGAACGTGCTGCCCAGCTCGACCAACCCGACCCGGCCGCACACCGCGAACACCGTGGCCGAACACCTCGACATGCTGATGGTCTGCCACCACCTCAGCCCGCACGTGCCGGAGGACCTGGCCTTCGCGGAGTCGCGGATCCGGCCGTCGACCATCGCGGCGGAGGACGTGCTGCACGACCTGGGCGCCATCTCCATCATCAGCTCCGACTCGCAGGCGATGGGGCGGATCGGGGAGGTGGTGCTGCGGACCTGGCAGACCGCGCACGTCGGGAAGGCACGGTGGGGCGCCCTGCCCGGGGACGGCCGGGCGGACAACCACCGGGCGCGGCGGTACGTGGCCAAGTACACGATCAACCCGGCGGTGGCGCAGGGGCTGGACGGGCTGGTGGGCTCGGTGGAGACCGGGAAGCTGGCGGACCTGGTGCTCTGGTCGCCGGCCTTCTTCGGGGTCAAGCCGGAGCTGGTGGTCAAGGGCGGGCAGATCGCCTGGGCCCAGATGGGGGACGCCAACGCCTCCATCCCGACGCCCCAACCGGTGCTGCCGCGGCCGATGTTCGGTGCGATCGGCCGGGCGCCGGCCGCGAACTCGGTCAACTTCACGGCGCCGGCGGCGGTCGAGGACGGCATCGCCGAACGCCTTGGCCTGGGCAAGGCGTTCGTCCCGATCGGCAACACCCGGGGCGTCACCAAGGACCACCTGGTCAACAACACCGCCCGGCCGGACGTCCGGGTCGACCCGGACACCTTCACCGTCACCATCGACGGTGAGGCCGTCACGTCCGAGCCCGTCACCGAACTGCCGCTCGCCCAGCGGTACTTCCTGTTCTAGGGGGCCGCGGGATGACGGACACGGAGACCGGCTCCCGGGTGCCGCCTGCGGCGGGCCCGGAGGGGGTCACGTGGGGGCGAGGAAGCCCGCAGGGGGCGGGATCAGGGGGCAGCGGGATGACGGACACGGAGACCGGCTCCCGGGTGCCGCCCGCGGCGGGTGAGGCGGCGCTGCCGGCCGGGCAGTGGCTCGCGCCGGGGCCGGCGGAGACGTTCCCGGCCCGCTCCCCGTCCGGGCAACCGCCTGCGGCGGGCGCGGGGGAGGCTGTTCGGGTGCACGGAGCCCCGCCGGGGGCCGGGCCACCGCCTGCGGCGAGCCGGCCCGGGCGGCCGCCGGACGGCCTGGCGTCCGAACCGGCGCCGGTCGCGGGCGGGTTCGGCCCGGGCGGGGGCGTCGCCGCGTTGTTGCTGCTCGCCGACGGGCGGTTCCCCGCGGGGGGGCACGCGCACTCCGGCGGGGCGGAGGCCGCGGTGCGGGCGGGGCGGGTGCGCGATGCGGAGAGCATGGCGGCCTTCCTGCTGGGACGGCTGCACACCGTGGGGCTGACCTCGGCCGCTCTGGCCGCCGCCGCGGCGCTGGAGCCGGAGCGGGTGGACGCGTGGGACGAGGCCGCCGAGGCGCGGACCCCCTCGCCCGTGCAGCGGGCGGCGAGCCGCAAGCTCGGCCGGCAGCTGCTGCGGGCGGCCCGGGCGGCGTGGCCGCACCCGGTGCTGGACGGCCTGCGGGAGCGTCACCCCGGCGGCGTGCACCAGCCGGTGGTGCTCGGCGCCACCGCCCACGCGGCCGGCCTCGGCCCGCGGGAGGCGGCGGCGGTGGCCGTGTACGAGAGCGTCAACGGGCCGGCCACCGCCTGCGTCCGGCTGCTCGGCCTGGACCCGTACCAGGTCACCGCCCATCTGGCCCGGCTCGCGCCGGACCTCGACGCCGTCGCCGCCGCCGCGGTGACGGCAGCCGGCCGGGGGGAACTCCCGGCCGCTTCGGCCCCGTTGCTCGACGTCTACGCCGAGCGGCACAGCTCCTGGAAGGTGCGTCTCTTTGCATCGTGACCACGTCGACCCCTACGACGTCTCCGTCCACCACACCCACTCCGCCGTGTCGGAGCGGCCCCGGACCCCGCGCGCGCTGCGGATCGGCCTCGGCGGCCCGGTCGGCTCCGGCAAGACCGCGACGGTGGCCGCGCTCTGCCGCGAGCTGCGCGAGGAGCTCTCGCTCGCGGTGGTGACCAACGACATCTACACCACCGAGGACGCCGAGTTCCTGCTGCGCAACGCGGTGCTGCCGCCGGAGCGGATCACCGCGGTGGAGACCGGCTGCTGCCCGCACACCGCGATCCGGGACGACATCTCGGCCAACCTGGAGGCGGTGGAGGAGCTGGAGGCCGCCCTCGGCCCGCTCGACCTGATCCTGGTGGAGTCCGGCGGCGACAACCTGACGGCCACCTTCAGCCGGGGCCTGGTGGACCACCAGGTCTTCGTCATCGACGTCTCCGGCGGCGACAAGATCCCGCGCAAGGGCGGCCCCGGCGTCTCCACCTCCGACCTGCTGGTGGTGAACAAGACCGACCTGGCCCCGCTGGTCGGCGCCGACCTGGCGGTGATGGCCCGGGACGCCAAGGCGCAGCGCGGCGAACTGCCCACGCTGTTCACGGCGTTGACCGCGCCGGACGGGATCGCGCCGGTGGCGGCCTGGGTCCGGGCCCGGCTGGCCGAGTGGCAGCGGCGGTGACCACCGGGGCCGTCCTGGCCGGCCCGGCGGTCACCCGGATCACCGCCGAGCCGGACGGCCGGGGCGGGACCGCGCTGCCCGAGCTGGCCGGGAGCGGCCCGATCGCGGTGCGCCGCACGCTGGGCGCCGCGCCCGGTGCGCACGTGGTGCTGGTCGGGGCGATGGCCGCGCCGCTGGGCGGCGACCGGCTGGCGGTGCGGGCCACCGTCCGGCCGGGCGCCGCGCTGTACGTCACCAGCGCCGCCGCCACCGTCAGCCTGCCGGGGCGGGAGGGCGGTGAGGCCCGCTACGCCGTGGAGTTGACGGTGGGAGAGGGTGCGCTGCTGGACTGGCGGCCGGAGCCGGTGGTGGCCGCGAGCGGCAGCCACCTGGTGCTGACCACGGTGGTCGAGCTGGCCGCCGGGGCCCGGCTGCGCTACCGGGAGGAGCAGGTGCTCGGCCGGGCGCACGACTGGAACCGGGGAGCCCCGCCCGGCCGTCTCACCTCCCGTCTGACCGTCCGTCAGGCGGGCCGGACGGTCCTGGACCAGCAGACCGACCTGGGCCCCGGCGCTCCCGGTTGGGACGGTCCGGCCTGCCTGGGCGGGCACCGGACGGCGGGCCAGCTGCTGACCGTCGGGCTGCCCGCTCCAGCCGTCCCGGAGGGGGTGGACGCGGTGCTGATGGTGCTGCCGGGGGAGGCGTCCTCGCTGGTCACGGCGGTGGCACCGGACGCCCTGGCACTGCGGGGGCTCCTGGGGGGTTGAGGCCGGAGGGGCTTCTGGCAGACTGTGCGCGAATTGACGGTCGGTCAGTAGTCCGTACCGGCCATGACAAGGGGGCGGCATGTGGGGTCGGGGGACCGTGCTCGGGGAGCGGTACAAGCTCACCGAACGGGTCGGCGGCGGCGGGATGGGCGACGTCTGGCGGGCCGAGGACGCCGTGCTGGAGCGCGAGGTCGCGGTCAAGATCATGCACCCCGGCCTGCTGGAGGACCGCAACTTCACCGAGCGGTTCCGCCGCGAGGCCCGCATCCTCGCCACCCTCAAGCACCCCGGCATCGTGCACGTCCACGACTACGGGGAGCCCGGTGAGGGTGAGGGCGAGCGGATCGCCTACATCGTCATGGAGTTCATCGACGGCAAGCCGCTCAACGAGGTGCTCACCGCCGACGGCCCGATGGTCCCCGCCAAGGCGCTGGGTCTGATGGCCGACGCCCTGGACGCGCTGCACGCCGCCCACCAGCGGGACATCGTGCACCGCGACATCAAGCCCTCCAACCTGATGCTGCGCAGCGACGGCGGCGTCACGGTGACCGACTTCGGCATCGCCCACGCGATGGCCGGCACGAAGATCACCACCACCAACTCGGTGCTCGGCACCGCGCTGTACATCGCCCCCGAGCAGGCCGACGGAGGCTCCTCCTCGCCGGCCTCCGACCTGTACTCGCTCGGCGTGGTGGCCTTCGAACTCCTCACCGGGCAGCTGCCGTTCACCGGCGAGACGGTGCTGGAGATCGTGCTCAAGCACATCCAGCAGCCCGCGCCGCAGCTCGGCGAGTCCTTCCCCGAGCCGGTCCGGGAGTTCGTCGCCAGGGCCCTGCGCAAGGACCCGGCGGAGCGCTACGCCGACGCCGCCGCGATGGCCGCCGCCGCCCGGGCGGCCGCCGGGCGGCCGGAGGCCGCCGAGCCGGTCCGCGAACCGACGGTGATCGCCAGCGCCTTCGTCCCCGTCCGTCCCGGTCAGGCCGAGACCCCGGTGACGGTCTCCAACCAGCCGCAGCAGCCGCAGCGCCGGCGCACCCGGGTGCTGGTGCCGATCGTGGTGCCCCTGCTGGTGGTCGGCGGCGCCGGGGGCGCGTACCTGATCGACAAGGCGCCCTGGCACGCGGAGGCGGCGGGGACCAAGCCCTCCGGGGCGGCGAGCGCTCCGCAGGCGGCCGGCACCGGCACCGGCGCGGCGACCGACAGCGGCTCGTCCGCGGCCTCGGGCAGCCCCTCGCCCTCGGTCGACCCGAACGCCACGGCCTCCCCGCAGGCCACCCCGGGCGGACCGGAGAACACCCCGGGGCCGACGAACGGTCAGCAGCCGAACGCCGGCGGCGCGGTGGGCGGCGGTGGCGCTGCGGGCGGCGGCGCGGCGGGTGGTGCGGCGGCGGGCGGTGCGGCGGCGGGCGGTGCCACCAAGGGCGGTGCGGCCGGGGGCGGCTCGGGCAGCGGCGGCGCGGCGAGCGGTGGGTCGGCCAGTGGCGGTGCGGCGGCCGGCGGCTCCGGCAACGGCGGCAACAACGGCGGCGGCACGACCGCGCAGCCGCCCACCCAGACCACGCCGCCGCCCGCACAGCCGGGCGGCCCGCCGCAGGGCTGCGGCGGCACCGGCTGGGGTGCCATCACCAACGGGCAGAGCGGCCGCAAGCTCGGCCTGTCCACCGGCACCCCCGAGGGCGGCGCGGCCGTGGTCTCCGGCGGCACCACCTCCTACGGCTGGGTCCGCTCGGGCGCGGACTCGGGCGGTTGGTACGAGATCCACCCGTGCAGCCTGGACAAGCCGTCGATGGTGCAGGACTTCAACCCGGGCGGCACGTACACCGTCTCGCTCAGCACGGGCTTCAGCTTCACCTACCGCTGGTCGATCGTCTCGGCCGGCTCCGGGCGGTACACCCTGCGGGACCACGGGGGCCAGACCTGCCTGACGGACAACGGCGCCGGGGTGCAGACCACGATGCTGACCTGCACCCCCGGCAACAAGGCGCAGGAGTGGTCGCTGCCCTGGTAGCCCGGGCGCGTTGAGCGGGGGCGGGGCCGCCGGGCGGGCTAGCGTGGGCGGATGACCGACCGTCAGCCGACCAAGCCGCCCGGCCGCCTGCGGCACCGGCCGCTCTCCCCGCTCCGCGAGCACCTGCGCGAGTCCTTCTGGGTGGCGCCGCTGGTGACCTGCGTCGGGGCGGTGCTGCTCGCGCTGGGCACCAGCTGGATCGACTCCGAGGTGGTGAAGGAGGAGATCAGCCAGACGGGCAGCGCCGAGGGGCTGCTGAGCTTCGCCAGCGGGGCCAAGGCGGTGGTCTCGACGGTCAGTTCGGCGATGCTGACCTTCATCGGCGTGGTGTTCTCCATCTCGCTGGTGGCGCTCCAGATGGCGGCCAGTCAGATGAGCCCCCGGGTGCTGCGGCTGTACGTCCGCTCCCGGATCACCAAGGCCACCTTCTCCACCTGCCTGGCCACCTTCCTCTTCACCCTGCTGGTGCAGCTGGGCTACGACGACACCACCGACCCGACCAAGGTCACCACGGTGCCGGTGGTCTCCACCCTGGTCGCGATCCTGCTGGTGCTGCTGAGCCTGGGCCTGTTCGTGCTCTACGTGCAGTCCACCATGCGCCTGCTGCGGGTGCCGCACGTGATCGACCGGGTGACCCGGGAGTCGGTCGGGGTGCTCACCACCTACCGCTGGATGGCCCCCGAGACCGGGCCCCGGCTGGACCCGCCGTCGGACGCCGTCACGCTGCTGCACCAGGGCGACTCGGGGGTGCTGCGGGACGTCAGCCTCGGGCGGCTGGTGCGGATCGCCCGGCGGCACGGCGCGGTGCTCCACCTGGTGCCCCGGATCGGGGACTTCATCGCCCCCGGCACTCCCACGGTGGTGGTCTCCGGCGGCACCGCGCCGCGGCCGCGCCGGATCGCCGGGGCGCTGAACATCGGGGTGGACCGCACCATGCACCAGGACCTCAGCTTCGGGTTCCGGCAGCTGGTGGACATCGCGATCCGGGCGCTCTCCCCGGCGGTCAACGACCCGACCACGGCCGTGCAGGCGGTGGACCGGATCCACCAGCTGCTGGCCCTGCTGGCCGGGTACCCGTTCGGCGAGCTGCGCTACCGGGACAATGAGGGCGCCGTCCGGCTGGTGCAGCCGATCCCGGACTGGCAGTGCACGGTGGACCTGGCCTTCACCGAGATCCGGATCTGCGGGGCCGGCCAGCCGCAGGTGACCCGTCGGCTGGCCGCCGCCCTGGACGACCTGCTGCGGATCACCCCGGACGGGCGCCGCCCGCCCCTGCTGGCCCAACGGGCGCTGCTGGAGCGGGCGGTGGCACAGCACGTGGCCGACGCGGACGACCGCGGGTTCGCCCTCACCCCGGACCGCCAGGGCATCGGCTGAGGCGGGTGCCGGGGCGGTCCGGGGGCTGACGGGAGATCAGGACAGCACGACCACCTGGTGCATCCCGAGGAAGGCGTGCGGCAGACCGTTCTCGTGGTCCGGCACGAAGCAGAGCAGCACGTAGGTGCCGGGCGGCAGGCCCTCGGCGTGGTAGAGCGCGCTGCGGCCGGGGGAGATGGCGCCCAGGCCGATGATCGGCTGCTGGGGGCCGGGCGCCGGCGGGTTGCCGGAGAGGATGGCGTCGTAGACCGCCTGGAGCTGCTCGTCGGTGGTGCCGTCCGGCACCCGCTGCAGCGCCATCTCGTGGATCTCGTCGGAGGCGTTGCGGACCAGGTAGTGGCCGTCGGCGCGGGTGACGCCCTCGGTCAGGAAGCGCGGGCCGCCCGGGGTCTCGTGGGTGATGACGATGCCGTCCGGGTAGTGCGCCAGGGTGGCCGACGGTCCGTCACAGAGCTCCAGGGAGCGCAGCACGGGGTGCTGCGGGTCGCTCAGGAAGGAGGTGAAGTCCACCAGGTAGACGGTGCCCGGGGTGATCTCGGTGGTGGCGGTGCCGGGGACGGCCGGGGTGGCGTGGACGCCGCCGAGCGCCTCTCCGCGCTGCTGGGCGAGGGTGATGCCCTGGGCGGCGGCGGCCGGGTCCGCCGAGACCGCCTGGGCGAGGCCCGCCAGCAGCTCGTCGATGCTGGAGCCGTCCTTCGGGCGGAGTACCTGGAGGGAGCGGCCGGCCGGATCGGCGGTGGTCAGGCGGAAGGCGACCAGGCCGCCCGGGGCGCTGTCCGGCGCCTGGATGCCGTCGGGGCCGATGGTGACCTCGACCGGGACCGGTGCGGTCTCGGGCGCGGCCGTGGACGCGGTGGCACCGGTCAGGGTGGTGGTGAGGGCGAGGGCGGCGACGGCCGCGGCTCTGAGCCCTCGGTGGAGCAGTGCGGTGGGCATGGATCTCCTTCGGGTACGGGTCGGGACGGACCCCCTCCGGCAGGTCACCACCCGCGGTGCGGGGACGTGCTCCGACGCGCGGACGGACTGGCCCGGCCGGACCAGTCCGTCCACCCGTCGGTCGGCGCGTCACGGGTGCTGCTGCTCGGGCCTGGCCCGTCGGGGGAGCAGGAAGGCCAGGGCGAAGGCGGCCGGCAGGGCCAGTGCGCCCAGGCCGAGGGTGCGGCCCGCGCCGGGCGTGGAGCCGTCGGCGGCGGCCCAGGAGAAGAAGGCGGTGCCGAGGACCGCGACGCCGTGGCCGGGCCGGCCCGCCGGGCCGCGACGGCCGAAGCCCCCGGCGCGAAGGCTCCCTGACGGGGGCTCCGGCGATGGGGGACCGGGACCGGCGGGGCGTCAGGTCCCGGCGGGAGGAGCGGAGCTGACGCGCAGGCGGGGCGCGGCGAGGGCGACCGCGGCGCCGACGCCGAGCACGAAGGTGCCGAGCAGGAGGAAGTAGAGCGGGAGCGGCAGCACGGCGGTGAGGCGGAACAGCTGGCCGCCGGCGACCACGCCGACGGCGGCGAACAGGCCGTTGAGGGCGAGGAAGCGGCCCGTGCTGCCGGGCGGGGCGACGGTGGCGGCCAGGGCCAACGCGGCCGGGGCGAGGGAGAGTTCGCCGAGCGAGTGGAGTAGGTAGACCAGCAGCAGCCAGTGCGGGCCGACCGGCGTGCGCAGGGCGAGCAGTGCCGCGGTGGCCATCAGGAGGAAGCTGAGCCCGGCGGCCGCCAGGGCGGCGGCGAACTTCACCGGGGCGTCGGCCCGCTCCCCGGCCCGGCGCCACCAGCGGGCCACCAGCGGGGCGGCCAGCAGGACGAAGAGCGGGTGCGCGGACTGGAACCAGCTGGCCGGGACCTCGAAGCCGAGCACCTGACGGTCGGTGTGCCGCTCGGCGAACAGGCCGAGCACCGAGCCGCCCTGGGCGAACAGCATCCAGAACGCGGAGGAGGCGGCCATCAGCGCGGTGAACCCGCCGAGCCGCACCTCCGGGGAGCGGCGGCGCAGCGCGCGCAGGTACCAGAACGGGAGCAGCACGGTGCCCAGGCCGAGCACGGCGAGCGCGACGGGCACCGCCCCGGCCGCGGCGGCGGCCGCCGCCAGGCCGCCGGCGAGGCAGACGGCCGGCACCGTGCGGCGCAGCGTCCGCACCGCCTCGGCGCGGGGGAGCGGGCGCGCCGGGCGCAGCCCGTGCTCCCCCAACCCCGGTGACCCAAGGGCGAACTGGACCAGGCCCGCCAGCATGCCGACGGCGGCCGCGGCGAAGCCCAGGTGCCAGGCGATCTTCTCCGCGAGCAGCCCGGTGACCACCGGAGCGATCAGCGCGCTGGCCTGGATGCAGAGGTAGAACCGGGCGAAGGCGGCCTCCCGGCGGCCCGGGTCGGGGCCGCTGACCGAGGCGACCAGGGCGGCGATCGCGGGCTTGACCAGCCCGGTGCCGGCCACCACCAGCAGCAGGCCGCCGTACAGCGCGGCGCCCCAGGGTGCCGCGAGCACGGCGTGCCCGGCGGCGATCAGCGCGCCGCCGAGCAGGACGGCGCGGCGGCAGCCGAGCACCCGGTCGGCCAGCCAGCCGCCCGGCAGGCCGGCCAGGAAGCCGAGGGCCATGAACGCCGCGAACACGGCGGTGGCGTTCTGCGCGGTCATCCCGGCTCCGCCCCGGTCCTGACCGTCCGTCAGGTAGAGCACCAGGATCGCGGCCATGCCGAAGAAGCTGAACCGCTCCCAGAGGTCGACCGCGAGCAGGGTGCCGAGCCCGCGCGGCCGGCCGGCCGGGGCACCCGCCCCGGCGGCCGGCCGCGCCGGTCCGTGCAGCGAGGTGTCCACCCCGCTCACCCGCCGGCCTTGACCGCCACCCCCGCCAGCATCGGGAGCTCCGGGTCCGGCAGTTCGCCGGGCTCGGGCCGCCAGAGCGGGGCCCGGACGACGCCGGGTTCGAGCAGCTGGTGCCCGGCGAACAGGGCGGCCAGCTCCTCCGTGCTGCGCCAGATCACCTGGCTGACGGCGCTGCGGTAGTTCTCGGCGGCCTGCGGTGCGGTCCGCGGCACCTGGTCCGCGCCGGCGTGCGAGAGCACCAGGTAACTGCCGGGCGCCAGCCGGTCGGTGTACTGCCGGATCAGCTTCAGCGGGTCGTCCCCGTCGGGGACGAAGTGCAGGACGGCGGCGAGCAGCAGGGCGACCGGCCGGTCGAAGTCGATCAGCTCCAGGGTCTCCGGGGCGGTCAGGATCCGCTCGGCCTCGTAGAGGTCGCCCTGGAAGACGGCGGCCCGCGGCTCCTCGGCCAGGATGGCCCGGCCGTGGGCGACCGCGACCGGGTCGATGTCCACGTAGACCACGGTGCTGTCCGGGTGGGCGGCCAGGGCGACGTCGTGGACGTTGCCCTCGGCCGGGATGCCGGAGCCGATGTCCAGGAACTGACGGACGCCCAGGGCGGACAGCTCCCGCACCGAGCGGCGCAGGAAGGCGCGGTTGGCCCGCAGGGTGCGGACCAGGTCGGGGTTGCCCGCCGAGACCCGCTCGGCGAGTTCGCGGTCGACCGGGAAGTTGTGGGTGCCCCCGATCCAGTAGTCGTAGACCCGGGCGATGCTCGGGGTGTCGATGTCCACCTCGGGCGGTGCCCAGTGGGGACGTGCCATGGGAGTCTCCTGGCTGTGAGTGCGGGCGGGGGTAGGGGCGGGCCGGGGTCAGGCGAGATGGACGGGGAGCTCCTCCAGGCCGCGCATCATCAGGCTCTGACGGTGGCGCAGCTCGCCGGGCTCCCCGGCCAGCCGCAGGCCGGGGAAGCGCTCGAAGAGCCGGCCGATCACGATCTGCCCCTCCAGCCGGGCCAGCGGGGCGCCCAGGCAGTGGTGGATGCCGTGGCCGAAGGCCAGGCCGGCGGCGTTCGGCCGGTCGAGGTCGAAGCGGTCCGGGTCCTGGTGACGGGCCGGGTCGCGGCCGGCCGCGGCCAGTGAAATGGTGACGAACTCGCCTTCCGGGATGAGCACGTCACCGACCTTCACCGGCTCGGTGGTGAAGCGCCAGGTGGCGTTGGAGACCGGCCCGTCGTGGCGCAGGAACTCCTCGACCGCGGCGGGCCAGAGCGAGGCGTCGGCGGCCAGCCGGGCCCGGGCCGCGGGGTGGGTGAGCAGGGTCAGGGTGCCGTTGCCGATCAGGTTGACGGTGGTCTCGTGCCCGGCGACGAGCAGCAGGAAGGCCATCGGGACCAGCTCCTCGGCCGCCAGCCGCTCGCCCTCCTCCTCGGCGTGCACCAGATCGCTCAGCAGGTCGTCGGCGGGCGCCGCGCGCTTGGCCGCGATCAGCGCCCGGAGGTAGCCGATCATCGCCACGTTGGCGTCCCGGACCTCCTCGGTGCCGGCGCCGGAGACCAGCAGGTTGGACCAGCGGCGGAACTCGGCCCGGTCGTCCGGCGGCACCCCGAGCAGCCAGCAGATCACCGTGAACGGCACCGGGAAGGCCAGCGCCTCCATCAACTCGACCCGGTCCTGCCCGGCGAGGCCGTCCAGCAGCTCGTCCACCAGGGCGGTGATCCGGGGCCGCAGCGACTCGACCCGGCGGGCGGTGAAGGCCCGGCCCACCAGGCGGCGCAGCCGGGTGTGGTCCGGCGGGTCGCTGTCCAGCATGTGCGCGCTCAACTCCTGCGGGAACTGGCTGCGTTCGCCCGCCTCCCGGAGGAACGCCTCCCGCGCGGCCGGGTCCGCGAAGTTCTTCGGGACCAGCTGGAAGCCGACCCGCATGTCCTTGCTCAGCCGCGGGTCGGCGAGCAGTGCGCGGGCGTCCTCGTAGCGGGTGACCAGCCAGGTGCGCAGTCCGTTGGGGGTGAGCACCGGGACGGCCCCCGCCGCCTCGCGCAGTTCGGCGAGGACGGCGTACGGGTCCTGGTGGAAGGCGGGCGTGAAGAGGTCGAGCGGCGCCGCCGGGGTGGCCGGGTGGGTCATGCGCTGGCTCCTGTCGGGTCCGGCTCGCGGCTGGCCGCGCCGTAGCTGGCGAGCTCTCGGTAGATCTCGAACGGCCGCTCGCGGGCGGTGTCGCGGAAGGGGCGCAGCGGGGCGGTCTGGTCACGGTGCCGGGCTCCGCCCTCCCAGCGCTCGAAGGCCTCCCAGTCGGCCCAGCGGCTGACCACCACGAAGCAGTCCGGGCGGCCGGGCGCGCCGAGCAGCCGGTTGCCGAGCAGGCCGGGGGTGCCGGCCATCCGGCGGCTGGACTCGTGGTACGCCGTCAGCACGGCCGCCGGGTCGTCGCTCAGGTGGTATAGCACCACCTCGACGGCGCCGGCCGTCACGGCGCGCCGCCGGCCGCGCCGGCCAGCGCGGCGACCACGTGCATGGTGGTCATCGAGCCGGCGCTGCGGTACGGGTGCAGCTTCTGCCGGTGCGTCAGGTGCCGGTCGCTGGTCTCGAACTCGCGGAACCTGGGCTCGTCGGTCCAGTCGCTGACGATCCAGTAGACGCCGCTCTCCTCGGCGCTGCGGGACAGCCACTGGCCGAGGTTGGCCGGGTGGTCGGTGACCGAGTCGCCCACCTCGCGCCAGACCCGCTCGAAGTCGCCCTCCATGCCGGGGTTGATCTGCATCCGCAGCATCACCCGGAACACCTGCTCGCCCATCAGATGCCCCCGTCCACGTTGAGGGTCTCGCCGGTGACGTACCCGGACAGGTCGCTGAGCAGGAAGAGCACGGGGGCGGCCAGTTCGGCCACCGTGCCGAGCCGGGCCAGCGAGGTCTTCTGCGCGTAGGTGGCCCGCAGCGCCTCGGCGCGGTCGGCGGGCATGGCCTCGAAGGCCTCGGTCTCGATCACGCCGGGCGCCACCACGTTGACCCGGATGCCGCGCGGGCCGAGCTCCTTGGCGAGCGAGCGGGTCAGCCCGGTCATGGCCGCCTTGGCGGCGGTGTAGTGGGCCCGCAGCGGGATGCCGGCGGCCGCGCCCCGGGAGCCGATGTTGACCACGGAGGAGCCGGCCCCGAGCAGCGGCAGGGTCTGCTGGATCACCCGGTAGGCGGCGGTCAGGTTGGTGTCGATGACCCGGGACCACTCGTCGGCGGGCAGCTCGGCGAACGGGACGTGGCTGATCACGCCGGCGTTGTTGACCACCCCGTCGAGGCGGCCGTAGTGCTGCCTGGCGAGCGCGGCCAGCCGGTCCACCTCCTCGATCCGGGCCAGGTCGGCGCGGATCACGTGGTGCTCGCCCGGGGTCTCCTTGAGCTCCCGGACCAGGCTGTCCACCGCCTCGCCCTCCTGGCGGTGGCAGGTGAGCACGTCGGCGCCGGCCCGGGCGGCGGCCAGCACGATGCCGCGGCCGATGCCGCGGGTGCCGCCGGTGACCAGGATCTTCTTGCCGTGCAGTGCGAATTCCATCGGGATCTCCTCCTGAGGCCTGCCGGACGGATCGGGTCCGGCGGGCCGGGGTCGGGTGGGGCGGGGGCGTTGGGTGGGGTCAGACGCAGCCGTCGGCGTGGATGTCCTGGCCGGTGATGTACGAGGCGTGCTCGCTGCCGAGGAAGAGCACCAGCCGGGCGATGTCCTCGACGGTGCCGAGCCGGCCGAGCGCGGTGAAGGAGGCGAACAGCCGGCGCTGCCGCTCGGCCTCCTCGGCGGGGAGCTCGTCCAGTGCCTCGGTGGCGATCCGGCCGGGGGAGACGGTGTTGACCCGGATGCCCTGCGGTCCGAGCTCGCGGGCCAGCGAGCGGGTCAGCCCGACCAGGCCGGCCTTGACGGCGGTGTAGTGGGCGCCGCCGGCCATCCCGATCCCGGTCACCGTGGAGCCGAGGTTGACGATCGAGGAGCCGGGGCCGAGCAGCGGCAGCGCGCGCCGGGTGACCAGGTGAGTGGCCGTCAGGTTGCCCTGGACGGTGGCCGCCCACTCGGCGGGGTCGAGGTCCCGGTAGGGCACCGGCCGGAACGCGCCGGCGTTGTTGACCACCACGTCCAGCCCGCCGAGGCCGGCGTCGCACTCGTCCAGCAGCCGCTCGACGTCCCGCTCGTCGGAGGCGTCGGCGCGCAGCACCCGGTGCTTGCCCGGGGTGGCGGCCAGTTCCCTTTCGAGCGAGCCGACGGCCTCGTCCCGGCGCCGGTGGCAGGTCACCACGTCGGCGCCCGCCCGGGCGGCGGCCAGCACGATGCCGCGGCCGATGCCCCGGGTGCCGCCGGTGACCAGGAACCGGCGGCCGGACAGCTGCGAGCCGGCCCGGGCGGCGGCCTCCACCTTGGCCTTGATCAGCCGCAGTTGGACCAGGGTGTTGCGGTTCAGCCGGTCGGTCATCCCGGCGTCGTCAAGCGGAGCGCCGGGCTTCATCGCGAAGTCCTGCAGCCAGCGCATCCGGACGCCGTCGGGCTGCTGGACGTAGGACCAGCGGATGTCCATGTGCTGGAACGGGCCGGTCTCGATCCGGCGGGCCCGCACGGTGCGGGTGCGCGGGTCCGGGGTCCGCTCGGAGACCCAGCTCCAGACCGTGCCGTTCTCGTCCGGGTGGAGCGCGAGCCGGAACCGCACGGTGTCCCCGTCCAGCTCCAGGATCTCGGCGCTCGCGTACTCGCTGAACAGCCGCGGCCACCCGGCCACGTCGTTGGTCATCTCCCAGACCAGCTCCATCGGGGCGTCGATGGTGATCGCGTTGTCGGTGTGCCCGGCCATCAGCGCACCGCCCCGGCGAGCCGTGCGTTGACGTAGTCGACCACCTGACGGGGCGTCTCCTTCTGCTCCACCTCGCCGTCCGGGATGCGGAAGCCGTACTCCCGCTCCACCCGGCCGGCCAGCTCCAGCAGGGCCAGCGAGTCGTAGCCCAGCTCGCTGAACGGCACGTCCGTCAGGTCCCTCCCGTCCGCAGCGCTCCGCTCGTCCGTGCCGGCACCCTCGCGCAGGATCCGCAGCAGGTCCTCCACCGTGAACTGGGCCATCAGCGGCCGCCTTTCGTCGTCTCGGGTCATGTCGTGGGATGCGGGCCGTCACCGGCGCCGACCAGCAGCGCGGAGGTGAAGCCGCCGTGGCCGCGGGCCAGCACCAGGGCGGTGCGCGGTGCGGTCGGCCGGGGGCGGTCCAGCACCAGGTCGATCTCGTGGCCGGGGGCCGGGCGGAGCGGGCCCGCGGTGTGCGGGACCAGTCCGTGGCGCAGTGCCAGCAGGGCGGTGGCGGTGTCCAGCGCCGCGCCGCCGGCGTAGAGCCGGCCGGTCAGGGTCTTCGGCGCCGTCACCGGCACCCCGCCGGGGCCGAACACCTCGGTGATCGCCCGGGATTCGGCCAGGTCCTGCTCCGGCCGGCCGGAGGCGTCGGCGAACACCACGTCCACCGCCTCGGCGGCCAGCCCGGCGTCGGCCAGCGCGCGCCGGATCACGGCGGCCAGCACCGGCGGACGGGCGGAGCCCGGCGGCGGGTCGAACCCGGCCGCGTAGCCCAGCAGTTCGCCGTAGTGCGGGGCGCCGCGCCCGGCCGCCCCGGCGGCGCTCTCCACCACCAGGAAGGCGCCGCCCTCCCCGGGGACGAAGCCCGTCGCGGCCCGGTCGAAGGGCAGGTAGGCGCGGGCCGGGTCGTCCTCGGTGGAGAGCCCGCCGGCCGACAGCTGGGCCACCAGTCCGTACGGGCAGAGCGAGGCGTCCGTGCCGCCGCTGAGCACCAGCCGCGAGCCGGAGGAGAGCAGCCGCCGGGCCTGCCCGAGCGCGTCCAGGCCGCCGGCCTGCTCGCAGCAGAGCACCCCGCAGGGGCCGCGCATGCCGTGCCGGATGGAGACCTGGCCGGTGGTCGCCGCGTAGAACCAGGCGATCGACTGATAGGCCGTCACCCAGGACGGGCCGCGCTGGTACAGCCGCTCCATCTCGTGCTGTCCGAACTCGGTGCCGCCGGAGGAGCTCGCGCTCACCACCGCCATCTCGTACTCGGGCAGCGCGGCCGGATCGGCGCCGGCGTCCTCCAGCGCGGCCGCTGCGGCCGCCAGCGCGAAGTGGGTGAAGCGGTCGGTCTGCGGGACCAGTCGGCCCGGCACCTGCTCCGCGGTTTCGAAGCCGGGCACCTCGCCGGCCACGCCGACCGGGTAGCCGGTGGTGTCGAAGCGGGTGATCCGGCCGAGGCCGCTCTTGCCCGCGAGCACCGACTCCCAGTGCTGCCGGGCGCCGATCCCGGTCGGGGCCACCACGCCGATCCCGGTCACCACGGCCCGGCCGGGCCGCCCGGTGCCGAGCCCCGAGGCGCTCACCGGACCACCCCCGTGCCCGGCCGGCCGAGCACCATCGCGGTCTGGAAGCCGCCGAACCCGCTGCCCACGCTGAGCACCCGGTCCATCCGGTGCTCGCGCGCGGTCACCGGCACGTAGTCCAGGTCGCACTCCGGATCGGCCACCGTGAGGTTGGCGGTCGGCGGCACCACCTGGTGGCGCAGCGCCAGCGCGCAGGCGGCGATCTCCAGGGAGCCGATGGCGCCCAGGGAGTGACCGATCATCGACTTGATCGAGCTCACCGGGACCTCGTGGGCCCGGGGCCCGAGACTGCGCTTGAAGGCGGCGGTCTCGTGCCGGTCGTTCTGCTTGGTGCCGGAGCCGTGCGCGTTGACGTAGTCGACGGCGGACGGGTCGGTCCCGGCCCGGTCCAGCGCGACCCGGATCGCCTCGGCCATCTCCCGGCCGTCCGGCTTCAGCCCGGTCATGTGGAAGGCGTTGCTGCGCCCGGCGAAGCCGAGCACCTCCGCGTACACCTCGGCGCCCCGGCGACGGGCCGCCGCCGCCTCCTCGATCACCAGCACCGCCGAGCCCTCGCCCAGCACGAACCCGTCGCGCCGGCCGTCGAAGGGCCGCGAGGCGTGCTCCGGGTCGGCGTTGCTCGGGGTGGTCGCCTTGATGGCGTCGAAGCAGGCGAGGGTGATCGGCGACAGCGGGGCGTCGGTCGCCCCGGCCAGCATCACGTCGGCGCTGCCCTCCTCGATCAGCTGCACGCCGTGGCCGATCGAGTCCAGGCCCGAGGTGCAGCCGGTGGAGACCAGCGCCACCGGCCCCTCGGCGCCGACCTGCCAGGCCACCTCGGCCGCCAGCGTGCTGGGCACCATGTAGCCGTACAGGTGCGGGACGCCGTAGCTGTGGTCCACCAGCCAGTCGCGGCCCTGGTCGGAGAGGACGGTGTACTCCTCCTCCAGGCCCATCGTGCAGCCGACCGCACTGCCGACCGAGACGGCCAGCCGGGCCGGGTCCGCGCCGGACAGGTCGAGGCCGCTGTCGGCCACCGCCTCCCGGGCCGCCACCACGGCGAACTGGGCGGCCCGGTCCATCCGCCGGACCTCCCGGGCGGTGAGCCCGGCCGCGCGCGGGTCGAAGTCGCACTCGGCGGCCACCTGGGAGCGGAAGCCGGAGGGGTCGAACAGGCTGATCCTGCGGGTGGCCGTGCGCCCCGCCGCGAGCAGGTCCCAGTAGGCCTTCCGGCCGATGCCGCCCGGCGCGACCACCCCGACGCCGGTGATGACGGCCCGTCGGCTCACCGCGCGCCTCCGGTCTGCGCGCCGCCCGCCCCCGGGGCGCCGACGTCCGGATTGCCGGCGGCGGCGTCCAGCGGCTGCTCGGTGTCGATGTGACCGAGCTCGGGCCGGGGGGCCAGCGGCGAGAGGTGGAAGACCGCCTCGGCCGTCTCGTCGCCGGTGTTGACCAGCCGGTGCCGGACCCCGATCGGGACCAACAGTGAATCGCCCACGGTGAGTTGCACCGGCTGGTCGTCCAGCGTCATCTCCAGCCGGCCCCGCACCACGTGCAGGAACTCCTCGGAGTACGGGTGCAGGTGCTCGGTGACGTACTCGCCCGGGGCCAGCGTGAGCCGCCCGCCGAAGCCCGAACGGCAGCCCACCGTCCGGGGGCTGAGGGTGACCCGGATGTCGCCGCCGCGCTTGGTGTTCGCCTCGACGGCGTCGACGGCCACCTTGACCGCGGGGGCGCTCATGCGCCACCGCCCAGGTTGGCGCCGTTCGGCCGGGTGATCTCGGCGCCGCCGTCCGGGGTCCAGGAGTAGAACGGCACGGCCATCGCGTCCCTGGGCTCGCGCCAGTTCGGGTCGAACGGGGTGATGAACTCGCCGAGCCGGGTGTTGATCTCCTGGTACCGCGGGTGGCTCCGGGCCCGGTAGAGGTTGGGTGCGATGTCCTGCTCGGCCTCGACCAGGTGGAAGTACAGGTTGTGGAAGGCGAACAGGGTCCGCCTGGACACGCCCACCAGATGGGGGAGTTCGGTGCCGTCCGAGTCGGCGAAGACCTGCGCCACGCCCTCGGCGTCGGCGAGGTCCATCCTCGCCACGATCAGCGTTCGATGCACGGTGCCTCCTTGCTCGTCGCTACCCGACCCATGCTGGTGGGCGGTGATCGAGGCGCTCTCGAAGGCTCCTGGAAGGCCGCTGGGCGGGGCCGGAGCGGGCCGGGACGCACCGCGGCCCGTCGCGCCGGGGAGGCGTGACGGGCCGGGATCGGTCGGACGGGGGAGGGGCGGGCCGGGTGGGCGGGGGTCAGCCGGCGAGGCCGGGGTGGGTCAGCAGGGCGGTGCCGGCGGGCTCGTGCCGCGGTGCCGAGGGCGGGGCCTCCTCGCCCCGGAGCAGCAGCAGGGCGTGCCGGGTGAGCCGCGGCACCGCGTACGCCGGGGCGGCCCCGGACTCCCGGTCCTCGGCGCTGACCGGCAGTTCGTCCACCAGGTGCACGTCCACCAGGTCCTCCAGCAGGGTCTCGGCGTCCTCCGCTCGCCGAGACAGCAGCTTGGCCGCGTCGTCCGCCCGCCAACACCGGCGGTTGCGCTCGGCCAGCAGGTGCAGCAACTTCCGGTGCGGCTCCGGCAGGTGACGGTAGCTCGACTCCACGGTGCCGGCCAGCGACTGGGTGCCGGCCGGCAGGCCGAGCAGCACCGACTGGTTGCTGCGCAGCCGTTCGGCCAGCCGGGCCGCCGACCAGCCGGGCCGGGCCGCGAGCCGGGCCGCGACCGCGCGGAGCACCAGCGGAAGCCCCTCGCACATCCGCAGCAGCTCGTGCGCGGCGGCCGGTTCGTCCTGCCAGTGCCGCCCGCCGGCCACCCGGTTGTACAGCCGCAGCGAGTCGTCGGTGGAGAGCGCCGACAGCACCACCTTGCGGCCCATGCCGAGGCTGTGCGCCCGGTACCGGTTGGTGGCGATCACCGCGCACCCGGAGCCGCCGGGGATCAGGGCGCGCAGCTGGGAGGCGGCCAGCACGTCGTCGACCACCACCAGCACCCTGCGGTCGGCGGTCCAGCTGCGCAGCAGCCGGCTGAGGTCGTCCAGCCCGGTCGGCAACTCGTCGCGGCGCAGGCCCAGCGAGCCCAGGGCGGCGGCCAGCACCTCGGTGAGCTGGGCCGTGCCGTGGCCCACCGCCGTCAGGTCGACGTAGAGCTGGCCGTCGGGGAAGTACCGGCGCAGCCGGTGCGCGGCGCGGATCGCGAACGCGGTCTTGCCGACGCCGGGGGCGCCGTGCACCTCCACCACCCGGGTGCCCGACTCGGCCCGCCGGGTGGCGCCTAAGTATCCCTCGAGTTCGGCGAGTTCCTCCTGTCGCCCGACGAAGTCCCCGACGTCGGCCGGGAGTTGGGCCGGGCTGAGCAGGGCGGTCCGCTGCGGGACCGGCCGCCCGGTGCCGCTTCTGGGCGGGGCGGCGGGTCGGCCGCGGTCGGCCAGCACCTCCTGGTGCAGCTGCTGCAGCGCCGCCGAGGGCTCCAGCCCGAGGTCGTCCACCAGGCGGGTGCGCAGGGTGCGGAAGACGTCGAGCGCCTCCGGGCGGCGGCCGCTCCGGTGCAGGGCCCGCATCAGCTGGTCGGCGAAGGCCTCGTGGGTCGGATGGGCCCGGAAGGCCGTCGACAGCTCGTCCAGCACCGCGTGGTGGCGGCCGAGCTCCAGCTCGATCGCGAAGCGCCGCTCCATCGCGTTGCGGCGGTGCTCCTCCAGCTGGGTGGACCAGGCGGCCAGCCGCCGGCTGCCGGTCACGTCGACCAGGGCCTGGCCCTGCCAGATCCCCAGCGCCTCGGCCAGGGTGTCGGCCGCCTGCCGGCCCAGGCCGGCCCGGTGCTCGCCGCGGCCGCGCTCCACCAACTGCTCGAAGCGGTAGGCGTCGACGGCCTGTTTGTCCTCCAGCTGGAGCTCGTAGCCGCCGACCCTGGTGAGCAGGGCAGGGCGGCCGCTCGGCGGGCAGGAGGCGAACGGTGCCCCGGTCTGTCCGGTGGCCAGCCGCAGCCGCCGGCGCAGCTGGTAGATGTAGGTCTGAAGGGTGGTCAGGGCGCTCAGCGGGGGGCGGTCCTCCCAGAGCTCCTCGCACAGCTGGTCGACGCTGACCAGGGTGTTGGCGTTGAGCACCAGCAGCGCGAGCACCTGGCGCAGCTTGGGGGCGGAGGGGGTGACGTCTCCGCCGTCACGGTGTACGCGGAGCGAGCCCAGAATTCCGATCTCCAGCATGGCGAATCCTCATTTCGGCCACATTCACACCTGGCAATCCCGGTGGGGCTGAGTACAGCGGCAAATGACCATTGCCCGTCTTTTGCCTTTTCTTTTCCTGGGCGGCAGTGGCCGCCTCGTCCCAGGCGCTGGGTGGCTACGGGACCGCTGGGGGGAGCGGCGGGCAATGGTGAAGAATTCACCTGCCCTGAACCCAATCTTTCCCAGTTCGCCCGCCACCATATTCGCCCGTGCACATATATGGCAAGGACGGTCCGAATCAAGTCAGCCGGGGAATGCGATCCGGACGAATGCGGCGGCCGAGGTGTGACGCCGCCACGTCAGAGCCGCAGGTCCACCCGGTACTCGGTCAGCCAGGTGTCGAGCTGGATCATCATCTCCATGCTGGCCCGCTCGACCCAGGCGAACGCCCCGCTGGGCGCGCCGCCCGGGGCCAGCGCGGCCCTGGTCGCGGCGGTGTCCAGCAGCGGCGCGACGGCCGCCCCGCGGTCGGCCGCCAGCTCGGCGAACCGGGCCCGCAGCCGCTCCCCGTACTCGGCGTCCTGGGTGGTCGGGTAGGCGCTCTTGCGCCGGTTCAGCACCGGCTCCGGCAGCAGGTCGGCGACCGCCGCCCGCAGCAGGCTCTTCTCCTGGCCGCCCACCCGCTTGAGCTCGGCGGGCACGTTGTAGACGTACTCCACCAGGGCCCGGTCGCAGAACGGCGGCCGCAGCTGCACGCCGTGCGCCGTGCTCATCCGGTCCGCCCGGTCCAGGTGGGTCGGCGCCCAGCGGGTCAGCGCCAGGTAGCTCACCTCGCGGGCCCGGCGCTCGGCAGCGCTCTCGCCGGCCACGTGCGGGACCTCGGTCAGCGCGTCCCGGTAGTGCTGGTCGGCGTACTCCAGGAAGTCCAGCTCCTTGCGCAGCCCGAGGTCCACCAGGGAGCAGCCGAGCCCGCCGGCCGCCGCGTCGTGGCCGCGCTCGAACGAGACCCAGGGGAAGGTGCGGGAGTTGCTGTGGTCCGGGTCGTACGCCCAGAAGTAGCCGTTGAACACCTCGTCCGCGGTCTCGCCGGAGAGCACCGCCGTCACCCCCGCACGGCGCAGCGCCGCGAAGAACAGCAGCAGCGAGACGTCCATGTCGCCCAGCGGGGACGGCACGTCCTGGCTGCGCAGCGCGGCCGCGTGCACCTCGCGGTCGGCCAGCGCGGCGGTGTCCAACAGGATCTCGGTGTGCTCGGTGCCGATGTGACGGGCCGCCAGCTCGGCGAACGGGGCGTCGGGGGTGGCCCGCATGGTCGGGTGCGGCTGGAAGTTCTCGGTGTAGCCGGTGAAGTTGACCGAGAAGGTGCGCAGCGGCCCGCCCCCGGCCTCCCGCAGGGTCCGCTGCGCCAGCGCCGTCAGCGCGCTGGAGTCGATCCCGCCGGAGAGCATCGCACCGACCGGGACGTCCGCCCGCAGGTGCCGCGCCACCGAACCGGCCAGCAGCTCCCGCACCGTGGCGACGGTGGTCGCGGTGTCGTCGGTGTGCGGCCGGGCCGGCAGCGACCAGTAGCGCTGCTCGGTGACGCCCTCCCGACGGACCGTCAGCCAGTGCCCGGGGAGCACTTCGCGCATCCCCCGGAACACGCCGGTGCCCGGCTTGCGGCTGTGCGCGAACAGCTCGCGCAGCCCGTCCGCGTCCACCACCGGGCTGACCTCCGGATGGGTTAGCAGCGCCTTCGGCTCGGAGCCGAACAGCGCCCCGGCGGCGGTGGTCACGTAGCACAGCGGCTTGACGCCCAGCCGGTCCCTGGCCAGCAGCAGCTCCTGCCGGCGGACGTCCCAGACCGCCAGCGCGAACAGGCCCTCCAGCCGCGGGAGGAACCCCTCGCCCCACTCCAGATAGGCGTGCAGCGCCGCCTCGGCGTCCGAACGGTCCGTCAGCCGGTGCCCCCGGGACGCCAGTTCGGCGGCCAGCTCGTCCCGGTTGGTGAGCGCCCCGTCCAGGGCCAGCACCGCCACCGGACGGCCGCCGTCGGCGAACACCGCGGGCTGCGCGCCCCGTTCGAGCTCCAGCAGCGCCAGCCGCCGGTGCGCCAGTGCGGCCGGCCCCTCGGCCCACTCGCCCGCGCCGTCCGGCCCGCGGTGCGCCAGCGCCGCGGACATCGCCCGCAGGGTGCCGGCCTGCCCGGCCGCGTCCCGCCCGAAGTCCACCCAGCCCGTGATCCCGCTCATCCTGCAGTCCTCTCGTCCGGTCCGATTCGCTTGCGGTTCACGGCAGTTCGCCGTCCGGCCCGCCCCAGGTGCCGGCCTGCGGCTCCACGTCCACCAGCGCCAGGCCCTCGGCCGCCACGGCGGCCCGGAACGCGGCCAGGTCCGGGGCCGCCGTCACCGCGATGCCCAGCCGCCGCCCGGCCGCCTCGCCGTAGCGGTGGTACAGCTCCAGATAGCCGCGGGCGGTCCGCTCGGCGTCCTCCGCCAGCCGGTAGCGGACCGGGCCGCGCAGGCCCCGCCAGGTCAGCTCACCTGCCGCGCCGCCCGCGAAGTTGTGCCGCCAGCCGCTGCCGGTGGCCACCACCAGAGCGCCGCCCAGCCGGTGCACCCCGGCCGGCACGGTGTACGGGCGGCCGCTGCGCCGCCCGGTGAAGTGCAGCAGCGCGAGGTGCAGCGCCACCGGCCCCGGGTCGGCCCGGGAGAGCAGTTCGCGCATCCGCTCGTCCGCCCCCGCCCGGTCCGGGCCCTCGGGCAGCGCCCGCCGGACGGTGCCGCCGGTCACGACAGCACCACCGCGGCCGCCGTCAGCGAGCAGCCGGCCGCCGCGCAGCAGGTGCGCACCAGGTGCCAGTCGCGCCACTGCGGCCGCGGGTCCTGCCAGCCGGGGCCCAGGTCGGCCGGCCCGGTGGCCTTGACCCGCCGGTTGATCGGCACGTTCCTGGTCTGCGACACCGCCGCCACCCCCGCCATGCACACCACCGCCGCACCGAACAGCAGCCGCGGCGGGCCCTCGGCCCGGACCGCCAGCACCAGGTCGGCCAGGGTGGACCCGGCCACCACGAACGGCATGATCCGGTCGTAGTGGCGGCCGAGCAGCTTGTGGGTGGCCACGTAGTGCTCCGGCGTCATCGCGATCAGCGCGGGCACCACGCTGATCGCCACCGCGAACAGCACCCCCGCCACCAGACCGGTGCCCACCAGCACCGCCACGCTCAAGGTCTCCACCACGCTCCCCGCCACCCCTCTCCGTCCGTCGGCCGGTACCTGACGAAGCATCGCCAGACCGGCTGGGACAGCGCTCGAATCCGCCTGGGACGTGGTACGGCACCGCGCTCCGCGGCTCGCCCGTCCCACCAGCCCGGCCCCAGCGGCCCGGTGTTCGCTTCGCCCGGCAGGGATCCGACACAGGCAACCGAAGGGAGCGGACATGGCCGTGGAGACGACCGACGTCCTGATCGTGGGCGGCAGCATGGTGGGTCTGGCCCAGGCCCTCTTCCTGGCCCGGCAGGGCATCCGGCCGGTCCTGGTGGAGCGGCACACCGAGGTCTCGGCGCACCCCCGGGCGCAGGCGGCCAGCCCGCGCACCATGGAGCTGCTGCGGGCGCTCGGCCTGGAGCAGCGGGTGCGCGAGCGCGAGACGCCCGGCGCCCAGTACGGCGACATCCTCCAGGTCACCTCGCTGACCGGGACCGAACTCGGCCGCTTCGACGGCCCGTTCCGGCACGACCCGAACGAGGTCGGCACCACCGGATGGACGCTGATCGGGCAGGACCGCCTGGAGCCGGTGCTGCTGGAGCGGGCCCGTGAGCTGGGCGCCGACCTCCGCTTCGGCACCGAGCTGGTGAGCCACCGTCAGGACGCCGACGGCGTCACCTCCGTGCTGCGCGACCTGCGCGACGGCACCGAACGGACGGTGCGCAGCCGCTACCTGGTGGCCGCCGACGGCTTCCGCGCCGAGATCCGGGAGGGCCTCGGCATCGGCGCGCACGGCCGCGGCGTGCTCGGGCAGCAGATGAGCGTCATCTTCCACGCCGACCTCGACCCGTACGTCGCCGGGCGGAGCTTCTTCCTCTGCTTCGTCAGCAACGAGCGGGTCAAGGGCGTGCTGGGGCGGATCGGCGGGCCGGAGTCGGACCGCTGGGTGCTGGCGCCGAGCCTGCCGCCGGGGGCCAGCCACCGGGAGTACTCCGCCGAGGAGTGCGTCGAACTGGTGCGGGCCGCCGTCGGGGTGCCGGAGCTGGCGGTCGAGGTGGAGTCGGCGAGCAGCTGGGAGGTGGCGGCCCAGGTCGCCGACCGGTTCCGCGACCGGCGGGTGCTGCTGGCCGGGGACTGCGTGCACGTGATGCCGCCCACCGGCGGCTTCGGCGGCAACATGGGCGTCCAGGACGCGCACAACCTGGCCTGGAAGCTGGCCCTGGTGCTGCGCGGCCAGGCCGGCCCCGAACTGCTGGACAGCTACGAGCAGGAGCGGGCGCCGGTCGCCGAGTTCACCGTGGAGCAGGGCGTCATCCGCTACCTCCAGCGCAGCGGACTGGACGCCGAGGCGGCCGCCCGGCACCGCCCGGAGACCACCGTGCTGTTCGGCCAGGTCTACCGCTCCGGCGCGGTGCTCACCGAGGACGGCCCGGACGACGGCGCCCCGGTCGAGGACCCGGTGGTGCCCTCCGGCCGCCCCGGCACCCGCGCCGCCCACCTCCCGCTGGTCGTCGACGGCCGCACCACTCCGCTGCACGACCTGCTGACCGGCGGCTTCCTGCTGCTGGCCGGCCCGGCCGGGGCCGCCTGGGAGCCCGCCGCAGCGGCCGTCCGGGCCGCCACCGGGCTGGACCTGACGGCCCGTCGGGTCGGTGCGGGGGAGCCGCCGGAGACGGTCGAGCGCTTCCTCAAGGCCTACGGCGTGGGCCCGGACGGAGCCGCGCTGATCCGGCCGGACGGCTTCATCGCCTGGCGCACCGCCGCACTCCCGGCCGACCCGGCCGAGGCCCTGGGCAGCACACTGGCCCGGCTGCTGCGCCCCTGACGGCACGACAGCACGGCAGCCCCAGCCCGGCGGTCCGACGGCTCGGTGGTCCGACGATCCGACGCCGCCGGCCCGGCGGCCTGGCTGCGCCGAGGCCCGGTGATCTGACAGCAGGACAGCGCGGGGCCTGGCGACTCGATGCCGCGGCGGCCCCAGCACGGTGGTCCGGCGGTCCGACGGTTCGGTGGTCCGACGATCCGACGCCGCCGCCGTCGCGGCGGCTTGGCTGCGCCGAGGCCCGGTGATCTGACGGCAGGACAGAGCGGCACGACGGAAGGGGCGCCCGGCTCGGCCGGGCGCCCCTTCCTGGTGTCGTCTGCTCAGTCGCGGTCCAGCAGCGTGCGCAGAGCCGCGGCCGCCGCCTCGCCGGGAGCGGTGTCCTCGCCAGTGGAGCGCCAGGCGACGAAGCCGTCCGGCCGGACCAGTGAGGCGCCGCCGAGCGGCAGCCCGTACCGGGCCCGGAACACTCCCTCCGGATCGGTGAACTCCCCGTCCGGGCCGATCCGGTGGACCGCGAGCGGCAGGCCGAGCCGGCCGGCCTCGGCCACCGCCCGCTCGGTCCAGTCGCCCGCCGCGCCGTCGGCCAGCAGCACGAAGCCCGCGCCGAACAGGTCCAGGCAGGAGAGCGGGCCGTCCGGTCCGCCGACCACCAGGTGCGGTGCCCGGGCCCCGGGCCGGCCGGTCGGCCGCGCCGGGTCCTCGAAGGGTTCGTCGTCGCCGTCGGGCTCGGCGGCGAACGCCCCGGCCGGGTAGCGGTAGCCGAAGGTCACCGTGGTCTCGTCCAGCAGCTCCGGCGCCACCTCCTGGAACTGCTTGCCCTCCCGCACCGCGAACCGCAGCATCGCCTGACGCACCGTCTGCTCCGCGACCGGGCGGCGCTCGGCCCGGTAGCTCTCCAGCAGGCCGGGCCCGGCCGTGCCGGCCAGCACCAGGGCGAGCTTCCAGGCCAGGTTGTACGCGTCCTGGATGCCGGTGCTGGCCCCGAACGCACCGGTCGGCGGCATCACGTGGGCGGCGTCGCCGGCCACCAGCACCCGGCCGGCGGCGAACGCGTCCGCGACCCGGGCCGAGATGTCCCAGGAGGGCAGGTGGGTGGACTCCACCTTCAGCGCCAGCTCCGGCACCCCGACCGCGGCCCGGATCACCGCCGCGCAGCGCTCCTCGGTGAAGTCCACGGCCCGCTGCCCGCGGTCGGGGAAGTAGGAGACGTTCAGCACCCAGCGCTGGTCGTTGTCGATCGGGATGAGGGTGCCCCGCACCTCCGGGTTGTTGACGTAGGCGGCGATGATCCGGCGGCCGCGCAGCGCCTCGGTCAGGTCCGCCTCGAAGAAGACCGAGACCAGGTTGGTGATGGTGCCGGGGCCGGCCGCGCCGATCCCGAGCAGTTCGCGGACGGGGCTGCGGCTGCCGTCCGCCGCGATCAGGTACGCGGCCCGCAGCTCCTCCCGACGGCCGGTGGCCAGGTCGGTGACGGTGGCCAGCACCCCGTCCTGATCCTGTGTCACCCCGTCCAGCCGGGTGTGGAAGCGGACGTCGGCGCCGACCTCGACGGCCCGCGCCCGCAGGATCGGCTCCAGCTGGTTCTGGTCGATCAGGGTCCACTGGGTCGGGCTGATCCGGCCGATGTCCTCGGGCGTCGCGTTGGGCATCCGCACCCGCTCCGCGCCGGCCAGCGTCTCCACGTGCACCAGGTCGGTGTTGCCGGAGATCGGCGAGCGCCCGGCCCGGACCAGTTCCTCGATGCCGACCGCGCGGTACAGCTCCATGGTGCGCGGGTTGATGGCCCGGGCCTTGGGGTGGGTGGAGGTGTCGGGGTGGCGCTCGACCAGGGTGGCTCGGACACCGTGGTGGGCCAGGAACACCGCCGCCGACAGGCCGGTCAGCCCGCCGCCGACGATCAGGACGGGGAGCTGCTCCGCGTTCACGCCGCCTCCTTGCGGGCCGTCACCAGGGTGTGGGTGCCGAGCAGCGGCTCGGCCGTGTCGTCCGTGAAGCCGGCCTCCCGCAGCCAGGATCGGCAGTCGCCGACCCGGTACTCGGAGCCGTCCGGGCTGACCAGCCGCATGTGCAGACTGCTCAACAGCCGCTCCGGGTCCCGCCGTTCGTCGTCGATCATCCGGTCGTAGACCAGCACCGCACCGCCCGGCCGGACGGCGGCGAAGACCCGGCGCAGCAGCTCCCGCCGCCGCTCGTCCGAGAATCCGTGCAGGATGTGGCCGAGCACCACCACGTCGGCGGGCGGCAGCGCGTCGGTGAAGAAGTCGCCGCCGACGAAGGAGACCCGGTCGGCCAGGCCGAGCCGGCCGATGTGCTCGGTGAACAGCGGCCTGGTCCGCTCCAGGTCGAAGCAGACCGCCGCCAGGTGCGGGTGGGCCCCGGCCAGGACGGCGGCCAGGTTGCCCCGGGCCCCGCCCAGGTCCACGAAGGAGCCGTACCGGGCCCAGTCGAGCCGGCCGGCCAGCTCGGTGCCCATCCGGTCGCTGTACGCGTCGAGCCCGGCCAGGAAGCGCTTCATCTTCGCCGGATCCTGGTGCCGGTCGCCGACGAAGCCGCCCTTGTCCGGGTCCAGGTGCTGCGGCTCGCCGGTGCGCAGCGCCTCGCTGAGCCGGCCCCAGGTCCCGTACAGGGTCTCGTTGGTGAGCTCCACGAAGCCGCCCAGGTAGGAGCCGGAGCCCGGCACCAGGTAGGCCTCGGCGAGCGGGCCGTTGCGGTACCGGTCGCCGGTGCGTTCCAGCAGGCCGAGGCCGGTCAGCGCGTCGAGGAAGTCGTCCGCCATCCGCGGGTGCAGGCCGGTGCGCCCGGCCACCTGGGCGGCCGCGGCGGGCCCGGCGGCCAGCGCGTCGAACACGCCGAGCGTGACGGCGCTGTGCAGCACCTTGGCCGCGCAGTCGGCGATGGTCAGCCGGATCAGCGGGCCCGGGTCCACCCGGCCGGCCGTTTTCGGGTCCTCGGTCGTCGTCACGCACGCCTCCTGGTCTCGGTGCCGTCTGGTCCTGCCCCGACCATCGCGGGCCGCCGTCGAGGCGGGCTCGAAGCCCGCTGTAACTCCGGTAGGTCGCGGGCGGGGTGCCGGAACGCCGCCGGGCCGCCCGCCGGAGGTGTCCGGCGGGCGGCCCGTGGTGCGGGTCGACGGTGCGTCAGGAGTGCTGCTCGGCGGGCTGGTCGTGGCCGTGACCGTGGCCGCCCCCACCCTCGCCGTGGCCGCCCTCACCGCCGCCGCCCTCGCCGCCCCAGGTGCGCAGCGGCAGGTCCTTCATCAGCAGGGCGCAGACCAGACCGACCGCCAGCACCGGGACGGTGGCCAGGAAGACCGGGCTGAGCGCCGCGGCGTAGGCCTGCTCGACCGCCTGGCGGGTGGTGTCCGCGAGCCGGTCCAGCACCTCGTGCGAGGCGAGCGAGTCGGCGCTCACCCCGTTGAGCCCGCCGGCCGGCACCCGGGCGGTGAGCTCCTCGGTGAGCCGGTTGTAGAAGATCGCGGCGAACACCGAGATGCCCAGCGTGCTGCCCAGTTGGCGGGAGAAGGCGACGGTGGCGTGCACGGCGCCGATGTCGTCGCGCGGCGCGGTGTTCTGCGCGGCCATGGTGAGCACCTGCATGTTGAGGCCGGCCGCGACGCCGAAGACCAGCATGTAGCCGACCACCACCGCCCGCGGCGTCCCGGTGTCCATGGTGGAGAACAGCAGCGCGCCGACGATGCCGGTGGCCATGCTGGCCACGGGGTACCACTTGTAGCGGCCGCTCTTGGTGATCAGCTTGGTGGAGACCACCGAGGCGGCGACCAGGCCGGCCATCATCGGCAGCAGCACCAGGCCGGACATGGTCGGGGTGGCACCGGTGGCGACCTGGACGTACAGCGCGAGGAAGACCACCGCGCCGAGGAAGACCACCCCGGCGGCGGCGCTGACCAGCACGCTGACCGAGAAGGTCGAGTCGCGGAACAGGTGCAGCGGGATCACCGGCTCGGCGGCCCGCCGCTCGGCGGCCACGAACAGCGCGCCGAGCACCACCGCGACGGCCCCGAGGCCGAGGATCTGCGGCGAGGCCCAGTCGTACTTGCCGCCGCCCCAGCTGGCCACCAGGGTGAGCGCGACGATGGCACCGCTGAGGGTGAGGAACCCGGCGTAGTCGATCTTCGCCTGCCGGGTCTTCGGCGGCAGGTGCAGGAAGGCGGCGAGCATGCCGAGCACCAGCAGGCCCAGCGGCAGGTTGACCAGGAACACCCAGTGCCAGCTGAGCAGGTCGGTGAGCACCCCGCCGACGGCGGGGCCGGCCACCGCGGCGCCCGCGAAGACCATGCCGAACATGCCGTAGTACTTGGCGCCCTCGCGCGGGCTGAACAGCTCGCCGATGATCGCCAGCACGGAGACGAACAGGCCGCCGGCGCCCAGGCCCTGGACCACCCGGAAGGCGATCAGCTGCTCCATCGACTGGGCCGCGCCGCTGAGCAGCGAGCCCAGGATGAAGACCGCGACGGCGACCAGGAAGACGGTCTTGCGGCCGAACAGGTCACCGAGCTTGCCGTAGACCGGCGTGGTGACGCTGCTGGTGATGATGTAGGCGGTGGTGACCCAGGCGAAGAGCTCGAGGCCGCCCAGGTCGCCGACGATCCGGGGCAGGGCGGTGGCCACCACCTGGGAGTCGAGCATGGCCAGGAAGATCGCGAGCATGCAGGCGAAGATCACCGGCTTGATCCGGGTGCCGGGCGGCGGGCCGGCGGTGGGCGGCCCTTCCTCGGGACGGGTGGTCGGAGCTGACACGGGTCTACCTTTCGAGCGGTGTGATCAGGGTGGTGCGGCGGCCTGTGCCGCCGCGGACGGTGCTCGTCCCCGACCTGCCGGCCGCGGTGCGACCGGTGTCATTTCGGATGTGTCCGACCAGGGGAGTGGGGCTGGGGGTGGCCGGTCGCGTACGGGGGCGCCGCGACCGGCCACCGGCTGAGGGGGTGTCAGGGGACCAGGACGACCTTGCCGAGCTGGGCCCGGGCCTCCATCAACTCGTGGGACTTGACGGCGTCCTCGAGCGGCAGGCGCTCGTGGACCACCGGCTTGACCAGGCCGGTGCGGATCATCTCCAGCAGGTCGCGCTGACCCGCGGCGATGGCCTCCGGCCGGTTGTAGAGCATGGCGTAGAGCGCGAAGCCCGCCACGGTCTTCATCCGGCTCAGCATCAGCGGGTTGACCGGCTGGATGTCGCCGCTGGCCGAGCCGTAGAAGACCAGCCGGCCGAACTGGGCGGTCAGCGCGACGCTCTTGGTGAGGATGTCGCCGCCGACGGTCTCCAGCACCACGTCGGCGCCGCGGCCGTCGGTGGCGGCCCGGACCTGGTCGTCCCAGTCGGCGTCGGTGTAGTTGATCGCCACGTCGGCACCGAGCGAGCGGACGAAGTCCAGCTTGGCCGCGGTGCTGGCGGTGGCGATCACCTTGCCGGCGCCCATCGCCTTGGCGATCTGCACCGCGAGGTGGCCGACCCCGCCGGAGGCGGCGTCGATCAGCACCGTCTCGCCGGGCTTGAGCTGGCCGGCCTCCTTGAGCGCGTGGTACGCGGTCTGGGCGGGGCTGGGCAGCAGGGTGGCCTCGGCGGCGTCCATGTCCTGCGGGATGGTGATCAGCCAGGCGGCGTCGGCGGTGACGTAGTCGGCGTAGGCGCTGTGGTCCACGTCCACCACCACCCGGTCGCCGACCTTGACGTTGGTGACGCCCTCGCCGAGCGCCTCGACGGTGCCGGCGACGTCGCCGCCGGGGGCGCCGGGCAGACCGGCGTGGCCGCCGATCGGGATGCCCTGGCGGCGCTGGACCTCGGCGAAGGTGACGCCGATGGCCTCGGAACGGATCAGCACGTGGCCCGGCCCGGGCTGCGGCTTCTCCGCCTCCTCGACACGCAGCACCGACGGAGCTCCGTGCTCGTAGTGGCGGACGATTCGCATGTGGTTCTCCTTTGATGACGTATGCACTTGTATGTTGGCATGCATGCGTTTGCGAGTCTACATATTTCGGTGGGCCGCGCAAGGGCGGCCGGGGTCAGACGGTGCCGAACCAGCGCGCGAGCGCCTCGCGCAGTCCGTCGCGGAGCTCCTCGGCCGAGGCGTCCCGGTCGGCGGCCCAGGCCACGTAGCCGTCGGGGCGCACCAGCAGGCCGGCCAGGCCGGGCTCCTGGTCGCACTCGGCCACCACGTGCCGCACCCGGCCGCCCCAGGAGACGCCCGCGGCCCACTCCTCGTAGACCCCGGCCAGCTCGGGCCGGGCCGCCAGGTCGAGCAGCAGGCCGGTGCCGCGCTTGAGGTACTCGGGCAGGGTGCTCTTGCCGTCGGCGGTGCGCAGCTCCAGGTCGCGGGCGAAGTCGCCGAGCAACCGGTGCTCCGGGCCCGGGAGTTGGTACCGCACGGTGACGCCGCTGAGCATCTCGGCCAGGTGCCGGTTGACCTGGTCCTTGCGCATCAGGTCGGTGAACAGCTCGCGCAGCTCGGTCACGTACGGGTCCGGGTTCATCAGCGCGATCTGGGCCCGGGTGTTGGCCAGCACCCGGCGGGCCGGCTCCTGCCGCTCCCGGTCGTAGCTGTCGAGCAGGCCCTCGGAGGCCCAGCCGTGCACGGTGGCGGCCAGCTTCCAGCCGAGGTTGAGCGCGTCCTGCAGGCCGAGGTTGAGGCCCTGGCCGCCGACCGGGAAGTGGGTGTGGGCGGCGTCGCCGGCCAGCAGGATCCGGCCCTCCCGGTAGCGGTCGGCCTGGCAGGCCGAGTCGGTGAACCAGGACAGCCAGCGGGCGTCGCGGGCGCCGAGGTCGTCGCCCCAGATCTCCCGCAGGCTGGCGGTGAGTTCGTCGAGGGTGAGCTCCGAGCCCGGCTCCTTGCCCTGCTCGAAGTCGAAGGTGGCGACCCGGTGGTAGGTGTCGTCCAGCGGGACGCAGAACAGCAGGCCGCGTGCGGTCCGCTCCATGCCCATCGGCGCGTTCTCCGGGTCGGCCAGCCGGACGTCGCCGAGCCGGGCGGTGACCCGGCCGCCGGTGCCGGGGAAGCCGATGCCGGCCGCCTTGCGGACCTGGCTGCGCGCGCCGTCGCAGCCGACCAGGTACTTGGCGCGCAGGGTGTACGGGCCGTCCGGGCCGGTGACGTCCAGCTCCACGCCGTCCGCGTCCTGCCGGGCGGCGGTCACCTCGTGCCCGCGCCGGATCTCGGCGCCGACCTCGATCGCGCGCTCCTCCAACAGCCGCTCGGTGCGGGCCTGTTCGGAGAGCAGCGCGTAGCCGTGGGCGCTGTCCAGGGTGGAGAAGTCCACCCAGACGTCCAGCCCGGCGAAGTGGCCGTTGTTCCAGGAGCGGGCCCCCTCCTTGAAGCGCTTGAGCAGACCGCGCCGGTCGAGCGACTCCAGCGAGCGGGCGTGCAGCCCGAAGGCCTTGGAGTGCGGCGAGCGCTCGGGCAGCCGCTCCAGTACGAGGGCCCGGACGCGGGCGATCCGCAGTTCCGCGGCGAGCAGCAGGCCGACCGGCCCGCCGCCCACCACGAGGACGTCGTAGTCCTGATCCGATGACATGACCCCTCCTTCACTCGTCGGGAGAGCATCTAGATGCATGCTCTCAGATATATGCTTTCTGTCATGCAGTCATTTGCGAGCATACAGATGCTCGCTTGCTGTAATCAAGTCGCTTAGGATGTGACGCATGGAGACTTCGACCGAGAGCACACGGCGGACGGCCGTCCTCGACGCCGTGGGCCCGGCGTTCTCGCGCCTGCGCCGAACGGCGGCGCTGAACGTCGAGGAGGGGGTGTCCCGCAAGGACATGACCCGGACCCTGGTGCTCAACGTGGTCCAGGACGGCCCCGAGCACGACGGCCAGGAGATCACCGTCGGCGTGGTCGCCGAGCGGCTCGCGGTCGACCCGTCGGTGGCCAGCCGGATGGTCTCCGACTGCATCACGGCCGGCTACCTGGTGCGCGCCGCCTCGCAGGCGGACGGCCGCCGCACCATCCTGCGGCTCACCGACGAGGGCGACCGGATGCTGGACCGCTTCCGCGCCCACCAGCGCTCCGCGTTCGAGCGGATCACCCGGGACTGGCCGGACGGCGAGCGGGTCGAGTTCGCCCGGCTGCTGATCAAGTACGTCGACTCCATCAGCGAGCTGCAGAACGGCAGTTGACGGACCGGGTCCGCGCACCGACCCGGCCGCGGGTCGGTGCGCGGACCTCGTTCAGCGGGCCAGCACCCGCCGCAGCACCCGCTCCAGGGCGCCGTCCGGATCGCCGTCCGGCTCCGCCCCGACGGCCCGCCAGGCGACGAAGCCGTCCGGGCGGACCAGCACCGCCCCCGCCGGCCCGATCCCGTACGCCGGGCCGAACCCGCCCTCCGGGTCGGCCGGTTCGGCACCGATCAGCTGTGCCGTCAGGCCGACGCCGAGCCGTTCGGCCACCTCGGTCGCGGCGGCGGCCCAGGCGGCCCCCCGCTCGCCCGCCAGCAGCACGAAGCCCCGCCCGAACAGGCCGAGCGTGCCCGCCGGCCCGTCCGCACCCGCCGGCACCAGGTACGGCGCCCGGGTGCCGGGCCGCCCGCCGAGAGCCCGTGGGTCGGAGGTCACCGGCAGCGGCTCCGCCCCGTCCTCGGCGACCACCGCCGCCGAGCGGTAGGACTGACCCATCGTCACCGTGAGCGCGTCCTCGACCTGCGCCCGCTGCTCCTCGGAGGCGCTGCCGGAGCGCACCGCGAGCTGCAGGGACCCCTGGGTGGCGGTGTGTTCGCCGACCGGGCGGCGCTCCGCGTCGTAGCTGTCCAGCAGCTCGGGGCCGGCCTCGCCGCGCACCACCAGGGCCAGCTTCCAGGCCAGGTCGCGCGCGTCGGCGATCCCGGTGTTGGCGCCGTAGCCGCCGGTCGGCGGGATCACGTGGGCGGCGTCCCCTGCGAGCAGCACCCGGCCGTGCCGGAAGCCCTCGGCGACCTGCTCGGCCATGTCCCAGGGGAAGCGCGAGCGGATGGTCACCTCGACCCCCGGGTCGCCGATCGCCGCGCCCACCAGCTCGCGGCAGCGCTCCTCGGTGAAGTCCGCCAGGTCCTCGCCGTCCTGCGGCGACCAGCCGACGATCAGGGTGCCCTCGGTGAGCGTGTCGTCGTGCACCAGGATGCCGGTGACCTGAGGGTTCTTCACGTGCACCACGCTGTACCGGCGTTCGCCGAGGACGGGCGCCAGATCGGCCCGGAACGCGATGCTGACGTGCCGGGAGAGCAAGCCGCGCCCGCGCCGGGGCACCTTGAGCGCCTCCCGCACGGTCGAGCGGGGCCCGTCGCAGGCCACCAGCCAGCGGCTGCGCAGGGTGGAGGTGGAGCCGTCCGAACCGAGCACGGCGGTGACCCCGTCCGGGGTCTCGTCGAAGGAGAGCAGCTCGGTGCCGAACCGCAGGTCCGCCCCGAGCTCCTCGGCCCGGGCCCGCAGCAGCGGCTCCAGCCGGTCCTGCGGGAGCAGCAGCAGGCGGTGCGGGGTCAGCCCCGCGAGCTCGTCCGCCCCCTCCAACTCCTCGCGGGCGAACAGCACTTCGCCGGCCAGCGAGACCACGCCGGCCCTGGTCCGGTGCCGCTGGAAGCCGGCCGCCGCCCGCTCGGCGGCCTCCGCCACCCCGGCCTGCGCCAGCAGCTCGACGGTCCGCGGGTAGTAGCCGACGGCGCGGGGGTGCACCGAGGTGGAGGGGTGGCGCTCCACCAGGGTGGCCCGTACGCCGTGGTGGGCCAGGAACAGCGCGGTCGACAGGCCCACCAGGCTGCCGCCGACGATCAGTACGGGTGCGTCCGTCGAACTCATCGAAGTCCCTCTCGTGGTGCGGGTGGTGTTCAGGGGGTGGGGAGGCCGGCCTCCTGGAGGGCCAGGTAGTCGACCACCTCCCAGTGCTCGGCGACCTTGCCGCGCTCGATCCGGAACTGGTCGCAGGTGCGCATCTCCAGCCGGGCGTCGGACGGTCCGCCGCCGCTCCAGGCGCCGGTGAGGGTGCCCCGCCAGGTGACGAAGACCATCACCCGGTCGCCGGAGGCCACCACGTGGTCGACGTCGGTCAGCAGGTCGGGGAAGGCGGCGATGTTGTCGGCGAAGAAGGCCTTGAACGCCTCCAGGCCGTCCGGCACCGCGTCGGTCCGCACGTTGTGGTGCTTGTAGTCCGGGTGGTAGTACCGCTCGGCCAGCTCCAGCCGGTGCTCGCTGAACACCTCCCGGTAGGCGTCAAGGACCAGCTGGGCGTTGGCCCGCTCGGCCTCGGTGTGCGGGCCGTGCAGGCCGGGCGAGGCCGGCTGGCCGGGCTCCGCCGGGCCGGTGCCCTGGGCGGCCAGCGCGGCCCGGTCCACCACGTTCCAGTGCTCGGCGACCCGGCCGTCCGCCAGCCGGTACAGCTCGGCGGTGTGCAGCAGGAAGCCGCCCGGGCTGCGCCAGGTGGCGAACAGCATCACCCGGTCCGGGCCGGCCACCAGGTGGTCGACGGTGGCGGCCAGGCCCGGGTGACGGGTGGTCAGGTCCTTCCAGTGACGGCGGAAGTTCTCGGTGCCGCCGCCGAGCAGCGCGTCGTGGTCGGTGTAGCCGGGGTGGAAGAACTCCTCGGTCCGGTCGAGCTGGTGCTCGCCGTGCAGCACCCGGTACAGCTCGCGGACGGTGCGCTCGTTCCCGGCGGGGGCGTCGGTGCGTCTCTCGGTGGTCATCGGTCCTCCGGTGGGTTCGGGTGGTCAGGCCTTGAGCGTGTACGTGGCCCAGGTGGAGTCGGTGCTGAAGCCGAGCCGGCGGTTGAGCGCCACCACCGCCTCGTTGCGGACGTCGTTGAAGACCTGGACCAGGGCCAGCCGCGGTTCGCGCGCGGCCGCGTCGAGCAGCAGGCCGGCCTTCAGCCAGGAGGCCAGTCCCCGGCGCCGGTGGCCGGGCAGGACGAGGGTCTCGCCCGCGTCGGCCATCGGGCTGTCGCGGACGAACAGCGTGCTGTAGCCCACCAGTTCGCCGCCCTGCTCGGTGACCGCGGCCACCGCGTGCAGGCGGTGGCCGGCCCGCTCGGCCTCGGCCTCCCGGGCCCGGACGTCGGCCACGCCGGGGGCGGACATCCGGGCCTGCCCGTTGACCGGGGCGTCCAGTGCGGCCCAGGCCCGGGCGTAGCCGGTCACCAGCGGATCGGGGCAGCGGCCGGTCCAGCGGACCAGCCGGTAGCCGGGCACCGGCCGTCCGGCGGCCTCCTCCAGCGCGGGCCGGGCCGGGCCGGCCGGCAGCAGCCGGCTGCGCAGCGTGGTGGCGGTGCACTCCGCGCCCAGCGCCTCGGCGAAGGCCCGCGAGGCCTCCCCGGCAGGGGCGTCCACCCGGAGCAACGAGCGCCCGCAGGAGCGGAGTTCGGCCCGGGCCGCCTCGGCCAGGGCCCGTCCGGCGCCGCGGCGCCGGAAGCCCGGGAACACCCAGAGCGAGCCGTGGCCCGGCCCGGTCGGATCGGCCAGGTCGAGGCCGAGCTTGACGCATCCGGCCGGCTCGCCGTCCGCGTAGGCGGCCAGCAGCAGGCGGTCGGCGCCGTGGCGGCGCTGGAACAGCCGGGCCAGCAACTGCTCGGACACCGGGGGGTCGTGGGGCAGTTCGAGGCCCATGGTGGCCCGGAAGCCGGGCAGCAGGGCGGTGATGGTGGCCGGATCGTCTCCGTCCAGACGGCGAATCTCCATGGCCGCCACCCTGGCGGTCGGCCCTCGAAGCGCCGTCCAGGAGTGCTGGACGGCGCCCCGCGGACCTCGGTTCAGCGCAGTTCGATGGCCTGCACCGGGCAGGCCTGGGCGGCCTCTTCGACCTCCGGCTCCTCCTCGCGGACCGCGCCGCCGGGCAGCAGCGCGACCACCCCGCCCTCGTCCTGGGTGAACACGGCGGGCGCGTGCAGCACGCACATCGCCGCCCCGATGCACCGGTCGGTGTCCAGCTCGATGGCCACCGCGGGCTACCAGGCGACCGGCAGGGCGGCCACGCCCTGGAGCACGTACGGGGCGTTCAGCGGCACCTGGTCGCCGGGCACGGCCATCCGCAGGGTCGGGATCCGCCGGAACAGCGTGGCCAGCGCGATCTCCATCTCGGCCCGGGCCAGGTTCTGCCCGATGCACTGGTGGATGCCGTAGCCGAAGGCGACGTGCCGGCCCGCCCTGCGGGTGACGTCCAGCTCGTCCGGCCGCTCCCAGGCCCGCGGGTCACGGTTCATCAGCATGGTGGACATCATCACGCCCTCGCCGGCCCGGATGGTGGTCCCGGCGATCTCGATGTCCTCGGCCGCCACCCGGGGCAGCACGTCGCCGATCGAGGTGAAGCGCATCAACTCGTCGACGGCGCCCGGCCACAGGGACTCGTCGGCCCGCAGCCGGGAGAGCTGCTCGGGGTGGTCGAGCAGGGTCAGGGTGGAGAGCGCGATCATGTTCGAGGTGGTCTCGTGCCCGGAGACCAGCAGCAGCGAGCAGATCATCGCCAGCTCGTCGCGGTCGAGCGCGCCCTCGGCCAGCTGATGGGCGATCAGCTGGTCGATCAGGCCCTCGCCCGGCTCCCGCTCCTTGCGGGCGATCAGCCCGTACAGGTAGTGCAGGATCTCGGTGAACGACTTCCGGGCCAGCTCCGCCTCGTCCTCGCCCGTGGAGGAGAGCACGTGCCGCGAGCGTTCGTCGAAGAAGGAGCGGTCCTCGTAGGGCACCCCGAGCAGGGCGCAGATCACCGCCGAGGGCAGCGTCAGCGCGTAGGAGGCCAGCAGTTCGGCCTCGGAGCCGGCGGCCAGCATGGCGTCGATCAGCTCGTCGGCGATCCGCTGGATCTCGGGCCGCAGCTCGGCGACCCGGCGGATGCCGAAGCCGGGGATCACCATCCGGCGCTGCCGGCCGTGGTCCGGGTCGTCCACGCCGACCAGCGGCGGCGCGGCGTGCTGCTGGGTCTGCGCGGCGATCCGGGGGGCCAGGAACGGGAAGGCCGGGTCCAGCACGTACGAGGAGAGCCGGTGGTCCGGGAAGAGCGCCCGGCCTTCGGCGTTCCCGGACACCAGCCAGACCTGGCGGCCGTCGTAGAGCGTCACCCGGGACAGCGGTCCGCTCTCCCGCAACTCCTCGTAGCCGACGGGCATCCGGTACGGGCAGGTGCGCTCCATCGGGTAGGCGGGGGCCTCGGTGGGCCGGGCGGGGGTCTGGGGCACGGTCTTCCTCCTGGGTGAACGGTCCGCCGGTGGGACGGGCGAACGCCATTGAGCCCCGCGGCCCTCAAGGAGTCCTGGAAGGACCCTCGAGGGCCGCGGGGCCCGGTGCGGACGGGAGCCGACGGGGCGTCAGGCGCCGCCGGTGACCCGCAGGGTCTCGCCGTTGACGTTGCCGTTGGCCGCCGAGCCGAGGAAGACCACCGCCCGGGCCACGTCCTCCGGCACCGACATCCGGCCGGAGGGCAGGGTGCGGCCCTTCTCCTCCAGGACGGCGGCCGGGACGTGCGCGCGGACCGTCTCGGTCAGGGTCTGCCCCGGCACCACCATGTTCACCAGGATCCCCTCCGGGCCCAACTCCCAGGCCAGGCTGCGCATCAGGCCGTACAGGCCGGACTTGCCCGCCCCGTAGGCGCCCGCCCCGGGCTTGCCGGTGTCGGCCAGCCCGGCGCCGATCAGCACCACCCGGCCCCACTCCCGCCCGCGCATCGCGGGCAGGGCGGCCTGCAGGGTGTGGAAGGTGGCGTCCAGCGAGTTGTGCAGCACCTCCTGCCACTGCTTGGCCGGCACGTCCTCGAACCGGGGCACCGGCAGGCCGGGCCGGGGGATGGCCTCGCTCCACACCACCGCGCTGGCCACCAGGACGTCGATGCCGCCCCACTCCTCGGTGACCCGGCCGACCGCCCGCCGGATCGACTCCTCGTCCGTCAGGTCGTAGCGGACCACCAGCGCGGTGCCGCCGGCCTCGGTCACCTGAGCCGCCGTCAGCTCGGCGCCCTCCCGGTCGGTGTGGTAGGTGACCGCCACCCGGGCGCCCTCCGCGCCGTAGGCCACCGCCGTCGCCCGGCCGATGCCCGAGGAGGCGCCGGTGACCAGGACGACCTTGTCCCGCAGAGCTGTGATCACGGTGCTGCCTCCGTCATGAGCCGGGCCGGACGCTCTGTCCGTGCCGGAAGAAGTCCTCGGGGTCGTAGGCCCGCTTCACCGCGCGCAGCCGGGCCGCGTTCGCGCCGAAGTGGGCCTCCTCCCAGCCCGGGACGACCCGGGAACTGGGGAAGTTGACGTACGAGCCGCAGGCGAGCGGGGCCAGCGCCAGCTCGGCCCGGTCGGCCCAGGCGGTGAGCTCGGCGGCGGTGTCCGGGCCGGGCTCCCGGCTGGCGATCTGGTAGCCCGTCAGGAACCGCGCGGTGCGGTGCGGGTAGGCGCTCTCGCCCACCGGGATCCGGTTGGCCGCGCCGCCGAGCGCGATGCACAGCAGGTAGCGCTCCCGGTCGATGGACGGGTCCCAGGCGGCCAGCAGCGCGGCCGCCTCGGCCGGGGTGGCGGGCCGGTCGGTGAGCCGGTAGCTCTGCCGGGTGTACGGGTGCCGGTGCCCCTCCGCCTCCGGGTTGTGGCCGGTGCGGTGGCACTGCTGCACCGTCTTGGAGTCGCACAGCGCCTCGTGCATCACCCGGGAGTACCCGGCCCGCTCGCCGACCGTGCGGACCATCGGCTTGCGCCCGGCCCGCTCGGCCAACTCGTCGAGCAGCAGCTCCAGTTCGGCCGTGGAGCCGAGGTGGACGCCCCAGATCTTCAGCACCGGCTCACCGGCCGGGCCGAACATCCCGGGCAGCACCACCAGCGAGCAGCCCAGCCCGTCCGGGGCGTCGGTGCACCACTCCTGCCAGGCCGTCAGCAGTCCGGCCGCGTCCCCGTACTCCCAGAGCGTCTCGAACCCGGTCAGTTCCGGCGCGTCCACCGGCCGCACCTCGAACTCGGTGACCACCCCGAAGGTGCCGCCCCCGCCGCCGCGCAGCGCCCAGAACAGGTCCGGCTCCTCGCGCGCCGAGCAGCGGACGGTCCGGCCGTCGGCCAGCACCACGGTGGCGGCCGTCATCCGGTCGCTGCCGACGCCGAACGCGCGGGTCTGCCAGCCGAGGCCGCCGCCGGTCAGGAAGCCGGCCGCGCCGACGGTCGGGAAGGTGCCGGTGACGATCTGCCGGCCGAGCCGCCCCAGCGCGTCCAGCGCCTCCAGGGACTGGGTCCCGGCCCCCAGCCGGACGGTGCCGGGGCCGAGCGAGACCCGGTTCATCCGGGAGACGTCCACCACCAGCCCCGGTCCGGTCGACCAGCCGTTGAAGCTGTGCCCGCCGCTGCGCAGGTGGACCGCGAGGCCCTGGTCCCGGGCGTGCCGCAGGCAGTGGCGGACGTCCTCGGCGCTCTCGCTGTACGCGATCCCGTACGGGGTGACGGTGTCGTACTCGGTGTTCTGCAGTTGGCGGGCGTACGGGTAGCCCGGGTCGGACGGCAGGACGAGTTCGCCCTGGAGCCGGTCGCGCAGCATGGTCCCTCCAGTGGAGCCGAGCTACTTGTCGAGGCCGAACTTGCGGGCGGTCACCCTGGCGCCGTCGTGGCCGCGCAGCAGCTCTCCCCGCGGGTCGTAGAAGTTGGCACCGCCGGTGCCCTCCCAGCTGCCGTCCCCGGTGAGCTTCCCCTCGACGTGCACGCGGGCCTCGCCGACGTGCACGCCCTCCTCGTTCACGGCCAGGATGTGGAAGTTGTAGCTGAAGGTCCCGTCGCCGGTGCTCTCCCAGTTGCCCAGCCCGATGTTCTTGGTGTTCACCTGGGTCGAGGTGACCCGCCCGTCAGCGGTGAAGGCGACCAGCCCGGGCACGGACTTCCCGCCGTCGTCCAACGCGGTGGTCCAGGTCCCCACCAGCCGTGCGTCGGTCATGAGAGCTCTCCTTCTGGTCGTCGGATCGGTTGTCGGACAGGTTGCTCCGCGGTTCTCAAGCGGGGCTCGAAGGGCCCTGAAGCCCTGGGTCAGCCGCGGCCGACGGTCCGCCAGGACCGGGCGGCGGGGTGGCCGCCGGGCCGGCGCACCGCCCAGCCGGGCACCCCGGCCCGGCCGCGGCCCGGCGCGCGGGCGGCCTGTCGCGCCAGCGCGGCCAGCACCGCCACCAGCACCGCCAGCTCCCGGGGTTCGGGCCGCCCCCTGACGATCCGCCAGCCGTCGTCCCGCTCGGCCCTGTCGTCCCGCTCGGCCGTGGCCATCAGAGCGGCGGGTTGCCGTGCTTGCGGCTGGGCAGCTCCGCGTGCTTGGCCCGCAGCATGGCCAGCGCCCGGATCAGCACCGACCGGGTCTCGGCCGGGTCGATCACGTCGTCCACCAGCCCGCGTTCGGCGGCGTAGTAGGGGTGCATCAGCTCGGTCCGGTACTCCTTGATCCGCTGCGCCCGGACCGCCTCCGGGTCCGCCGCCTCCGCGATCTCCCGGCGGAAGACCACGTTGGCCGCGCCCTCGGCGCCCATCACGGCGATCTCGTTGGTCGGCCAGGCCAGCGAGAGGTCGGCGCCGATCGAGCGGGAGTCCATCACGATGTAGGCGCCGCCGTAGGCCTTGCGCAGGATCAGCTGGATCCGCGGCACGGTGGCGTTGCAGTACGCGTACAGCAGCTTGGCGCCGTGCCGGATGATCCCGCCGTGCTCCTGGGCGACCCCGGGCAGGAAGCCGGGCACGTCCACCAGGGTCACCAGCGGGATGTTGAAGGCGTCGCAGAACTGGACGAAGCGGGCCGCCTTCTCGCTCGCCCCGATGTCCAGCACCCCGGCCAGCGCGGTCGGTTGATTGGCCACCAGACCGGTCACCTTGCCGTCCAGCCGGGCCAGCGCGCAGATGATGTTGGGCGCCCACCCGGGCTGGAGCTCCAGCACCTCCCCGTGGTCGACGAGCTCCTCGATCACCTCGCGCATGTCGTACGCCTGGTGGGGACCGGCCGGGACGAGGTCGAGCAGCGCCTCCGTCCGGCGGTCGGCCGGGTCGGTGCAGGGCTCGTCCGGCGGCAGTTCGCGGTTGTTGGAGGGCAGCAGCGAGAGCAGGTACCGGACCTCGGCCAGGCAGCTCGCCTCGTCGTCGTGGGCGAAGGTGGCCACCCCCGAGACGTCGGCGTGCACGTCGGCGCCGCCCAGCCCGTTCTGGCTGATCTTCTCGCCGGTGACCGCCTGGACCACGTCCGGGCCGGTGATGAACATCTGCGAGGTCTCGCGGACCATGAAGACAAAGTCGGTCAGCGCGGGGGAGTACGCCGCCCCGCCGGCGCACGGGCCGAGCATCACCGAGATCTGCGGGATCACCCCGGAGGCCCGGGTGTTGCGCCGGAAGATGCCGCCGTAGCCCGCCAGCGCGGACACCCCCTCCTGGATCCGGGCGCCCGCCCCGTCGTTGAGCGAGACCAGCGGGGCACCGGCCGACTCGGCCAGGTCCATCACCTTGTGGATCTTCTCGGCGTGGGCCTCGCCGAGCGCACCGCCGAAGATCCGGAAGTCGTGGGCGTAGACGAACACCGTCCGGCCGTGCACGGTGCCCCAGCCGGTCACCACCCCGTCGGTGTACGGCCGCCGGTCCTCCAGGCCGAAGCCGGTGGCCCGGTGCCGGCGCAGCGCCTCGACCTCCTGGAAGGAGCCCTCGTCCAGCAGGAGGGCGATCCGCTCGTGCGCCGTCAGCTTGCCCCGGGCGTGCTGCCGCCGGGTGGCGCGCTCGTCCGGGCCGGCGACGGCCGACTCCTTGATCCCGGCCAGCTCGACCAGCCGCTCCCGCAGGTGCGGCACCGCCTCGGTGGCGTCCGTCCGCGGCGTCACCCCCGCTCCTCGGACAGCTGCCGCTGGAGCCGCGCTTCCACGTCGGTGAGCGGGACGCCCGGGCACATCCGCTCCGGGTGCAGCGGCGGCGGCCCGGCCGGGTACTGGTCGGTGGGCGGCCAGGGCGGTGGCAGCGGAGCGAAGAACCAGACGCTGCCCAAGGCGGCCAGGGCTCTCATCGCCCAGCGCAGGACGTCTCCGGTCGTCACATGGTGGGGCATGGGCGCTCCTCTGCCGTTCGGGCCCTCTAGGGGCTGTCTCCTTGATGGGGCCGGGTCCGCGCCGCCGGGGCACGCACCTCGCCGGCTTCTCGTCAGTCGCCGATGCTCCGCATGGACTCCCTCCTCGGCGCCGCCGAGGCACGCACCCCGACGACGCGGCCTGATCCGACCCCATCAAGGAGTCAGCCCCTAATCCGGCCCTACGGTCGCCCCGGACTCTCGACCGGCGGTCGAGACCTACTCGAACCCCCCTGCCGTCCCGTCCCCGCTCCCCGTCCCCGTTTCCCGGACACGCGAAGGGCCCCCGCCGCGGAAGGTCCGTGACGGGGGCCCTGGGCCCTGGGGGTGACGCGGCGTCAGCCGGCCTCGGCCGCGCGCTGCCCGCGCTTGTCGAGCGAGGCCAGGTAGGCGTTGTACGCCGCCAGCTCGGCGTCGCCGTCGCGGTCCGCCTTGCGGTCGCGGCGGCGGGCCTGGCGCTCCTCGGACTTGGCCCACTGGAGGGTGAGCGCGATCAGCACGATCGCGGTCGGGATCTCGCCGAACGCCCAGGTGATGCCGCCGGCGATCTTCTGGTCGTTCAGCAGGTCGGTGCCGGGCGGCGCCATCGCGCCGTCGAAGGTCTTCACCAGCGGGTGGGTGGCCATCATCACCGCCACGCCGAAGAAGGCGTGGAACGGCATCCCCATGAACAGCTCGATGATCCGCATCACGTACCCCGGCCGGTTCGGACCCGGGTCCACGCCCATGATCGGCCAGAAGAACAGCATGCCGACCGCGAGGAAGTGCACCATCATCCCGATGTGCCCGATCCGGTACTGCATCAGGAAGTCGAACAGCGGGGTGAAGTAGAGCGCGTACAGGCTGGCCACGAAGAGCGGGATGGTGGCCGCCGGGTGCGAGACGATCCGCACGTACCGGCTGTGCAGCACCGCGACCAGCAGCTCGCGCGGGCCGCGGCCGCTGCCCTTGGGGGCCGGGCGCAGCGAGCGCAGCGCCAGGGTGATCGGGGCGCCGAGCAGCAGCAGGATCGGCGAGAGCATGGAGAGCACCATGTGCTGGATCATGTGGGCGCTGAACAGGGCCATGCCGTAGTCGTTCAGCCCGGTGTTGGTCACCAGCAGCACGGTGCCGACGCCCAGCACCCAGGCCAGCGTGCGGCCGACCGGCCAGCGGTCGCCGCGCCGCACCAGGCGGACCACGCCCGCGCCGTACAGGGCGAGCGCCAGCAGGCAGCCGATCAGGAACGGCCAGTCGGTGGACCAGACCAGCGCCGAGCCGGGGGTGAAGGGGCCGAGCGGCTCCATCCCGCCGTGGTGCATCCCGGAGTGGTCCATCCCGGTCATACCGTCGCCCATCGGCGGGTCCTGCTTTCCCTCGTCACTGCCGGACGGCCCGTCAGGTCCGGTTCGTCCGATTTTGCTTCGAGGGTCAGCCTAGGCGCCGCTTATCCGCCCGCCGCACCCGGGGGCGTCACGGCCTGTCGAGGTGGTCGCCCGGGACGGCCAGGTCCTCCACGGCTCCGGCGGCTACCACCGCGCCGGTGGAGCGGCGGCCCCGGCGCAGCCGGCGCTCCAGCCAGGCGGCGAAGGTGGTGAGGGCGAAGTTGAGGATCACGAAGAGGACGGCGACGATGGTGAAGCTGGCGATGGTGTTGGCCCCGTAGTTGGCGCTCATCGGGCGGACGGAGGCGAGCAGCTCGGAGAAGCCGAGCAGGGCGCCGCCGAGCGCGGTGTCCTTCACGATCACCACCAGCTGGCTGACGATGGCCGGCAGCATCGCCGTCACCGACTGCGGCAGCAGCACCGAGCGCATGACCTGGCCCTTGCGCAGCCCGATCGCCATCGCCGCCTCGCTCTGGCCCTTGGGCAGGGCGAGGATGCCGGCCCGGACGATCTCGGCCAGCACCGAGGCGTTGTAGAGGACCAGGCCGGTGACCACCGCGTACAGCGGGCGGCTGTCCGGGCTCACGTCGGTGAACTCGGAGTAGGCGGCGTTGGCGAAGAGCATCAGGATCAGCACCGGCACCGCGCGGAAGAACTCCACCACCACCCCGGCGGGCAGCCGCACCCACCGGTGGTCGGAGAGCCGGGCGATGCCGAACAGCGCGCCCAGCGGGAGGGCGATCGCCATCGCCAGCGCGGCGGCGATCAGGGTGTTCTCCAGCCCGGGCAGCAGGTAGGTCTCCCAGGCCCGGCCGTCGGCGAAGAACGGCCGCCACTTCTCCCACTCCAGCTGGTTCTTGGCGGCCAGGGAGCTGACGACCCACCAGAGGAGCCCGCCGAGCGCCAGCAGGAACGCCACCGCCAGCAGCCGGTTGTGCCGCCGGGCCCGGGGGCCCGGCACGTCGTAGAGGGGCGAGGGGGACTCGGAGGGGGACTTCACCGCTTCACCGAGACCTTTCGGCCCACCCAGCCCAGGAACAGCCCGGCGGGCAGGGTGAGGCAGACGAAGCCGAAGGCGAAGACCGCGGAGATCAGGATCAGCTGGGCCTCGTTCTCGATCATCTCCCGCATCAGCGCGGCCGCCTCGGCGACCCCGATCGCGGCGGCCACCGTGGTGTTCTTGGTGAGCGCGATCAGCACGTTGGCCAGCGGGCCGACCACCGAGCGGAAGGCCTGCGGCAGCACCACCAGCCGCAGCACCTGGGGGAAGGTCAGGCCGAGCGCGCGGGCCGCCTCGACCTGGCCGGCCGGCACCGTGTTGATCCCGGCCCGCACCGCCTCGCAGACGAAGGCGGAGGTGTAAGCGGTCAGGCCGAGCACCGCCAGCCGGAAGTTGACGGAGGTGAAGTCGTCGGCGCCGAGCGAGACGCCCAGGGTCTGGAACAGGCCCAGCGAGGTGAAGACGATGATCACGGTGAGCGGGATGTTGCGGACCACGTTCACGTACGCCGTGCCGAAGCCGCGCATCAGGGGCAGCGGGCTGACCCGCAGCGCGGCCAGCACCGTGCCCCAGACCAGGGAGCCGAGGGCGGCGTACAGCGTCAGCTGCACCGTCACCCAGAAGGCGCCGAGCAGGTCGTAGCCGTCGAGGAAGTCGAACACCGGAGCCGCCTCAGCGGACGACCACGCCGATCTGCGGCGCGGGCTCGTTCTTGTAGTTCGCCGGGCCGAAGTTCTTCTGCACGGCCTTGTCCCAGGAGCCGTCGGAGACCATCTTCTGCAGCGCGGTGTCGATCTGGCCCTTGAGCGCGCTGCCCTTCTGGACGCCGATGCCGTAGTTCTCGTTGCTCATCTTGAAGCCGCCGAGCTTGAACTTGCCCTTGAACTGGGCCTGCGAGGCGTAGCCGGCCAGGATCGAGTCGTCGGTGGTCAGCGCGTCCACCACCTTGTTCTCCAGCCCGGTCAGGCACTCCGAGTACCCGCCGTACTCCTGGAGCTGGGCCTGCGGGGCGAGCTTGGTCTTGACGTTCTGCGCCGAGGTGGAGCCGGTGACGGAGCAGAGCTTCTTGCTGTTCAGGTCGGCGGGCTGGGTGATGGAGGTGTCGTCCGCGCGCAGCAGCACGTCCTGATGGGCCAGCAGGTAGGGGCCGGCGAAGTCCACCTTCTCGGAGCGGGCCGGGGTGATGGAGTAGGAGGCGGCGATGAAGTCCACGTCCCCGCGCTGGAGCAGGCTCTCGCGGTCGGCGCTCTTGGCCTCCTTCCAGACGATGTCCTTCGGGTCGTGGCCCAGCTGCTTGGCGACGTAGGTGGCGACGTCCACGTCGAAGCCGGTGTAGGTGCCGTCCGGGGTCTTCAGGCCGATGCCGGGCTGGTCGAACTTGATGCCGACGGTGATCTTGTGACTGCCGCCGCCGGCGTCGTCCTTGGTGTCGTCCCCGCAGCCGGCCAGCGCGAGGGGGAGGAGGAGCGCGGCCGCCGCCGCGAGGGCTGTCTTGCGGTGCGTCATGGTGATCATCCCTGCCGGTCGGGGTCCGTCAGTGGTGCAGGATCTTGGAGAGGAAGTCCTTGGCCCGTTCGCTGCGCGGGTCGGTGAAGAACTGTTCGGGCTCGGCGCGCTCGACGATGGAGCCGTCGGCCATGAAGACCACGCGGTTGGCCGCGGTCCGCGCGAAGCCCATCTCGTGGGTGACCACGACCATCGTCATGCCGTCCCGGGCGAGTTGGCGCATCACCTCCAGCACCTCGTTGATCATCTCCGGGTCGAGGGCGGAGGTCGGCTCGTCGAAGAGCATCACCTTCGGGTCCATCGCCAGCGCCCGGGCGATCGCCACCCGCTGCTGCTGGCCGCCGGAGAGCTGGGCCGGGTACTTCTCCGCCTGGGCCGCCACGCCCACCCGCTCCAACAGCTCCCGCGCCCGGGCCTCCGCGCTCCGCCGGTCCTTCTTGCGGACCTTCACCTGACCGAGCGTCACGTTGCCCAGCACGGTCTTGTGGGCGAAGAGGTTGAAGGACTGGAAGACCATCCCGACGTCGGCCCGCAGGGCGGCCAGCGCCCGGCCCTCGGCCGGCAGCGGCTTCCCGTCGATGGTGATGGTGCCGGAGTCGATGGTCTCCAGGCGGTTGACCGTGCGGCAGAGCGTGGACTTCCCGCCGCCGGAGGGGCCGATCACGACCACGACCTCCCCCCGGGCGATCGTCAGGTCGATGTCCCGCAGGACGTGGAGCTCGCCGAAGTGCTTGTCGACTCCGCTCAGCACGACCAGGTCGTCCGCGGCCGCAGGGGGTGCTTCGTTCGTCATGGCCACCGCGCTCCTCGGCTTTCATGGTCCGTCCGCGCGAGGGCGCCCGCACCCGGGACGGGGTGCGGGCGCCCGACGGGCGGAGGCGGATCAGGCCAGCAGGACGGGGCGACTCAGCCGGTCGGTGGTGATGAAGGAGGGCTGGGTGGGGCTGGACTCCCCGCCCGGGGCCGCGCGCAGCCCGGGGAAGCGGGCGAACAGCGCGGGCAGCGCGACCTTGGCCTCCAGGCGGGCCAGCGGGGCGCCCAGGCAGTAGTGGACGCCGTGACCGAAGGCCAGGTGCTGCTTGTCGGCCCGGTCGATGTCGAACTCGCCCGGGCGCTCGTGCACCTCGGGGTCCCGGCCGTGCGCGCCGAACGCCAGGATCAGCAGGTCCCCGGCCCGGACGGTCTCGCCCTCCAGGTCGATGTCGGCGGTGGCGTAGCGCAGCGGCAGGTGCATCACGGGGGAGTGCAGGCGCAGGGTCTCCTCGATCACGTCGTCCCAGCGGGTCGGGTCGGCCAGCACGGCGGCCAGCTGCGCCGGGTGCGCGAGCAGGGCCTGCGCGGCGTGGCCGATCAGCGAGACGGTGGTCTCCGAGCCGGCCCCGATCAGCAGGATCAGGGTGGAGACCAACTCCTGTTCGCCGAGCCGGTCGCCGTCCTCGCCGTGCACCGCCAGCAGCACGCTGGTCAGGTCGTCGCCGGGCCGCTCGCGCTTGGCCGTGATCAGCCGGTCCATCGCGGCGAAGAGCTCGTACCCGATCCGCTCGGCCTCCTCGGGCGTGACGGTGGTGTCCAGCACCCGGTCGATCACCCGGAGCATGGCGGGGCGCTGCTCCTGCGGCACGCCGAACAGGTCGCAGATCACCCTGGTCGGCAGCGGGTAGGCGAACAGGGCCCGCAGGTCGGCCTCCTGACCCTGCGGCAGACCGGCCATGGCGTCCAGCAGTTCGGAGGTGATCCGCTCGACGGCGGGGCGCAGCGCGTTGATCCGGCGCGGGGTGAAGGCCTGGCCGACCAGCGAGCGCAGGCGGTGGTGGTCGGGGCCGTCGCTGGTGAACATCGAGACCAGGTCCACCCAGACCGTCAGCCACGGGACGGCGCCCGGCCGGTAGCCGGGCCAGCTCTTGCGGGCGTCCTTGGAGACGTCCGGGTGCACCAGCAGCCGGCGCACCAGCTCGCCCCGGCTGACCGACCAGGCGGTCAGGCCGCCGGGCAGCGAGACCCGGACCGCAGGGCCGGCGGCCCGCAACTCCTCGGCCTGCTCGAAGAGTCGGGCTCCGGTGGTGTCCAGTACGGTCGGTCTCACGTGATCCCCCCGGGTCAGGTCCGTCGCACGGGGCGGTGGCTGCCCCGTGAACGGAGGGTCGCCGAGCGGGCCCGGCCGGTCCAGGTGGGCGGGACGGCTCACGGAAGCGCTGGGGGCTCAGCGGACGGCGCTCGCTCCCCACCCCGGCCGCTCCGCTCGCCGACCCGGGAGGCCCGCTCCGCCCGCGCGCTCGCCGGGCCGGCGGCCGGCCGCACCCACCACCCCAAGGGTGGTGGGTGTGCGGAGGATGTGACGAAAACGTGCTGGTGGGTACTGCGGATGCCCCCGTAGACTCCCGTGCTCGTGACCGAGATCAACACCGACCAGACCTTCCCCGCCGAACCCGGAGCCGTACCGACGGCCGCCGACGCCGAACTGATCGCGGCCGCCGTCCGCGCTGCGGGCCGGGGGCTGCTCGGCCGTGAGTCGGTGGCCGAGGTCGTCGTGCTCTGCGCCGTCGCGGGGGAGCACCTGCTGGTGGTCGGTGCGCCGGGCACCGCGAAGTCCGAGGCCGTCCGCCGGATGGCCGGTCAGCTCGGCGGCCGCTACTTCGAGTACCTGCTCGGCCGGTTCACCGAACCGAACGAGCTGTTCGGGCCGGTCGACCTGCGCGGGCTGCGCGAGGGCCGGGTCGAGTACGAGACCGAGGGGATGCTCCCCGAGGCCGAGATCGCCTTCCTGGACGAGGTCTTCCTCGGATCCACCGCGGTGCTGAACACCCTGCTCGGCCTGCTCAACGAGCGGGTGTTCCGCCGTGGCCGGACGGTGCTCGCCAGCCCGCTGCGGATCTGCGTGGGCGCGGCCAACCACCTGCCGCAGGACCCGGCGCTGGCCGCCTTCGCGGACCGCTTCCTGGCCCGGGTGTTCGTCGAGCCGGTGGCCGACTCCCGGCTGGAGGAGCTGCTGGAGGCCGGACGCCGCCCCGCCGTGCCGGCTCCGCGGGACGGCGGACCGGGCCTGCTCGCCGCCGTCGACCGGCTGGCCGCCGCGGCCCGGGCCTGTGACCTCGACGAGGCCACCCCGCTGGTCGCGACGGCGCTGCGGCGGCTCCGCGCCGCCGGGGTGCCGATCAGCGACCGGCGGGCGGTGCGCTCGCAGAAGCTGGTCGCGGCCGCCGCGGTGCTGGACGGCCGGACGGTGGCCTCCGCGCGCGACCTCTGGGTGCTCCCGTTGGTCGCCCCGACCGCCGACGCCCAGGCGCTGGCCCGGGACGTCCTCGCGGACCTGGTGGAGAAGTCGGCCAACGGCAGTATGGTGCACGCCGCCGAGGAGCTCTCCCGCAGCACGGCCGCCCGCGCGGAGCGGCTGGCCCACGCCGGTGCCGCCCTGCTCGCCGAGCACCGCGACCTGCCCGAGGGGCGGGACTCACGGCTGCGGCTGGAGGCCGCCCTGCGGGAGATCGACGCGGGCTTCGACCCGGCTGCCCTGCCCGCCGCGCTGGCCGGGATACGCGCCGAGCTGGTCGCGGCGGTCTCGCCCTCGTGACTCCCGAGCAGTCGTCAGTACCCGCCCCGCGGACGGCGCCCGCCTCGCCCCCGCCGCCCGCCGGGCCGCCCGGGTCGTCGTCCCGTCAGGCCTTCGCGCTGCGCTGGGAGCGCCGTGAGCCGCCGCTGCCGTCCGTCGCCGTCCTCGCGCTCGGGGCCGCCGTGCCCGGCCTGGCGCTCGCGGCCCGGGAGCGGATCCGGGCCGGGGCGCGGCTCGCCGTGCTCGCCGACGACGGCCCCGGCCTGCCGGCCGCCGAGCGCTCGCTGCTGGTGCTCGGCGCCGAGGCGGACCTGCCGTGGGCGGACGGCGTGCGCTACCTCGCCCAGGACGAGGGCCTGCTGACCCCCACCACCGCCCGCCCCGCCCCGGCCGCCGCACTCTGGCGACGGGCCCTCGGTGCGGCGGAGGGGCAGCTGTGCGTCCTGGTCCCCGGCCGTGCGCTGATCGCCGACCCGCCGGTGCCGCTCGGCTCCGCCGAGGTGCTCGACCCGTACACCGTGTCGACGGGCACCGGGCCCGACGGCGGAGCGGATGGCACCCCGTGACCCGCCGCGGATGTGCCCAGCGGCACGTCGAGCCCGCCCGGAGGGCCGCCCGGTGACCGACTCCCGACTGCCCGCCGCCCTCGCCCCGTGGGCCGGCGCCCTCTCCGCGCTCTCGCCCGAACTCGCCCTCGCCCTGGGCCCGTTGCTGCGCCGCCTGGACTCCCTGATCGCCGACCACGCGCCGGTGGCCGACCAGCACGGAGAGCCCGACGGTCTCGGCGGGCTGGCCCGCGCGGGACATCCCGAGCGGCTGCTGCCGTCCGAATGGCTGCTCGCCGAGGAGTGTCCGGAGGAGTTCCTGCGCCGCCTGGTGGACGGTGAACTCCTCTACACCGCAGCGGAGTTCACCACCCCTGCGGTGCGTGGCCGGATGGTCGCGCTGGTCGACGCCGGGCCCGCTCAGGCGGGTGCCGGGCGCTTGGTGCAGCTCGCCGCGCTGCTCGTCCTGCACCGCCGGGCGGCCGCGCACGGTGCCGAACTGGTCGTCCGGGTGCTCGGCGATCCTTCCGGCCGCCGGCTGACGGGCGAGCCCGCCGACCTGCTGCCCGCCTGGCTGGCCGCGCGCCGCTCCGAGGACCCGACGCCCGAGGACGTGGCCGAGGCGCTGGAGGCCCTGGACGCGGCCGACCGCGCGTGGCTGCTGACCTCGCCCCGGCTGGCCGAGCGGATCCCGCCGCGCCCCGGTGTGCTCACCAGCGAGCCCGCTGCCTGGACCGCCGACGGTGCGGGCCGCGTGCTGGTCGGGATCGACGGCACGACGGCCGAACTTCCGCTGCCCGCAGGCCCGATCGCGGTCCGAGCGCTGCGCGGGGCCGAGTTCCGCCGGGGCCCGGCTCCGGCCGCCCCGGTGGACGCCGCCAGCCCGGCCGGGCACGCGACCCAGCCCGTCTTCACCACCGACGCCCGGACCCTGCTCGCCAGGGGAGCCCGGCCCGGCACCCTGCTCGCCGTCAACCTGCCGAACCACGGCGGAGGAACCGCGACACCGCTGCGGATGCGTCGCCACGACTTCCCCGGCCCGGTGCTCGCCGCCGGGCGGACCGGCCGCCGCCTCTTCGCCCTGTGCGTCGAGGGCGAGCGGCTCACCACCCACGTGATCGGCCGTCAGCTCGCCGACGCCGGCGGCTACTCCACCGAGCTCGCCACCTTCGGCCTCGGTCCCGCCCGGCTGGACGAGCTGCTCGCCGGGCCGGTGCTGCCGGTGCTGTTCCGGAGCGGGGACCTGGAGTTCCCGCTCGGCGGCCGGTGGTGGCGGCTCGGCCCGGACGGCGGGGCCACTGACCACGGCCCGATCGGCCATGGCAACCGCGACCGCACGCCCTTCCTCCTGTGCCGCGACCCGCGGCTCTTCGAGGGCCAGGTGCACGAGGAGGCGCGCGGCCGGTTCCACTTCCTGCACAGCGCCGGAACCCAGGCCTGGTCGCGGGACAGCCGGACCTGGACGGTGCGCGCCGCCGACGGCGCCGTCGACCACCTCGCCTTCCGCGAGCGGGCCGAGGTGATCGGGCTGGTCCCCGGGGCACGGCCCGCGTTGGTCACCGTCAGCCGCAGCGGTCACCTCGTGCGGAGCGTGCGGTCGGACGGCGTGCGGACGCTGACCCGCTTCTCCGGCGGCACCGGGGAGCCCACCGTCCACCCGACCCGGCCGCTGATCGCCGCCGAGGTCCGACCCGGCCGGATCGTGGTCGGTGACGTGACCACCGGGCGCGTCCAGTTCCTGATCGGAGGCGTCGAATGACCGCCACCCCCGAGGCGGCGTTCCGCGCCGTCGTCACGGCCACCGGTTACGTCCTCGACGTGCCCGTGATCGGTGAGGACGAGGCCACCGCGCGCGTGCTCGAACTCTGGACCGACGGGGCCGACCTGCGTCGACTGCCGGACGGCCGCTGGCTGTTCACCCTGGCGGCCCCGGTGGAGGTCCGGGCCGACCGGGCCCCGGGACTGCCCGTGCTGCGCACTCCCGCCGGAGGCTCCGCCACGCTTGGGGCGGACGCCCCTGACGTCTCCGCCGGACAACTCGCCCTCGCCGCAGGCGGGTCGACGACCACCCTCGCGGTCGCGGCACTCGCCCCGCTGGACCCGGCGGAGCGCCTGGACCTCACCGGGCTCACGGTGCACCGCCCGCGGCCGCTCGGCCCCGCCGTACCCGAGGCAGCGCCGGTGGCGGAGGCCCTGCCCGAACGGCCGCGCCCCGACCTGCGTGCGGCGGCCCGCATCGCACCTCCGACCGCACGGGCCCGGCGGCTGACGGCGGAGCGCCCGGACCACCGGCCGCGGTCGGCACGGCAGCCACGGCAGCCACGGCGGGGCGGTCACCGGCGGGCCCGGGTTGTGGCAGCCATCCCCGTCATCATCCTGCTGCTGCCGCTCCTCTGGGTGGTCCTCACCTCGGCGGCCTCCGCCCAGCGCCTTCCCAGCTGGGGGCTGGGCCTGCTGGTCGCTTTCGCCGTGGTGTGCGTGCGCTCCTGGCGCGCCGCTCGGGCCGCGGAGGTGGCCGGGACGGTTCCGGCGGCGGCTGACGGAGCGTCGGCTCCGGTCGGCGCACGGCCCGGCCGACCGCTCTTCGCCTCCCTCCGGGCGTGGCTGCGTTCCGGGTGGGTCCTGCCGGCAGCCGGTTCCGCCCAGGCCGCGTCCGGCGCGACGGCGGCTGACGGAGCGTCGGCCGCAGCCCGGGCGAAGCCGCGCCGGCCGCTGTTCGCGCCGCTGCTGGCGCGCCTGACGATGCGCACGGCGGGCGGACTGGTCCGCGGCCGCCAGGCCCGTTACCTGCGTGAGCTGACCCGGGCGTTCGAGCAGCACCAGTACGAGGACGCGCTGCGCGACGCGATCCGGCTCTCCGGCGGGAGGGCGGCGGGCGAGGAGTCCTGGCTCACCCTCGGTCTGCCCCGGCGCCATGCCGGCGAGCTGCGTGCCACGCCCCGCGCCGACGGGCCGGGCGGCACCTCCGTGCTCTCCGGTCCTGACGTGCACCAGCACCTCGCCGCGCTCTACCGCGGCGCCGCCGAGCAGTTGGAGCGGTCGGGCCGGATCGACGAAGCGGCCTACGTCCTGGCCGACCTGCTGGACGCCCCCGCTGAGGCGGTCGGGCTGCTGGCCCGGCACGGGCGGCTGACGGCGGCCGCCGAACTGGCCGAGGGCCGCGGGCTCGCCGCCGATCTGGTGGTCCGCCTCTGGTGGCGAGCGGGCGAACGCACCCGCGCCGTCCGGACGGCCCACCGGACCGGCGTCTTCGCCCGCGCCGTGGAGCTGCTCTCGGCCGAAGACCCGGACGCGGCACGGGAGTTGCGCTCTGCCTGGGCGGAGGACCGTCGCGCGTCCGGCGACCGGCTGGGAGCGGCCGAGGCACTCTGGCCGGACCCGGCCCTGCGCCCCTCGGCCGCCGCCGACCTCAGCGCGGCGGTCGCCCTCGGCGGCCCGACCCGCAGCCGCGCCCTGCCCTACCTGCTGGCGCTGGGCGCGGGCGACGCCACCCGGGCACTCGCGCTGGCCGTGCTCGACAGTACGGGGGACCCGGCCCTCACCGGCCGCTCGGTGCTGGCCGCCGGGCTGGCCCAACTGCCCGCCGCCGACCCGGCGGTGGACCGCGAGCTGGCCACGGCGGCGGCCCGCGCGGTGGTCCGCGACGGCGGCCTCGGCGGCACCCTCCCCGAGCGGGAGGAGCGGGCCCGTCACCAACGGCTGCTCGGTCGGGCCGACCCGCTGGTGGCGGCCGACCTCGCCAAGCCACGCCGCCGACCGGCCACGCGCGGCGCCTCGGGGGCCGTCGGGCACACTGCCGCCGACCGCCCCGGCACGCTGCCGGTGCTGGACGCCGCCCTGCTGGTCTCCGGCTCCGTCCTGGTCGCCTGCGGCCAGGCGGGCGTGCGGCTGCTCACCCCGGACGGTCGTACCAAGGCCCACTGGGACGTGCCCGCCGACCAGTTGGTGCTCGCCGACCACGGCGGGTCCGCCCTGCTGGTGGCCTCCTACGGGCAGACCCGCGAGGTCTCGCGGCTGGACCTCGCCACCCACACCGTCCGGCCCTGGACGACCCTGCGCGCCTCCCGGATGGCCCGCTCCTACGACGGCCGCCACCTGATCACCGCTGACGGCGACGGCATCGTGGTGCTGGACGCCCTCGCCTCCGGACCGACCGCGGTCTGGCGCGAACTCGGGCGCGAGGAGAGGCTGGTGAGCGACGTGGCCCGCTCGGCCGACGGCTGCGCGGCGGTCGTGGCGTCGGCGCTGCCCGACGGCTCACCCCTGCTCGAACTCTGGCACTGGGAGCTGCCGGGCTGGCAACTGCGCTCCCGGCAGCGGCTGGAGGGCTACCAGCCGCTGCAGTCCGTCCCCTTGGCGGCCGGGGGGTTGCTCGCCGCCGAGCTGCCCGAGGCCGACGGACCGTCGGACGACGACAGCACCGTCCTGCGGCTGGTGACCGGCACCGGCCCCGGCCACCGGCTCGCGGCCGCCGAGCCGTCCGGCCCGATCGGTGACGGCGACCACTGGGCCCTCCCGGCCATCGACGCCGCGGGCACCGGCATCCTGCTCCACGCGGGCAGCGGTCCGAGCGCCGTCCCGGCGGCGACCGTCCACTTCCCCGGGGCCGACCTCCGTCATGCCCCGGGGCTGCGGCAGCACGCGGACGCGGTCACCTACTGGCACCGCTCCGGCCGCATCCTGGCCACCAGCACGGACGGCACCACCCTCCGGGCCTCCCTCCGCGTCACGGGCACCCGCTGACCGCCCCTAGGCTGGTCGCCGTCGCCCGACGGGCGTCGAGCGAGAGGGCGAGTGACATCAGCGTGGCCGTAGTCGAGTTGAGGGTTCGGTTCGGAGTCGACGACCGGGAGCTGTCCGAGCTGCACGCGCGGGCGTTCGGCGCGGACGCCGGGCCCGGCGTCACGCCGTGGGCGAGTCGGCTGGAGCGGCACAGCCTCACCTGGGTCGGTGCCTTCGAGGCCGACCGTCTGGTCGGCTTCGTCCACGCGGTCTGGGACGGCGGCAGGCACGCCTTCGTGCTGGACACCGCCGTCCACCCCGACCACCAACGCCTCGGCATCGGAAAGCGGTTGGTCGACGCGGTGGCCGAGGAGGCCTTCCGCGCCGGTTGCGACTGGGTGCACGTGGACTACGAGCCGGAGAACGCCGGCTTCTACGAGGGGGCCTGCGGCTTCCGCCCCACCCCGGCCGGTCTGCGTTCCCGGCACCGGACGGCCTGAACCGGCGCGTCCGGTCTGTGAGCTGCGCTACAGCACCGCTCACTGACTTGTACGCGTCGGAACGGCTGCTAGCCTGCTCCGAGTCGCCCGCTCCGCGCGGGCCCCTCCGGTGGGCCGCCGAATCCCGTCCACCCGCCGGTGGTCTTTCGAGCACGGACACGGACGGGAGCGGGGGAACCAGGTCAGCCGCCTGCTGCCCCCCGCCAGCGCCCGTGCGTTCGCGGTGGCCGCCGCAGGCTCGGGGTGAAGCCGCTCCCACAGCCGCGGCCGGGCCGTACCTCCGGTCCGAACCCGACAGCTCACCTCGCAGGCGTCGCAGAGGAACCTGTCCATGCGCTTTTCTGCCACCCCTGTACGGGTCGGCGCGGTGGCCGCAGCCGGCCTGCTCGCCCTTCCCCTCCTGGTCAGCACCCAGGCGTCCGCCAGCGGTCCGACCGTCGTCGAGGACCGGATCACCCCGGCCCCGGCGGTCACCGGACCCTCGGTCACGGCCTCGCTCGCCGTGCACTCCTCGCGCTGCTTCACCGCGGACAGCGTCGGGGTCGCCGTCCGCGACGCGGCCGGCCGCCGGACCGACTTCCCCGGCGCGGCCCGGAACGTCCGGATCTGCCCGAGCGGAACCACCGTCACCACCGGCGCACTCGACCTGCCGGCCGGCACCTACACGGAGTTCGGCCGCTGGCGGGGCCTCGACGGCCGCTGGCACAACCTGCCCACCCACACCCTGACCGTGGGCACGGCGCCGACTCCCACCCCGACGCCCAGCCCCACCCCCACGCCGACGCCCTCGCCGAGTCCGACGCCGACGCCGAGTCCGACGCCGACGCCGACGCCCACCCCGACCCCGAGCCCGACCCTCACGCCAACGCCCACCCCGAGCCCGACCCCGACGGTGGCGCCCACCACGCCCGCAGGCATGCGCGCGCTGCCGGACCCGCTCTACGGCGTCACCGTCGACGACGTCTCCAAGCTCTCCGCCATCGTGGACTCCTCGCGCCACCTGGCGCGCACCCCGACCACCCGCCTGGTCTTCGACGAGACCGAGGGCCCGAGCTCCTACAGCGCGGCGGTCGACCAACTCCAGCCCGTCAGCTACCTCATGGGCGAGATCCTGGACTCCGAGTTCGTCAAGAGCTTCTCGCCCCAGGCCTACCACGACCGCGTCGCCCAGTACCTGAACGCCTTCGGCGGCAAGGTGGACGTCTGGGAGATCGGCAACGAGGTCAACGGCAACTGGCTCGGTAGCTACGCCGACGTCTCCACCAAGATCACCGATGCCTACCGCCAGGTCGAGGCGGCCGGCAAGCGCAGCGCGCTGACCCTCTACTACGACATCGGCTGCGGCAACGGCCCCTCGGAGCTCGACCCGCTGGCCTTCACCAGGCAGTACGTCCCGGAGGACATGCGCAACGGCCTGGACTACGTGACCCTCAGCTACTACGAGGGTCAGTGCAACAACATCCGCCCCAGCGCGGCGACTTGGACCTCCTACTTCCAGCAGCTGCACGCGCTCTACCCGAACGCCAAGCTCGGCTTCGGCGAGATCGGCCTCCCCGACGCCGCGACCTCCTCCACCCAGGCGGCGGCCCAGGCCATGCTGACGTACTACTACGGCCTGAAGATCGACCTTCCCTACTACGTGGGCGGCCACTTCTGGTGGTACTACGCCGAGGACATGATCCCCTACGCCACCAAGCCGCTCTGGCAGACCCTGAACACGGCCCTCCAGCGCTGACCCCACCCGCCGGTCGGGTGAACTTCGGCCGCGGTCGGAGGGGCGGCGGCGTGACGGCACGTCGGGTGTGCGCTGATGGTCCGGCCCGACCCAGGCCGCACCCCGGAGGATGATCCGATGCCGATCCGCCCTACCACCGGCCGTGCCCGTCGGTGCGCCGCGGCCGCAGCTGTGCTCCTGCTCGGGGCGGCGGGTTGCTCGGACGACAAGGACGGCGGGGGCGGGCCCAGTACGACGCCCACCCCCGCCGCCACGGCCTCGGCCAGCCCGTCGGCTTCCCGCTCCGCCACGGCCACCGCCTCCGCTTCCGCAACGGCCTCGGCTTCGGCTTCGGCGAGCCCGTCGGCCGGCGCCTCCACGGCGGCGACCGTCACCACCGTCGTCATCCGCGACTTCACCTTCACCCCGGCCGAGCTCACCGTCGCGCCGGGGGCCAGGATCACCGTGACCAACCAGGACGGCACCCCGCACACGCTCACCGCGACGGGCAGCGGCGGCTTCGACACCGGGACCCTCTCCCGGGGGCAGTCCAAGACCATCACCGCCCCGTCCACGCCCGGGAGTTACCCCTTCTTCTGCACGCTGCACCCGACCACCATGAAGGGCACCCTGACGGTCCGCTGATCAGGGCAGCCGCTGCTCGGCCCAGATGACCTTGCCGCTGCCGGTGTACCTGGTGCCCCAGCGGTCGGAGCACTGGGCGACCAGGAAGAGCCCGCGCCCGCCCTCGTCGGTGGTGGCCGCGTACCGCAGGTGGGGGGAGGTGCCGCTGCCGTCCCAGACCTCGCAGACCAGGGTGCGGGTGCGGAGCAGACGGACCTTGATCGGGGCGCGGCCGTAGCGGATGGCGTTGGTGACCAGCTCGCTGAGGATCAGTTCGGTGGTGAAGGCGAGCTCGTCCAGGCCCCAGTCGGTCAGCAGCCGCGCCACCTCCGCGCGGACCGTGCGCACGGCGGTGGGCTCCGCGGGCACGTCCCAGACCCGGACCTGACGGTCGGTCAGGGCGCGCGTGCGGGCGACCAGCAGGGCGACGTCGTCGGTCGGGGCGGTGGACGGCAGGGCGCCGAGCACGTCCTCGCAGGTCTGCTCCGGGTCGCGGTCCGGGCGGGCGAGGGCGGCGGCCAGCTGGTCGAGCCCGCGGTCGATGTCGTGGCCGCGGACCTCGACCAGGCCGTCGGTGTAGAGGACCAGCTTGGAGCCCTCGGGCAGGTCCAGCTCCGCCGTCTCGAAGGGCAGGCCGACCAGGCCGAGCGGGGGGCCGGCGGGGACGTCCGGGAACTCCACCGTGCCGTCGGGGTGGACCACCGCCGGCGGCAGGTGCCCGGCCCGCGCCACGGTGCAGCGCCGCGAGACCGGGTCGTAGACCGCGTACAGGCAGGTGGCTCCGGTGATCGGCGCCTTGTCGTGGTCGGCGGACTGCTCCTGGTCGATCCGGTTGACCAAGTCGTCCATCAGGCCGAGGAGTTCGTCCGGCGGCAGGTCGAGGGAGGAGAAGTTGTGCACCGCTGTGCGCAGCCGTCCCATGGTGGCGGCGGCGTGCAGCCCGTGCCCGACCACGTCGCCGACCACCAGTGCGACCCGGGCCCCGGGCAGCGGGATGACGTCGAACCAGTCGCCGCCGACACCGGCCTGCGCGGGCAGGTAGCGGCGGGCCACCTCCAGGGCGTCCTGCTCGGGCAGCCCGCCCGGCAGCAGGCTGCGCTGGAGGGTGACGGCCATGGTGTGCTCGCGGGTGTAGCGGCGGGCGTTGTCGATGGCGACGGCGGCCCGGGCCACCAGACCCTCGCCGAGCGCGGTGTCCTCCGGGTCGAAGGGCTCCCGCGGCCCGGCCCGCCAGAAGGTGGCGATCCCCAGCACCACGCCCCGGGCCTGCAGCGGCACCGCGAGCATGGCGTGGACGCCGTGCTCGCGCACCAGCCGCGCGTGCTGCGGGCTGTGCGCGCTCCAGGCGGTCAGGGTCGCGTCGAGGTCGGCCTCGGCCACCGCGTGCCCGCTGCCCAGACTACGGGCGCGCGGTGTGCCGGGGACCAGCGGGACCGGTTCGCCCAGCGGGATGAACGGACTCCCGGGGCCGGCCGGGCTCAGCCCCGCCCGCCGCATCGGCGCCCCGGCCGGGGGCTCCTCGCCGCGGAGCACGGGCTCGGCCAGGTCCACCGTGACGTGGTCCGCGAAGGCGGGGACGGCCAGCTCGGCCAGCTCCTGGGCGGTCCGCGTCACGTCCAGCGTGGTGCCGACCGCCAGGCCCGCCCCGTAGAGCAGCTCCAGCCGGTCGCGGGCCAGCTCGGCCTTCCCGGAGAGGGCGCGGAGCTCGGTGGTGTCGCGCAGCGTGGCCACCAGCCCGGGCGGGCCGCCGTGCCGGTCGGTGGGCCGGACGTTGACCGCCAGCAGCCGCTCCCCGGCCGCCAGCACCTCGTCGGTGACGGGCCGTCCGGAGGCGAGCAGCTCGGCCGCGCGGGGGTCGAGCCCGAGCTCGCCGACGCGTCGGCCCTCGGCGTCGGCGGGCAACCCCAGCAGCCGCTCGGCCTCGTCGTTGGCCAGCAGCAGCCGGCCGTCCCGGTCCAGGATCAGCACGCCCTCGCGGACCGCGTGCAGCACCGCGTCGTGGTGCTCGTACATCCGGGTCATCTCGGAGGGCCCGAGGCCGCGGGTCTGCCGGCGCAGCCGGCGGCTGACCAGGGCGGCGCCGAGGGTGGCCAGGGCGAGGGCGGCGGCGGCACTGCCGAGCAGCACGGGCAGCTGCCGCTCGGCGCTGTCGCTGACCCGGCTGATCCTGATGCCCGCCGAGACCATGCCGACCACCTGCCCCCCGTCGTCGCGCACCGGGACCACGGCCTGCACCAGCGGACCGATGGTGCCGTTGACCTGTTCGGTGATCGACTCGCCGGCGAGCACCGGCGCCGTGGTGCCGACGAACTTCTTGCCGATCCGGTCGGTCATGGGGTGGGTGTAGCGGATCGCGTCGGTGTTCAGCACGACCACGAAGTCGACCCCGGACCCGATCCGCGCCGCCTCGGCCTTCGGCTGGAGCACGGCGGTCGGGTCGGGGGAGCGCAGGGCCTCGACCAGACCGGGCGAGCTGGCGAAGGTCTCGGCCACCGCGAGGGAGCGCAGCCGGGCCTCGTTCGCGCTGTCGCGCTGCGCCCGCACCACGGACTCCACGCCGATCGTGACCACAAGCAGGAGCACGATCACGAGCTGGAGGACGAAGACCTGGCCCGCCACGGTGCGCGGGACCAGCCGGGGCCGCCACCGTCGGCGCCGGCCGTCGGAGCCGGTGACGGCGTCGGTCCCGGCGTCGCTCCCGGGCGGGTCCGAATTCGGAGCCATGTGCCCAGGTGTACCCCTCCCGGCCCGTCAAGGCCAGGAGGAGCGCGGTCCTCGGCTCACCTGCCGCCCGTCGGGACCAGGGTGTTCTCGCTGCGGCGGCCGGCCTGGAAGTCGTCGACGTTGCGGAGGGTGGCGTCGATGATCTGGCCGACGGCGGTGCGGGTGAAGTAGGCCTGGTGGGAGGTGACCAGCACCTGCGGGAAGCTGATCAGGCGGGCCAGCACGTCGTCGCCGATGCCCTCCATGGAGCGGTCGTAGAAGAAGACGCCGGTCTCCTCCTCGTAGACGTCCAGGCCGACCCCGGCGAGGCGGCCCTCGCGCAGGGTCTCGACCAGGGCGGCGGTGTCCACCAGGCCGCCCCGGCTGGAGTTGACCAGGATGGCGTCGTCCTTCATCCGGGCCAGCGCGGCCGAGTCGATCAGGTGGTGGGTGTCGGGGAGCAGCGGGACGTGCAGGCTGATCAGGTCGCTGCGCTCCAGCAGCTCCTCCCGGGGGACGTAGGTCATGCCGAGCTCCCGGCAGGCCGGGTTCTCCGCGATGTCCCAGCCGAGCAGCTCGGTGCCGAAGCCGGCCGCGATCCGGGCGAAGCACTCGCCGATCTTGCCGGTGCCGATCACCCCGACCGTCATGCCGTGGACGTCACGGCCCATCAGCCCGTCCAGCCGGAAGTCGAACTCGCGGGAGCGGTTGGCGGCGCGGGAGAGGCGGCGGTTGACCGCGAGGGCGAGGGTCCAGGCGTGTTCGGCCACCGCGTAGGGGGAGTAGTAGGAGACCCGGGAGACGGTCAGGCCGAGCTCCGCCGCGGCCTCCAGGTCGATGTTGTTGAAGCCGGTGGAGCGCTGGGCGATCAGCTTGGTGCCGCCCTCGGCCAGCAGGCCGAGCACCTCGGCGTCGAGCTCGCAGTTGACGCTGGTGCTCAGCGCCGGGTAGCCGGCGGCCAGCGGGGCGGTGTCGGCGTTGAGGAAGACCGCCAGGGTGCGCAGCCGGTGGCCGTCCTCGAAGGCGGCGCGCAGCATCGGCTGCTCGTCGGCCTGGACTCCGTAGGCGAGGATCTCCATCGGGCCTGTGTCCTTCCGGTCGGTCGTGGCTGGCTCTCCTCGTACGCTAACCGCCGGGTGGCCGACGGGCCGTCAGGGCGCGCTTGCCGCCGCTATTCTGGACATGTAGGGTCCAGGTTGTGAAGATGAGCGAGGGCGTCGAGTGGGCACTGCACTGCTGCCTCAACCTGGTCTGGGTCGAGGGTGCCCGGGCGCTGCCCGCGGTGAAGCTGGCGGCCTACTACGAACTGCCGCCCGCCTATCTGAACAAGCAGCTCCAGGCGCTGGCCCGGGCCGGCATCGTCAGCTCGGTCTCCGGCCCGAGGGGCGGCTTCCGGCTGGCCCGGGAGCCGGAGCGGATCACGCTGATGGACGTGGTGGCGGCGATCGAGGGGCCGGAGCCGGCCTTCCGGTGCGCCGACATCATCGGGCGCGGGCCCGGTGCGCAGGCGCCGGGACGCGAGCCGGAGAGTTGCCTGATCGACCGGGCGATGGGCCGGGCCGAGCTGGCCTGGCGCCGGGAGCTGGCCGCGCAGACGCTGGCCGAGCTGATGGCGCAGGTGGAGCGGAGCAGTCCGGGCGTGCCGGGCCGGGTCCGCCGCTGGTTCGCCGACGCCTGAACTCCCGTCCCCTGGGCGGGAGTTCTTCGGAGCCATATTCCGGACATAAAACATCCAGGTTATCGAGAGGGCAGAGAACCATGCCGCACACCGTCGTCAACCCCACCGCCTTCGGCTACAGCCAGGCCGTCGTCACCGCCGATGGCACCGCCTACATCGCCGGCCAGTACGCCGCCGACGCGGAGGGCAAGGTGGTCGAGGCCGACTTCGCCGAGCAGGTCCGGATCGCGCTGGCCAACCTCGGCACCGCGCTGGCCGCCGTCGGCCTCGGGTACGAGAACGTCGTCCGCCTCGGCAGCTACGTGGTCGACCACGACCTGGCGAAGCTCGGCGTCCTGCTGGAGCAGCTCACCGCCATCTGGGGGGACGAGCCCCCGGCCCAGACCCTCTCCGGGGTCGCCGCGCTCGCCCTGCCGGGGATGCTCTTCGAGATCGACGCCATCGCCGTCGCCTGACCCCGGGCGCGGCGAAGGGCGGGCCTCCCAGGAGGGAGGCCCGCCCTTCGGCGTGCGACGGTGCGTCAGATGACGGTCTCGGCCTCGGTGTAGCGCTCGGCCGGGACGGTCTTCAGGTCGGCCACCGCGTCGGCCAGCGGGACCAGCTTGATCTCGGTGCCCTGGAGCGCGGTGATGTGGCCGAAGGCGCCCTTGTGGGCGGCCTCGACGGCGTGCCAGCCGAAGCGGGTGGCGAGGACGCGGTCGTACGCGGTCGGGGTGCCGCCGCGCTGGGTGTGGCCGAGGATGACCGGCTTGGCCTCCTTGCCAAGGCGGTGCTCCAGCTCGCGGGAGAGCTGGTTGGCGATCCCGGTGAACCGCTCGTGGCCGTAGATGTCCTTGACGCCCTCCTCCCAGTGCATGGAGCCGGGCTCGGGCTTGGCGCCCTCGGCGCAGACCACGATGGCGAACTTCTTGCCGCGGTCGAAGCGCTCGCCCACGACCTCGGTCAGCTTGTCGATGTGGAACGGCCGCTCCGGCACCACGATGGCGTGGGCGCCGGCCGCCATGCCCGCGTTGAGCGCGATCCAGCCGGTGTGACGGCCCATCACCTCGACCACCATGACCCGCTGGTGCGACTCGGCGGTGGTCTTCAGCCGGTCCAGCGCCTCGGTGGCGACCGAGACGGCGGTGTCGAAGCCGAAGGTGACGTCGGTGCAGGCGATGTCGTTGTCGATGGTCTTCGGGACGCCGACCACCGGCAGGCCGGCGTCGCTCATCAGCTTCGCGGCCTTGAGCGTGCCCTCGCCGCCGATCGGGATGACGGCGTCGATCCCGAGGTCGGCGCAGAGCTGCTTGGCCCGCTCCACACCGTCCCGCAGGTGGCTCGGCTGGACCCGCGAGGAGCCGAGGATGGTGCCGCCCTGGGCCAGGATGCCGCTCACCGAGTCGAGGGTCAGCGGGCGGTGGACACCCTCCAGGAGACCCCGCCAACCGTCCTGGAAACCGATGATCTCGTCGCCGTGGTCGACCACCCCCCGGTGGACCACGGAACGGATCACGGCGTTCAGGCCGGGGCAGTCACCGCCGCTGGTCAGCACTCCGATACGCATTGTTTTGCAACTCCCGAGCAGATGGGACAGCCGGACTTCCACCATAAAGGCGCCCGTGTCCGGCCGGGCAGGCGCCGACGCGGGCCACGTCACCTTTGAAGTGGCCCCCGCGGTACTGCACCGAACGCCGAGGAGGGTGTGCGTTCGAGGTCTCTATTCTGGCCCGGATCGGGCGGGGGCAGCAGCCCCCGCCCAACCAGCGGACAGGTCAGGCGGGCTGACGGGCCGCCGCGATCCGCTCCGCGCGCAGCGCGTCGTACCAGGTGGTGTCGGCCGGCGGCAGCGCGTTCACGTCCAGCGCCAACTTGATGAGCATGTCGGCCACCTGGGGGTTGCGGGCCATCACGGGCCCGTGCAGGTAGGTGCCGAAGACGGTGTCCCGCCAGGCGCCCTCGGTGCCGTCACCGGTGCCGTTGCCGTTGCCGACCTGCACCGTGGCGAAGGGCCGCACGCCCTGGCCCAGGTGAGTGACGCCCTGGTGGTTCTCGAAGCCGGTGAGCTGAGGGAGGTTCAGCTGGGGGTCCGTCTCGGCGAGCACGTCGCCGACGCAGCGGGCGCCCTCGCCGCGGCCGGTCCAGACGTCCAGCAGGCCGAGGCCCGGCTGGCGCTCGCCCCGGTCGTTGAGGAACTCGTGGCCGAGGATCTGGTACCCGGCGCAGACCGAGAAGATGATCGCGCCGTTCTCGGCCGCCCGGACCAGGCCCTGGTCCGCCGCCAGCCGCTCGGCGGCCAGCCGCTGCGGGCGGTCCTCGCCGCCGCCGATCAGGTAGATGTCACCGCTGGTCGGCACCGCCTGGTCCGAACGGACGTCGATCCGCTGGACGTTGAGCCCGCGCTGGCGGGCCCGGCGCTCCACCACGAGCGCGTTGCCGCGGTCGCCGTAGGTGGACAGCAGGTCGGGGTAGACCCAGACCAGCCGCAGGGTGCTCTCGGTCATCCGCTGGGACCTTCCGTACTGAGCCTGCGCCTGCGGCGGCTGCTGCGGCTGGGCCGGTGCGGCCGGCGCGGGCTGCTGGGGGTGGACCTGGGGGGTGTAGTTCGGGTCCTGGTACGGGTTCGACATCAGTTCGCCACCGCCTTCCGGAGCTGCTGGAACGCGGTGTAGTTGGCGATCGCCTCGATCCGCCCGGGCGGGGCCATCTGGACGGCCTGCTCCAGGGTGTCGACCACGTGGAACTGGAGGCCCGCGACCTCCAGCCGGACCGCGAGGTCCAGCTTGCGCTGGCCCATCACGAAGATCGGGTGGCCGGACAGGCGCTCGTAGTCCACGTCCCAGAGCCAGGAGGTGTCGGTGCCGTCCGCGTCCAGCGCGTTGACCGCGAGCACCACCGGGGCCGGGGGCTGGTCGATCAGCGAGAAGGTCTCCAGCCAGCCGGCCGGGTTCTTGGCCAGCAGCAGGCGGACGTCGCGGCCCAGGTACTGCACCACGTCGTAGCGGCCGGCCACCGCGGTGACCGCCTGCATCCGCTGCAGCGCCACCTGCGGGGCGACGCCGAAGACGGCGGCCACGGCGGCCGAGCTGGTCGCGTTGGCGAGGTTGGCCCGGCCCGGCAGCTGGAGCTGGATCGGCCAGGCGCCGCGCTGAGGGTCGATCACATGGGTGCCCTGGAGCGCCCAGTGGGGCTGCGGACGGCGGAAGCCGCAGTCCTGGCAGAACCAGTCGTCGCCCGGACGCTGCATCACACCGCCGCAGGACGGGCAGGACCACGCGTCCTCCTTCCACGCCTGACCGGCGGCCACCCAGACCACCTTGCGGCAGGAGGAGGCGGCCCAGGTCACCAGCGGGTCGTCGGCGTTGGCCACGATCACCGCGTCGGTGTCCTTGAGGCCCTCGCGCCACTTCTCCGCCATCATGCGGGTCTCGGCGGCGCGGTCCAGCTGGTCGCGGGAGAGGTTGAGCAGCGCTATGGCCTTGGGGCGGGTGTCGCGGGCGACCCCGGCCAGGTACTTCTCGTCGACCTCGATCACGCCGAAGCGGGCGTCGCCGCCGCCGGCCAGGGCGGCGGTGATGCCGGCCGGCATGTTGGCGCCGAGGGCGTTGGAGACCACCGGGCCGGCCGCGCGCAGGGCCTCCGCGATCAGGCGGGTGGTGGTGGTCTTGCCGTTGGTGGCCGAGACCAGGACCACGTCGAGGTGGTCGGAGAGGGTCGCCAGCAGGTCCGGGTCGAGCTTGAGGGCGATCTTGCCGCCGATCACCGAACCACTGCCCCGGCCGGCCTTCTGCGACAGGGCGGCGGCCATCCGGCCGGCCGTCACGGCGATCTTGGCGCGGGCGGGCAGCGAGGCGTCGCGCACGGCTGCGGCTTCCGAGTCGGGGCCTGGCATGCTCAGTCGTTCCTCCTTGGCGCGGCACCGCTATCGCGGCTGGGACGAGCATCAGCCTACCGACTCTCCGTCAGCCAACCGCGCAGGGTGTCGCCGAGCGGGCGTGCGGAGGCGCGCGACGGCGTGCGGAGGGCCTCCGGCCCGGCGCGCGCCAGGGTCGGAGGCCCTTGCCGCAGCAGGCCTTCCGGGGGTTTTCCCGGGTCATCCGGCCAGTGCGGCGTCCGGGATCCAGGAACCGTGGATCATGGCCGGGACCCGGCGGGGGAGGTGCACGGTGGCGACCGTCGCCAGGTCGGAGGCGTCGACCACCAGCAGCCGGGAGGCGTCCGTGTTGAGGTCGCTGACGACGGTCAGCAGGTACCCGGCGTCCTCGGCCCCGCCGCCGTCCGCCGCCTCGACGAAGACCGCCTCGCTGGGGAGCTGCCCGGTGCCGAAGGGGCGCAGCCGGCGGGCGCCGGTGCTGCGGTCGTACTTCACCAGGGCGTGGTTGCCGATGCCGAGGTCGTCCGGGAAGGAGAGGGCGTACTGGTAGCGGTGGTGCTGCCCGGTGCGGGCGTCGTTGATGGTCGGGAACTCCACCACCAGGTCGTCCGTCCGCTCCTCGGCCACCCGGCCGGTGGCCAGGTCCACCGTCCAACGGGTCGCGTACGCGCCCGAGTTGGGCTCGGCCCCGCGGTCCGGCGCCCCGACCCACCAGTTCCAGGAGCGCTGCCAGCCCTGCCGCCCCACCGACGGGCCCTCGACGACGATCCGTCCGTCGGCGTCCTCGTAGGCGTTGGCCAGGTGCATCGCGTACCCCGGCGCCACGTCGAACCAGCGCACCCGCGCCGCCCCGCCGGCGCCGCGCGGCATCACCCCGATCCGGGACGGCTGGGTATCGCTCCAGCCGTACGGGATGCCGGAGTGCTCGGCGGGGTCGAAGGTGACCGAGCCCTCCAGGAAGACCACGTACCGCTCGGTCAGGGCGAAGTCGTGCTTCAGCGCGGCGGTCGCGCCCGGCACCTCCTGGCTGCGCAGCTCCTTGCCGTCGGCGGAGGAGACGTGGTGGACCAGGTACGGCGGGAGGGGCGCGGAGGCGAAGAAGTGCAGTTCGCCGGTGGCCGGGTCCTCCTTGGGGTGGGCGGTCATCGCGGTGGTGAGCTTCCCCTCCCAGTCGAAGGCGCCGACGGTCTCCAGCCCGGGGGTCAGCTCGAACGGCAGGGCCGCCTCGGAGAGCGCCAGCAGCCGGCCGCCGTGCTCGATCACGTGGGTGCCGGCGGTGCTGGCGGTCAGGTCGGGGCCGTGCTCGGTCAGGTACGGGGCGCCGTCCAGGGCGGGGGTGTGCACCCAGCGGTTGCGGTACCACTCGGCGCGGCCGTCGCGGAGCCGGATGCCGTGCACCATGCCGCTGCCCTTGAACCAGTGGGTGGGGGTGATGCCCGGCTTGGGGTTGTGGCTGTTGCGGATCAGACGGCCCGTCAGCTCGGGCGGCAGGGTGCCCTCGACGGTGAGGCCGGTGGCGGTGATCTCGTCGGCGACGGGGGTGTAGTGGCCGGTCAGGTACGGGGGCTTGGTGCTCATGGTGGCGGTCCTTCCGGGAGTGGCGGGGGTCAGCGGGCTTCGGCGGTGGTGCGGAGCGTGGTGAGCCAGCTCTCCAGCGACTGCCGGAGGGCCTGGCCGAGCGCCTCGGGCTCGGCGTCGACGGGGGCGCCGCTCCAGGACTCCTCGGTGCGGACGGTCACCTCGTCCGGGGCGGTCTGCTCGAAGGTCCAGACGTGGACGCCCTCGATGCCGTGGGCCGGGCCGCCCCAGACGATCCGCTCGCCGGGGACGAGCTCCAGCACGGTGGAGGTGATGTCCAGGCCGTGGGTGTGCCAGCGGAAGACCGAGCCGACGCCGAGCGGGCCGCCGTCGGTCTCGGCGCGGTCGACGTCGGGCAGCCAGCTCGGCCAGGCGGCGATGTCGGTGTGCAGGTCCCAGAGGCGGGTGAGCGGGGCCCGGACGGTGGTGGAGAGTTCGACGACGGCGGGGGCGGTGCGGTCGATCTGGATGTGCTGGGTGTTCCGGGCGTTCATCGGGTGGCTCCTTCGGTGGTGGTGTTGCGGAGGAAGGGGGTGAGCGCGGCGGCCGTGGTGGCCAGCGCCGCGGTGAGCAGGAAGGCGGTGCGGTGGGTGGTGGCCGGGGTGGTGGCGGAGGCGGTGGAGAGCAGGGCCAGGCCGACGGCGCCGCCCAGTTGGCGGGTGGTGTTCACCAGTCCGCCGGCCACGCCGGTGTGCTCCGGCCGGACCCCGTCCACCGCCGCGCCGGTGAGCTGGACGAAGGCGGTGCCGAGCCCGAGGCCGATCAGCACGGTCGGTGCGGTCAGGGCGGCGAGCGCGGTGCCGGGGGCGGCGAGCAGCGCCAGCCAGAGAAGTCCGGCGGCCTGGGCGAGCAGGGCGGTGGCCAGGGTCCGGTGCGGGCCGAGCGTCCCGGCCAGCCGTGGCGCGAGTGCGGCGCCCGCCATGTTGGCGACGGCGAGCGGGAGTTGGGCCAGGCCGGTGGCCAAGGGGCCGGCGCCGAGCACCTGTTGCTGGAGGAGCGGGAGGAAGAAGAACAGTCCGACCCAGACGGCACCGAGCAGGGCCATCAGCAGGTTGGCCGGGCGGACGGTGCCGCTGCTCAGCAGCCCTGGCGGCACCAGCGGTGCGGCCGAGCGTCGTTGGGTCCGGCGGAAGAGCAGGAGGAGCAGCGCGGCGGCGGCGAGCGGGCCCAGCACCGCGGGGGAGGCCCAGCCGTCGGCGCGGGCCGAGGTCAGGCCCTGGACCAGGGTGACGACCGCGGCGGCGCCGACGAGCGCCCCGGGCAGGCCGGCTGACGGTGCGACACCTCCGCGCGGGGCGTCGGGCGGGACGGTGCGGAGCGCGGCGGCGAGGGCCAGCGCGGCGAGGAGGGCGCAGACGTGGAAGATCCAGCGCCAGCCGACCGCCTCGGTGAGCACCCCGCCGAGCAGTACCCCGGCCGCCCCGCCCGCTCCCGAGACCGCGCCCCAGACCCCGAGCGCCCGGGCCCGGGCGGCCCCCGGTGGGAAGAGCCCCACCAGCAGGGCGAGTGCGGCGGGGGCGGCGGCCGCCGCGCCGATCCCCTGCACGGCCCGGGAACCGACGAGCAGCCAGGGTCCGTCGGCGAGCCCGGCCGCCACCGAGGCGGCGGCGAACAGGGCCAGCCCGGCGGTCAGCACCCGGCGCGGCCCGAGCAGGTCGGCCGCCCGGCCGCCGAGCAGGAGCAAGGCCCCGAAGGCCAGCCCGTAGGCGTTGACCACCCAGGCCGTGCCGTCGGGGGAGAGGCCGACGCCGTCGCGGATCTGCGGCAGGGCGACGTTCACCACGGAGGTGCTGAGGACCACGGTGAACTGGGCCGTGGCGAGGGTGGTGAGTGCGGTGCGGTGCATGGTGTCCCCCCTTGGATTCTGCTGATGAGTGGTTGACCACTCACTCTTCGGGCCTGAGAGTGGCGGTCCGTCAGGACCGCCCGCTGCTCTCAGTAGTGCGTGATCCCCGCGCTGAGCGTGCGGGTCCACGGCGCGTCCACCGACTCGACGTCGAGCGAGACGATGAGGTGGCAGAGCATGCCCACCGCGAAGAACTCCTGCACCTGCCGCTCGTCCCCGCCGGAGGCGCCCCGTACGTACTCCACCACCCGGGCGTACCCCGCCCGGACCGCGTCGCGGACGGCCGGCACCGAGACGGCGGCCGCCTGGGCGTGCAACTGGACCAGGAGCAGGTCGTTGTCGCTGATCAGCTTGGCGTACGCGTCCCCCATCGAGGCGAGGACCGCCTCCGCCGCGCTGCCCTTCGCCTCGGCCGCGCCGCGTTCGAGTGCGGCGCGGACCTGGACGAAGCAGTGCTCGACCACGGCGGCGAACAGTGCCTCCTTGCTCGGGAACAGCCGGTACACGTACGCCTGGGAGATCCCGGCGGCCTTGGCGACCTCGGTGGTCGTGGTGCCGAAGTACCCCCGGGCCGCGAAGGCGCCGATGGCGGTGCGGAGCACCGTCTCGCGGCGTTCGTCGGCGGTGGAGAGTTGGCGTTGGCGTCCCGTCTGCATATGAGTAATAAACCACTCACACTTCTGGTCCGTCAACCCCCTCGGGGCGGTGGGCCTCGGCGGAGGCGTCCACCGAGGCCGGCGGCCGGCCAGGTGCTGATGTTCCCTCAGCTCCGTTCGGCGTGCCCGAGGTTGGCGCTGCCCTGGCGGACCGGGGCGTCAGGGTCGCGCGGCGCGTTCCCGTAGGGGGTGGCGCGTCCCGCTCCTCCATGAGTTGGATCATGAAGCCATCCCGACGTCGTACGGGGAGGGGGCGTGGCGGATCGGAGACTGATGGACATCCGAGGTACTGATACCGCACAGGGGGCCGGCATGGTTCTGCGAGATGGACGCACTGTTTCCGCACTGACGGTGGGCGCGGTGGCGGCGTTGATGGCCGGGCTCACCCCGGCGGCCGCAGTCGCGGCGGAGGGCTCGGTGGAGGGGTACGGCAAGCAGCAACTCCGCTGGGAGCGCTGTGACGTCAACGGAGACGCGCGGCTGGAGTGCACCGAGGTCAGGGTGCCGCTGGACTACGCGGACCCCGGCGGCCGGACCATCGGCATCGCGGTGTCGCGGGTCAGGGCGGGCGACCCCGCGAAGCGGCGCGGCGTGCTGCTGATGAACCCGGGCGGACCGGGCGGCCCCGGGCTGACCCTGCCCGTGGACATCGAACCGGTGCTGTCGGCGGAGGTGCGGGACCGCTACGACCTGATCGGGTTCGACCCGCGCGGGGTCGGGCAGAGCTCGCCGGTCGGCTGCGGCCTGACGGCGGACGAGATGACGGTCCACCACCCGTACTCGGCGGCGACCTTCGAGAAGGACGTGGCCCGGGCGCGGTCGGTCGCCGAGAAGTGCTGGTCCAAGTCGGCGGACCTGCTGCCGCACCTCACCACCCGCAACACCGCCCGGGACATGGACGTGGTGCGGGCGGCCCTGGGGGAGCGGAGGATCTCCTACCTCGGCCACTCCTACGGCACCTACCTGGGCGCCGTCTACACGCAGCTGTTCCCCCGGCGGGCGGACCGCTTCGTGCTCGACAGCGCCCTCGACCCGGCCCTCGCCTGGCGGGGTACCTTCCGCGGCTGGTCGGAGGGCGCCGAACTGGCCTTCACCCGCTGGACGGAGTGGGCGGCGGCGCGGAACTCCGCGTACGGGCTGGGAGCGACGGCCGCCGAAGTCCGCGCGGGCTTCTGGGAGTTGGTCGCGCGGGCCGACCGCACGCCGATCACGGTCGGCGGTGAGACGCTGAGCGGTGACGCGATCCGGCTGCGGTACGAGGGCTTCGTCCACGTCGAGACCGTCACGCCATGGGTCGTCGCGCTGAAGACGGCGGCTGCGGGCGGATCGGCCGGTGCCGCTGGTGCCCCCGCCGTGGCCGTCGAGGCTCCGTCGGACAACGCGGTCGCCGCAGCCTGGGCCGTCTTCTGCGGCGACACCCGGAGCTGGCCGCGCGACCCCGAGCAGTACCGCCGGGACGCGATCCGGGACCGGGCCACCCGTCCGCTGGCCGGCGACCTGGCCGCCAACATCCAGCCGTGCGCCTTCTGGAAGTCGGCCGCCCGAGAGCCCGCCACGGTGGTGGACAACGAGGTCAACGCCCTGATCGTGCAGAACGAGTGGGACCCCAAGACGACGCTCGCCATGGCCCGGGGCATGCGGCGCGCCCTGCACGGCGCCCGGATGGTCACGGTCGCCGGCGGCGAGGGCCACGGCGTGGTGGTGGCCGGCCCGTCCTGCGCCGACGGCCCCGTCAATCGCTACCTCACCACGGGCCGCCTCCCCGCGAAGGACCTCACCTGCGGCGGCTAGTGTCCTACTTTCGTCGAGCGGGTTCGAGACTCACGGAGGATGCCCGACTCGCGCGGGCCCGGCTAGCGTCGTGGCATGAGCTCCTCCTCCGGCACGTCGAAGAACCCGCCGCTCACCTCCGTCGCCAACCTGCTCGCCTTCGTCCTCCTGGTCGGCGGCGCCTCCGGGCTGCTGCACGAGCTGTTCGGCTGGATCCACTTCCTGGGCTTCACCCGCTTCCTGGTCCCCTCGGGGTGGGAGGTCTTCGGCTACGTGGTGATGATGGCGGTCGGCCTGGCCGTCGGCGGAGCCGGCGAGCGCTACGCGAAGCGCCACAAGGGCTGACCGCGTCGGACTCCTGGTCGGCGGGTGGCCTGCCGTGACAGGCTGCGGGCATGTCGGAGGCGGAGGCGCGGCCCGTTCGCCGCAGGGTGAGGTTGATCGGCTTCTGGGGCACGGCGGGGAGCGACCACCTCCCCCACCCCGCCGCACTGGTCGACCCTGGGTGGGACGAGTCCGAACGCCACCAGGTGGCCGGCTACCTGGAGAACGCGGCCAGGACGTAGCCGGCCCGGTTCAATCGGCGGGGTCCTCCTCCGGGACCTCGACGATGAGGAGGGTGCCGTGGCTGCCGGGGCGGACGGCGTGTCCGGTGTGCGCGGGTACGTGGTACAACTCGCCTGCGACGAGGGTGAGTTCGGTGCCGGCGACGAGGAGTTCGAGGCGACCCTCGATGACCAGGAGGACCTCCGGGGTGGGGTGGCTCTCAAGAGGGAGGGCGCGGCCGTCCATGTGCAGGAGCTTGACGGTGGCGGTGCCGACCTCCGCGAGGACGCGGGAGCTCCAGGCAGCGGGGAGCTGAGCGGCGGCGGCGGGAAGGTCGACGAGGTTCACGGCACGTCCTTTCGGCAGGCGGCCCGGCCAGGGGCGGGCGCCTGTGGTGGTGTTCGGTGGATGCCTTGGAAACTACCGGGCGCGCGGCGTGCGTTGGTCGACCGTTTGGTAAAGCTTCAGAGGTAGAGGGCCGCGAGGCGGGGCAGGCGCCGCGCCATCTCCGCGTCGTCGTCGAAGTCGAAGTCCTCGCCCATGTCGGGCGGGGTGGCGGCGGCGGGACGCGCGGCGGCGCGGTAGAAGGCGTCGCGGTCACCGGTGAGGCGGGTCCAGGCCTCGGCGGGCGCGTAGAGCACGCCCTCCTGGAAGAGGTCGTCGCAGTCCGCGTCGGGCGCGTCGGCGAGGACCACGGGGTGGTCGGCCAGGGCGTCGGGCGAGGCGGCGGCCCGCTCGTACCAGTCCCGGCCGAGGGCGATCAGCCCTGCCCGGAAGTCCATGAAGCTGTCGTCGGAGCAGCCGCCGTGCAGCAGGTAGGCGGCGGCCCACACGTCCCAGCGGTACACCGCCTCGCGCAGGCGGTCGAGATGCCCCTGGAACGCGACCACCTCCTCCGGCGAACGCTTCGTCAGTTCGCCCACCAGTGCCTCGTCCACCGGCCCGGGCTGCCGCCGGGCCGTCTCCACGATCTGCCAGAACTCGTCGATCTCCATACCGGGAGACCCTGGCATCCGCCGGTGACAATCGTCGGCTGGAGGCAGGGGAAGTCGGAGGGGCCGGACGCTTCCGCGGGTGGGGCGACGGCTTCCGGAAATGTCAGGGGCGGCTGGGAGGATGCCGGACATGGACGACCGTAGCTCCGCCATCGCCGGGTACTGGAATGCCGCCGCACCGACCTTCGACGACGAGCCCGACCACGGTCTGACGGCCACTCACACCCGGCTGGCCTGGGCGCGGTCACTGGACTCCTGGCTCCCGTCCGGGGCACCGCTCGACGTGCTGGACCTCGGCTGCGGGACGGGATCGTTGTCGCTGCTGCTCGCGGAGGCCGGCCACCGCGTGACGGGCGTCGACCTGGCGCCGGCCATGGTCGAGCGGGCGCGCGGGAAGCTGGCCGCGGCCAGTCGTCCGGCCCGCTTCCTGGTCGGGGACGCGTCGGCGCCGCCGACCGGGGACGAGCGGTTCGACGTACTGCTCTCGCGCCACCTGCTCTGGACGCTGCCCGACCCCGAGGCCGCGCTGCGCGAGTGGGTCGGGCGGCTGCGGCCCGGCGGGCAGTTGGTGTTGGTGGAGGGTCGGTGGCGCGAGTCGGGGCCGGAGGCGGAAGCGGAGCCGTACGTGGCCGGCGCGGAACTGCTCCCCTGGCAGGGCGGGATCGGCGCGGACGGCCTGACGGCGGCGGTCCGGCCGCTGGTCACCGAGCTGCGGGTCGACCACCTCAGCGCCGTACCGGAGTTGTGGGGCGGCCCGGTCCACGACGAGCGGTACGTCCTGGTGGCCCGGGTCTGAGGGGTCTCGCCGCGGTCCGTAGGGTGGCGTCATGCCAAGTGGAGCGAGCTGGATGCGGTGGACGGGCGGGGCGGACCGGGGAGCGGCCCAGGAGGTCTGCCGGTGCTTCAGCCGGACGGCCCGGTACCCGCGGGCCCGGGTGGGTTTCCACCGTGAGCGGCAGGACCTCTCGGCGCCCGGGTGGCTGCGGCTGCTGGAGCTGGTGGACGAGGCGGTTGAGGACGGGCGCGAGGAGTTCCGGCCGTTGGCGGAGCTGAGCCCGGAGGAGCGGCGGCAGGTCGTCACCCTGCCGCCGAGCATCGCCGGTCTGACCTCCGTCCGGCACCTCGTGCTCTACGGCAGCAACCTGGTCCGCCTCCCGCCGGAGATCGGCGCGATGACCGCGCTGGAGGAGTTCACCCCGTACACCTCGGGCCGGCTGCACTGGTTCCCGTACGAGATCACCCGCTGCACGCGGCTGGTGCGCAGCACGGTGAGCACGCGTGCACTGTTCGGCAACCACAAGTTCCGTCCGCCGTTCCCCCGGCTGCGGCCGGTCCGGGACTCCGTCGGAGTGGACCTGACCGACCTCGATCCCAAGCGGTGGGGGCCGACGGCCGTCCACGGCTGCAGCGTCTGCGACCGGCCGATCGCCGGGGGCGGGCTGCACCAGGTGTGGTTGACGCTCCAAGTGGCCACGGACGCACTGCCGTTGCTGGTCAACGCCTGCTCGGCGGCGTGCGTCGCGGCACTGCCGCCGGCCGCCGAGGGATACGCACCCGGCCCGCACGCGGGGGGCCGCGTGGACCTCCCGGCCGATGGGTAGGGCGGTTTCCGGTCGTATCCGTCCGACGGGGCGTCAGGACGGGTGACCGGCGCGGCGCGGGGGCCTAACCTCGCGGTGTCGTCGGGCCCGGCCCGGGGTGGCCGGGGGAGGGGGGATTGATGGAGCTGCTGACCGCAGTGGCGGGGTCCTCGGTGTGGCGAGGTGCACAGCTGGACGAGCGGGACTGGGCGGTAGCGGCCGACTGTCCGGTGTCCGAGCTCGCCGAGCGGCTCCGGCGCGGGCCGGGGTTGGCCGTGGTCCGGGGGATCGGGCTGGACGGGCTGACGGACGGCGAGTGCGTACGGGTCGCCCGGCGGTACCTGGCGGGGCTCGGTACGGTGCGGCCGGAGGACCCGGCACGGCCGGCCGACAGCCTGGTGGTCGCGGGCGCGGCACGCGACGAGGCCGGGCTCGACCTCCACACGGACCGGGCGATGTACCCGGGGCCGCCGCGGCTGCTGGGCCTGCTGTGCGTACGGCCGGCGGCGACCGGCGGTGAGTCGCTCCTGGTCAGCGGACACGCCGTCCACGACGCGCTGCTCGCCTCCCGACCGAGGGCGCTCGCGCCGCTCTACGCGGACTTCCACTTCGGCGACGGCCCGGACTTCGCCCGCACCTACCCCGTCTTCCGGCGCCGGGACGGACGTCTGGACGTGCAGTACAACCGCTACTGGATCGGACGGGGTCATGCCGAGCGCGGGCTCCCCCTGACGGGCGCTCAGCTGTCCGCCCTGGACGCCTTCGAGGAGGTCCTCGCCGAGCCGGGCCTCGCCCTACGGGTGCCGCTGCGCCGGGGCGACCTGCTGCTCGTCGACAACATGGCGGTGCTGCACGGCCGGACGGCCTTCACCGACCCGCCGGAGCCGGAGCCGGAGCCGGAGCCGGGGGAGGGGCGCTGCCTGGTCCGGGTGTGGGCGGACTAGGGTCTCCCGCAGCGCGGGCGGGCCGCCGGGAGGGGAGACGTGACGGCGAACGCCCCGGGCCCGGCCGGGTGAAGCGCCGCGACTTCGGCCTCATCGCGCTGGTGGCGCCAGCGCTCCATGAGCTGCTGCGGAGTGTTCCTCGAGCAGGGCGTCGGCCGGGCAATCCCGGTGCGCCGTGCGGCGGTCCGGGCCTACGATCACCGGGTGACGAGTACGGGGTGGCGCGTGGCGGCCGGTGTGGTGGCTTCGGGGGCGTTCTTCTGGGCGGTGGCCGGGACGGTCGACGTGGGCCTGGTGCACAGAGGGCGCGGCTACTCCGTGCCGGACGGCGGTGGCTGGTACACCTTCGCGCTGTTCGCCGGTTTCGTCACCGCCTACTTCTGCGTGGCCTCGCTCGTCGACACCACCGCCGAGCGCCACGCCGCCCTGGTCCCGGCCGCCGGGGCCTTCTTCGGCGCGGTCTGCTGCCTGCTGATGGGCCAACAGGTCCGCCACTGGGTCGCGGCCGCCGTCCTGGCCGCGGTCGGGTCCGCCCTGCCGGTGGTCGTCGCCCGGCTGCGGAGCCGCGCGCGCCGGTTCGTGTGAGGGGTGCCGACGTGGCCCGCCCGGCGCACCGGCAGGATGCCGCCATGGACCGCCGCCGCCTCCACGTCGACCTCGACCACGTCGAAGCCCTCGCACACGACTGGCTCTACGTGGTGATCGAGGCCCCCACGGGCGTGGTCTACGAGCTCCAGTACGCAGGAACGCTGTGCCGCCGGGCGGGAATCGAGGGCCACCTCGTCCCGACGGAGTCGACGGTGGGCCACGCCGCGCTGATCGACCTGTTCGTCGACCGGCTGGGCGGCGTGGGGACCCCGATGGACGCCGTCCCGCAGCACCTCGACGCCCTGCGCGCCGCGGTGGAGCACATCGTCCTCCCCGTCGGTACCTCGTCGGACGGCCTCGGCCCGACCCTCAGCCGCATCGGCGTCGACGAGACGCGGCTGGCGGAGGCCACCGAGGCACACGTCCCGGTGACCACCGAGTTCGGCCCCGGCGTGCTGGTCTGGTCGAACTCGGACTGAGTGCCCTCGGCCGTATGCGCCCGCTCAGGGGGTGGCGACCAGCTTGCTGAGGCTGGTGGCCAGCCAGGGCTTGCGACCGCCGGCGCGCATCCTGCCGAGGGCGATGGCCTTCCACATCGGGGCGCGCTTGAAGGAGACCAGCAGGAAGGTGACCGGGTCGGCGGTGATCCGGCAGTCGTGGGGGCGGGTGGGGGTGTCGTCGCGGGTGACGGTCATGGTGCCGTCGTCCACCACCACGGAGAGGCGGAGTCCGCCGTCGAAGGCGAGGTCGAAGGAGCGCCGGACGCCGCGGGAGCGGGTGGTGTCCAGGGCGAGCGGCATCATGGTGGGGATCGCCTGACCGAGCACCAGGGAGGCCTCGTCCTGGGTGATGGGCCAGGCGTCGCCGGTGCCGCGGGCGATGTCGAGGCCGTGGAGCAGGGTCTCGCTGAGCACCAGCCCCGTGGCGGCGGCGACGGTGAGCGAGCGCTCGGGGCCGTACCAGGGGGTGGCGACCGGGTCCTCGGGGTCCAGGCCGGCGGTGGCCCCGAGGAAGGTGGCGGCCCGTTCGCTGATGAACTCGCCGATGCGGGACCGCTGTTCGCCGTCGAAGAGGGCGATGGCCTTGGCGTTGACGGCGGCGATCCGTTCGGCCAGCAGGCCGTCCTCGCCGCTAGGCAGGATGCCGGACCAGTCGACCGGCTCGTCGGTGACGGCGGAGGAGTAGGCGAGGTGTACGGCGGCCAGGTGGGCGGCGGTGTCACCCACGGTCCAGCTCGGAAGTCCGGACGGAGCGTCCAAGTCCTGTGTGCCGGAGAGGAGTTGTCCGAGTCGGGTGACGGCGCCGACGAGTGCGGCGCGAGTCCGCTCGTGCTCGCGGACGGCATCGGAACGTACGACGGCACCCATGCCGGCCCCCAGGTTCTCGAACGGACCCCGAACCTTACCGGCGGGTAGCCTGCTCGCGGTAGGGCTGTCCACGGTGGGCCGCGGCCGGCTCTCCCCGGCCCGTTCTCCGAGCGCTCCGTTCTTCCGTCGGGCCGCCCCGGCGCGGTCCGGTCCGCAGCATCACCTGACGCACCTTCCGGGACCGGCGCGACCCGCGCACGGGGCATCGCCGGGTCCCGGACGGCGCGGTGTCAGCGGGTGGGCCAGGGGGCGGGGAGGGGTTCGGTGGCCTGGGTGAGGTGGGCGGTGATGACGAGGGTGGCGTCCTCGACCTGGTAGTCGAGGGGGGCGGAGAGGCGGCGCATGGTGGAGATGAGGCCGGTGTTGGCGGCGTGGGTGACGGCGTAGACGGTGGGGACGCCGGCCTCGAGGGCGAGGGCGGCCATCCGGCGGAGCAGGTCGACGCCGAGGCCGCGGCGCTGCCAGGCGTCCTCGACCAGCAGGGCGACCTCCGCGCCCTCGTCGTCCCACATCAGGTGGGCGAGGGCGACGATCCGGCCGTCGGGGGCCTCGGCGACCAGGGTCTGGCCGTGCCGGGGGTCGAGCAGGTGGTCGAGGTAGCGGTCGGCGTCGCGGACGGGGCCGTGGTAGCGCTTGCGGAGGGTGTCGGGGGAGCAGCGGGCGTGCATGGCCAGGGCTTCGGCCTTGTCGGAGGTGTCGGCCCGGCGGACGGTGAGGTCGGTGCCGGCGGGCAGCCGCAGGCGGGCCTTGACCTGGGGGACCCGGGGGCCGAGCAGGGAGTCCAGCTCGACCAGGGCCTGGGCCCGGGCGAACTCGGTGGGGGTGAACGGCAGGTGCGGGCGGCTGAGTTCGATCAGGTCGCCGGAGGGCACGGGCAGCCGCATCAGGTGGCCGTCCATCCCGGCCGCCGCGGCGGCCCCGCCGCCCGGGAACTGCCGGATCGTGCACCGGCCGAACAACTTGCGCAGCGCGACCGGGAGTTCGGCCGCGTCCAGCGCAGTGCGGGTGGCCAGGGCGAGCACGTGGGTGGGCTCGTCCACCAGGTCGTGGGCGTCGGCCCGGTCGGTCCAGATGTCGGTGCCGCCGCCGGCCGCGACGGCCCGGGCGAGCTCGGTGCGGCCGAGCGGCAGCGGGGCGCGGACCAGGAACTCGTCCACCGCGCCCGCGGGCAGCGGGTGGGTCTGCATCGAGACGATGGAGACCTGCCGGCCGGCCAGTTCGGTGCAGATCCGGGCCAGGCTGCCGGGGGAGTCGGAGACGGTGGCGCGCAGCCGCCAGAGCGCGGTGGGCACGTGCTCGTCCAGCGGGCCGGTCACCGGGGCCGCCTCGGGGCCGCCCGGGGGTGCGGTGGGGTCGGGGCCGGGCGGTCCGTGCGGATGCCGGTGTGCCCACCATGCGTGGAACACCGCCGTGGCGACCAGGGCGAGGGCCGAGAGGACCAGCAGCAGCGGTCCGTCGTGGCCGTGCACGACCGTGTTGGCGACCAGGTCGGCGGCCGCCACCGCGACGAAGACGGCGGCGAGCTCGGTGGTGGAGTGGCGCCAGCGGTGGTTGCGGGCGCTGCGCCGCTGCGCCCGGGAGGGGGCGGCGGGCTGCTGGGCGAGGTGAGAGGTGCTGTCCATGGAAACATGGTGCTCTGCCGGTGTTTCACGATCACGAATCCCCCGTGACCTGTTGGTTAATCTCTGCGGAGGGCATTCGAACGGTCCTTGGGCCGCTTCAGGAAGCGGACGGACGGTCCGTCAGTTCGCGCGCTGCGGCGCGGACTTCGGCCAGCAGCAGCTCCAGGTCGGCCTCCGTGGTGGCCGGGTTCAGCAGACAGGCCCGGAGGATCTCGCGGCCGCGGTGGACGGCGCCGGTGACGAAGGCCCGGCCGCGTGCCTGGACGGCGGCGGGGAGGTCGTGGTTGACGGCGTCGCCGCCGGTGTGGCGGAAGGCGACGATCGAGGTGTGGACCGGGGCGGTCAGCTCCAGCTCCGGGTCGGCCTCGACCAACGCGCCGAGGTGGCGGGCGAGTTCGGTGGTGCGGGCGATGTCGGCGGAGAGGCCGGCCCGGCCCTTGTGGGCGATGGTGGCCCAGACCTTGAGCGAGCGGAACGGGCGGGTCTGCTCCATGCCGTACTCGGAGAACCAGCCGAAGTCCCCGGCCGCCGCGTCCCGCAGGTAGGAGGGGACGAGGGAGAAGGAGTCGCGCAGCGCGTCGGCGTCGCGCACCAGTGCGCAGCCGCAGTCCACCGGCACGCCCAGCCACTTGTGCGGGTCCAGGGCGAGCGAGTCGGCCCGGTGCATGCCCGCGTAGCGGTCGGCGATCACCGGGTCCAGCACGCCCCAGGCGCCGTACGCGCCGTCCACGTGCAGCCACAGGCCCTCGGCCTCGGCCACGTCGGCGATCGGGTCGAAGGCGTCCACCGCGCCGGTGCCCACCGTCCCGGCGGAGGCGACCACCAGGAAGGGGAGCAGCCCGGCGGCCCGGTCGGCGGCCACCGCCTCGGACAGGGCGGCCGGGTCGAGCCGGCCGTCGGAGTCCTCGGCGACGGTCCGCAGGTGGCGGCTGCCCAGGCCCAGCAGCTCGACGGCCTTGCGGACGCAGGAGTGCGTCTCGGCGGTGGCGTAGGCGATCAGCGGGGGCAGGCCGGACAGGCCGTCGGCCCGCAGGTCGTGCCCGGCCCGGACGGCGGCCCGGTGCCGGGCGGCGGCCAGGCAGAGGATGGTGGCCATCGAGGTGCCGGAGGTGAGGATGCCGCCCGGGGTGCCCTTGGCGGCGGAGGGGACGGCGGCGGGGAAGCCGACCAGCTCGGCGATCCAGCGCACCACCGCGCGCTCCAGGTGCACGTCGGCGTGGTCGCCGCCGGCCGAGCTGGGGTTGGTCGCGGCGGCGGCCAGGGTGGCCAGCACGCCGGCGGGGGCGGGCGCGGAGTTGACCCAGCCGAAGAAGGCGGGGTGCCCGTTGCCCATCGGGGCGCTGAGCACCTGACGCTCGATCACCTTGAGCAGCCCGTCCAGCGGGGTGCCGTCCTCGGGCAGCGGGAGTTCCAGCAGGGCCCGCCGGTCGGCCTCGGCCATCGGCTGCCAGACGGGGCCGTCGGCCACCCCGGCGAGGTGGTCGGCGGCCAGGTCGGCGACGGCCCGGGCGGCGCTGCGGAAGTCCTCGTGCGAGGTGGAAGGGGTGGTGCTCATGCTGGCGCTCCATCAGACGGCTGTGGAGGGACGGCTTCCTCGACGTACCCGGTGCGCTCGATCGTACGCGGCGCCCGGTCGCCCGGTCCCCGCCGTCCGGCGGGTGGACACCGCGCGCGCCGCGTGGTGCCAGGTCGCCCCGGGGGCGCGGGGAACTGCGCGGAACGGAAGGCGGCCCAGCGCTGGATCGGGGCAGGCGAGCCGGTTCCACGTCCTGCCGTTCCCCAGCGCGCAGTTCCCCGCGCCCCCGGGGTGACCACGACCGGACCCGGGTGTCGGCCGGCCTCAGTCCAGGGTGCTGGAGAGGCCGCCGGCGGAGCGGCAGTAGCCCTGGATCTCCTTGTTGGTGATCTTCGAGCAGAGCCGGGCGCCGGCGCCGGACTCGGTGTAGTTGACGGTGTAGTAGCTCATCAGGCCCTGGGTGCAGGCCTTGCGCTGCCAGCCGTCGGCGGCGGTGGCGCACTGGTTGGCCGCCCAGTCCTCGCGGTCCAGGTTGTACTTCATGGTCCGCGAGCCGACCCCGCGCGAGCAGTCCTGGGCGCCGCCGGAGGCGACCCCGTTGAGGCACCACTTGAGCGCGTCGGCGAAGACGCCGGGGTTGTTGGCGTAGTCGTGCGAGGAGAGGTAGAAGGTCGGCGCGTAGAAGAAGCAGGCCGACTGGAAGAGCGAGGGCTGGTCCTTGCAGGGGTAGAGCGGGTCCTTGGCGAGGGCGGCCGGGTCGAGGTTGGCCTTGGCCTTCTCGTCCTCCTCGTCGGGGCCGAACAGCTGCATGAAGAGGCCCTCGGAGCAGGTGATCTTCCGGCTGTCGGTGGGGAACTTGTTGCACAGCGCGCGGGCCTTGGCCACGTCCTGCTTGGCGACGAACATCGTGCCGTGGCCGACGCCGTGGATGCACGGGCCCTTGTTGGCCGGGGCGCAGAGCTTGAGCAGGTCCTCCTCCGGGTTGGCGGAGGCGTTCAGCATCTCCTCCACCGCGCCGTGCAGGTAGCCGGCCGCGCAGGTCTCGTGCGGGAAGGAGATGACCTTCTGGAAGTCGGCGTTGAAGCGCTTGACCGCGGAGTGGCCGAGCTCGTGGGCGATCGGGTGGCAGAAGCGCACCGTGTAGGGGAGCTTCTTGGTGATCGCGTCCAGGTCCGCCAGGGCCTGGCCCGGGTCGGTGGCGTCCATCTTCGCCATCAGCTTGTTGCGCAGGGTGGAGCGGGTCCACACCGCCGGGTCCCCGGAGGGGGAGGGCGAGGCGCCGGCCGGGACGATCGCCGCCTGCTGGGTGGCCGGGGCGGCGGCCGCGGTCTTCGGCGCCGGTGGCGTCCACTCGGTCACGGCCACCGAGCCGAGGCCGAGCGCGCCCAGCAGGAAGGCGGTGATGATCGCGAAGAGTCGCGGCTGCATGTGCTTCGGTCCCCCGGCGGTCGCTACGGACGGTGGCGGTTCCCATCCTGGCTGTTCTCGACCGAAACGGAGCGTTTCTGACGGCCATTCGGGAGTGTCGGCTCGGCCGACTGGTCAACGAGGGACGGGCCCCCCGGTCACCGGAGCCACAGGCTCTCACAGCTTCTCCTCATCCGGTCGGCCGACCCCGTGGTACGGACCAATACGGCCCCGTTGCGTCGGAAGAGGGGGATCCCTGCCCGATTTCGGGCACGATTATTGGATTGGACGACCGAGAACGCATAGGCTCCCCTCTCGTGTCCGCCTCACCGCACCCTCATGAAGACCTGCTCGTCCACCTCACCCGGACCACCCCACTGGGACCGGGCGAGGCCGTACGGGTGGTCGCGGAGGTGCTCGCGTACTTCTCGGAGACCACCGAGGAGTACGTCCGCCGCCGTCACGGTGAGCTGCAGGCACGAGGACTGACCAACGAGAGGATCTTCGACCGGCTGACCGGAGAGCTCGCCGCGCGCCGGGTCGCGGCGCCCGAGCTGTCCGTGCGTCAGCTGCGCCGGATCGTCTACGGCTGACGCCGCCTCAGGGGGCGGCGGGATCAGAGGAGTTACCACCACATGTGCGGAATCGTCGCCTACATCGGCCCGAAGGACGCCACCGCCTTCCTGCTGGAGGGCCTGCAGCGCCTGGAGTACCGGGGGTACGACTCGGCGGGCATCGCCGTCACCGGCAAGACCGGCGGCCTGAAGGTCTGCAAGACCAAGGGCCGGGTGGCCGACCTGGCCGCCGCCGTCCCGGCCCGCTTCAAGGGCACCACCGGCATCGGGCACACCCGCTGGGCCACCCACGGCGTGCCGAGCGACGCCAACGCCCACCCGCACCTGGACAACGCCGAGCGGATCGCCGTGGTCCACAACGGCATCATCGAGAACGCCGAGGAGCTGCGCGCCAAGCTGACCGCCGACGGCGCCGTCTTCCGCTCCGAGACCGACACCGAGACCCTCTCGCACCTGATCGCCGCCCACCTGGGCGATGGCGTCGACCTGGAGGAGGCCGTCCGTTCGGCCCTCAAGAAGGTCGTCGGCACCTACGGCATCGCCGTGCTCGACGCCACCCAGCCCGACCGGATCGTGGTCGCCCGCAACGGCAGCCCGATCGTGCTCGGCCTCGGCGAGAAGGAGATGTTCGTCGCCTCCGACGTGGCGGCCCTGGTCCGCTACACCCGCCAGGTGGTCCACCTGGAGGACGGCGAGCTGGCCGTGGTCAAGGCCGACGGCTTCCGCACCTTCACCGAGGACGCCCGCACGGTGACCCGTCAGCCCTCCACCGTGGACTGGGAGATCGACTCCTACGACACCGCCGGGCACGAGCACTACCTCCACAAGGAGATCCACGAGCAGCCCGCCTCGGTCGAGCGCACCCTCGGCGGCCGCCTCGACGAGCGCTTCGCCACCGCCCACCTCGGCGGCCTCAACCTGGACGCCCGCGTGCTGCGCGAGATCCGCCGGGTGAAGATCCTCGGCTGCGGCTCGGCCTACTACGCCGGCGAGATGGGCGCCCAACTGATCGAGGAGCTGGCCCGCATCCCCGCCCACAGCGAGCCCGCCTCCGAGTTCCGCTACCGCAACCCGGTGATCGAGGCCGACACCCTCTACGTCGCGGTCAGCCAGTCCGGCGAGACCTACGACACCCTGGCCGCCGTCCAGGAGATCAAGCGCAAGGGCGGCCGGGTGCTCGGCGTCGTCAACACGGTGGGCAGCGCCATCGCCCGCGAGGTCGACGGCGGCATCTACCTGCACGCCGGCCCGGAGATCTCGGTCGCCTCGACCAAGGCCTTCACCTCCACGGTGATCGCCTTCGCCCTGCTGGCCCTGCACTTCGGCCGCATCCACGACCTCTCGCCGGCCGACGGCCGCCGGATCGTGGCGGGCCTCAAGGCGCTGCCCGACCAGATCCGGGAGATCCTCGCCGAGGAGGAGAAGATCGCCGCGCTGGCCGAGGAGTACGCCAAGCACGAGGGCATGATGTTCATCGGCCGGGTGCGGGGCTTCCCCGTGGCGCGGGAGGGTGCGCAGAAGCTGAAGGAGATCAGCTACGTGCACGCCGAGGCGTACCCCGCCAGCGAGTTGAAGCACGGACCGCTCGCGCTGATCAACCCGGAGCTGCCGACCGTCGCCCTGGTGCCGGACGACGAGCTGCTGGACAAGAACCTCACCACCCTCGGCGAGATCAAGGCCCGCTCCGGCCGGGTGCTGGCGGTGGCCCACCGCGAGGTGGACGCCAAGCTGGCGGACCACACGGTGATCGTGCCGCGGTCCGAGCCCGAGCTCGACCCGCTGCTGCTGAACATCCCGCTCCAGCTGCTGGCGTACTACGCGGCCGTGGCACTCGGCCGGGATGTGGACAAGCCGCGCAACCTCGCCAAGAGCGTCACCGTCGAGTAGGAGGGGTCGCCTCCGGCGGGGGTCCCCGGGACGGGGGAGGGGAGGGGCGGCCGTGGCACTCGGCCGGGACGTGGACAAGCCGCGCAACCTGGCGAAGAGCGTCACCGTCGAGTAGTCCTGGTCGTACGGGACCGACTTAACGGAGCGCGTGTCGTTCCGCGGTGGACTTCCCGGCCCGGTGGGGGTGCGAATGCCGCTCCCCGCCGGGCCGGAGGCACACCGGTCCGTCACTCTCCGCTCGCCCGGCGGCCACGCTGTGCCGATGTGCGCTCGGTAGGGTGTGGGCCCACAGCCGGTTGAGGGACGGGAGTCGTGTGATGCGGGTCGGGATCATCGGTACGGGCATGGTCGGTCGTGCGCTGGGCGGGAAGCTGGTGGAGCTCGGGCACGAGGTGATGCTCGGCTCGCGCACCGAGCAGAACCCGACCGCCGTCGCCTGGGCCCAGCAGGCGGGCGAGAAGGGCAGCCACGGCACCTTCGCCGAGGCGGCCGCCTTCGGCGAGCTGCTGGTCGTCGCGGTCTCCGGTGTGGTGGCGGTCAAGGCGCTGGCGACGGCCGGCGACGAGAACCTGACCGGCAAGGTGCTGATCGACGTCTCCAACCCGCTGGTCTTCTCGCCGCTCGGCGAGGTCAGCCTGGAGCCGGTGAACGTGGACAGCATCGGCGAGCAGATCCAGCGGGACTTCCCGCAGGCCCGGGTGGTCAAGGCGCTCAACACGCTCAACTGCGACGTGATGGTGGACCCGAGCCGGGTGCCGGGCGACCACCAGCTCTTCATCGCGGGCAACGACGATGCCGCCAAGGCCGACGTGACCGAGCTGCTGCACTCCTTCGGCTGGCCCAAGGGCGCGGTGCTGGACCTCGGCGACATCACGGCCTCGCGCGGGCTGGAGATGCTGATGCCGTTCTGGCTGCGGCTGATGAACCACTACGGCCACGCCGACTTCAACTACTCGATCCGCTCGGCCCGCTGACCTACCGTCCGGCGGACTTCCGCGCGTCCTGACGGCGCGCCAGGTGCCGCCGCCGGAGCCGGTACCCCACCAGCCCGGCGGCGGCCACGCCGGCCGCGACGAGCAGGACCAGCTGGTAGCGGGCCAGCTGGCGGTAGATCGGCCCGATGTTGTCCCCGGCCAGGTAGCCGGCCGAGGCCCAGACGCCCACCCAGAGCAGCGCGCCCAGCACGTTGGCGGGCATGAAGCGCCGCCAGGACATCCCGGTGGTGCCGGCCACGATGCCGTTGGTCTGGCGCAGCACGTCCACGAAGCGGGCGACGGTGACCACCTTGCCGCCGTGCCGGGTGAAGAAGTGCTCCCCGCGTTCCATCCGCTCCGGGGTGAGCAGCACGTACCGGCCCCAGCGCTCGATCAGCCGGTGCCCGCCGGTGCGGCCGATCAGGTAGCCGAGGCTGTCGCCCGCGACGGCCGCCAGCACGGCGACGGTGACCACTCCCGCGATGCTCAGGCGACCGGCCCCCGCGTACACCGCCGCCAGCACCAGCACGGTCTGGCCGGGCACCGGGACGCCGCAGTTGTCCAGGAAGACCAGCAGCCCCACCGCCGGGTAGCCGTAGCTGTCCAGCAGTGGGGCGAGCGAGTCGAGCGGGGCGGGGAGGTCGGCGGGCGGGGTGTCCGTCATGGTGCTCCGGTGGCCGGGGGCGGGGGCGGTGTCCGTTCAGTGGGCGGCCTGCTGACGCTCGATCACGGTGCAGTCGGAGCCCGGGTAGACCAGGGCCTCGTGTCCGTCCTCGAAGTGCACCAGGTACGGCGGTTCGCCCTGGGTGCCGCGCACCTCGAGGATCTCACCCTCCCGGTCCTTCATCCCGACCGCCCTGCCGTGCATCACCAGGTGGTCGCCTGCGGTCGCGTGCATGGTCCGGCTCCTTCCACTGTGCTGGCGGGTCCCGTCTCCACTGTGCGGCGGGCGCGGGGAGGCCGCAACGGCCGGTCAGGACGCCTGGTGGTCGGTGAGGTAGCAGCGGAGCAGGCGCTCGCACTCGGCGATCAGCGCGGGGTCGCCGTGCGGGTCGGTCCGGAAGGCCAGCTTGAGCACCGCGTCCGCGCACTCCAGCGCGACCCGCAGTGCCAGCGGGTGCCCGGGGCCGGCGAACAGGCCGCCGCCGAGGGCCTGGAGGCGCTGGGCGACGGCGGCGTTGTTGTCGAGCTCGGTGTCCAGCAGGTGCTGGTCGTCCACCCCGCCCTCCTCCTCGGCGGCGGCGCCCTCCGCCCCGGCGGTCAGCACCTCGACCAGCCCGAAGTCCAGCTGGCCGAAGCCGGGCACGGCGCGCTTCATCGCGACGAACTCGGCCACCGCCAGGTGGACGAAGCCCGGCACGCCGGGCGGGGCCTCGGCCCGCAGGCGCCCGCCGAGGCGGTCCAGGTAGAGGTCGAGGTTCCGGGAGGCCAGCGCGGAGAGCAGGCTCTCCTTGCCGGAGAAGAACTGGTAGAGCGTGCCGATCGGCACGCCGGCCCGCAGCGCGGTCTCCTTGGTCGTCAGCGCACCAGGGCCGACTTCGTCCAGCAGCTCGGCGCAGGCGTCGAGCAGGCGCTCGTAGCGCTCCTGGCTGCGCTGCTGCACCGGCCGCCGCCGGGGCGGGACGGGGGCGCCCGGCAGGCTGGTGCTCGGGCCGGGGCCGTCCGTCTCCTGCTTCATGGGCCCACTCTGCCGCATCCGGAACGCGGTGCGCCAATCTCCAACGCGAGTCGCGCTCATGTTGTCCGCCGGGCTGACGGCCCGTCATCAGGCCTGGGTGCCGCGCAGGTGGGCCAGGACGGCGAGCACCCGGCGGTTGCCCTCCTCCGGGTCCAGGTCCAGCTTCATGAAGATGTTGCCGGAGTGCTTGACCACCGAGGCCTCGGTGACGCACAGCCTGGCCGCGATCGACTGGTTGTTCCAGCCCTCCGCCATCAGGGCCAGCACCTCGCGCTCGCGCGGGGTGAGCCGGCCGAGCGGGCGGGCCGCCGTCCGGTGGGCCAGCAGCACCCGCACCACCTCGGGGTCGATGACGGTCTGCCCGTCGGCGACCCGGCGCAGCGTGTCCAGGAACTCGGCCACCTCGCCGACCCGGTCCTTGAGCACGTACCCGAGCCCGCCCCCGCCGCCCGGTGCGCCGCCGAGCAGCTGGGCGGCGTAGGCGGTCGCCACGTACTGGGAGAGCACCAGGACGGGCAACTCCGTTCGACGGGAGCGCAGTTCGAGCGCTGCCCGGAGGCCCTCGTCCCGGAAGTCCGGCGGCATCCGGACATCGGTGAGGACGAGGTCGGGGCGGTGCTCCTCCACGGCCGCGGCCAGCGCCCGGGCGTCGCCGACGGCGGCCACCACCCGGTGGCCGCTGCGGTCGAGGATCTCGGTCAGCCCGGCCCGGAGCAGGACGGCGTCCTCGGCCAGCACTATCCGGAGCACGGTACCTCCACCCGGACGAGGGTCGGGCCGCCGGCCGGGCTGGAGACCAGCAGCCGGCCGCGCAGCACCGCCAGACGGTCCGCCAGGCCGGACAGGCCGGTGCCGGCCTCGGGATCGGCGCCGCCCCGTCCGTCGTCGGTGATCAGCAGGACGAGCCGGTCGTCCGCCAGGGTGCCGGTGACGCCGACCTCGGCCGCGCCGCTGTGCTTGGCCGCGTTGGCCAGGGCCTCCGTCACGGTGAAGTACGCCGTGGCCTCCACCAACGGCGGTAGCCTGCGCGGCAGTTCGATCTCCACCCGGACCGGGACCGGCGAGCGCTCGGCCACCTCGGCCACCGCGGCGGCCAGCCCGTGGTCGGTCAGCACCCGCGGGTGGATGCCGCGCACCAGCTCGCGCAGCTGCTCCAGTGCCCGGCGGGCCTCGGCGCGGCCCCGGGCGACCAGTGCGGCCGCCTCGGGGGCCGCGGCGCCGAGCTCCAGCTCGGCGAGGCCCAGCGTCATGGTGAGCGCCACCAGCTGCTGCTGGGCGCCGTCGTGCAGGTCCCGTTCGATCCGCCGCCGCTCGGCCTCGAAGGCGTCGGCCAGCCGGGCCCGCGAACGGGTCAGCTCGACCACCCGGTGCCGGTCCCGGTCGTCGGGCGCGGCGGCCAACAGGGCGGTGGCCACCCACACCTGGCCCGCCGTCAGCCAGGCAGCGGCGTACGCCGACAGTGCCACCCCGGCCAGACCGGCCAGGCTGAACGGCAGCGCGGAGAACGGCCCCGGCACGGCCCGGCCCGGGATCAGCATCACCGTCTCCGGGGCCAGCGCCCACACCACCACCGGGGAGACCACCAGGGCGCAGCAGAAGGCCAGCAGCGCCAGGACCCCCAGCCCGGCACCGGGGAAGACCACCGCCAGCAGCGCCGCGTAACCGCACTCGCGCCAGGTGGCCCGCTCCGTCAGCCGGTGCCGCAGCAGGCCGCGGCCCGTGGGCGCGGGCCCGTGCGGATCGGCGAGCGGGTCGGGCTGCACCAGTCGCAGGCGGCGCCGCTCCACCCGGGCGACCCCGACGGCGAGCAGCGGGACGCCGGCCAGCACCAGCAGGCCGACCCCCGCCACCGAGAGCAGGATCCCGACGGCCAGCAGGACCGCCAGGGCCACCAGCAGCCCGAGGCCGAATAGCGTGCCGCCCAGCAGGTGCAGCCAGCAGCGCGGCGGCCAGGCGGAGAACAGGAACTCCGCCGGCCGCCGTCCGAGCGCCCGGCGGACGGTGCTCGCGGGCGGCGCCGGGTCGGCCTGGTGCGGGAGGGACATCCGGGCCCTTTCTGTCGGGATTTCTTGATCATCAAGCACCCTAACCCGAGCCGACGGCCGCTGTCGGTAGGGAAAACCCGACCTCCGGCCCTCGACCCAGACCCCCTGACGGGGAGGGGGCGCGCGGCTGGAATGGAGCCGTGCCGAAACGACTGTTCACACCATCGATCACCTTGCCGGACCGAGGAGTTGGGACTGCCTGGTGGCTCGCCGCCGCCGGCTACGCGGTGGCGCTCGCCGCGCTGTCCGGGCTGACGCCGCACCGGGTCTGGGGCGGCTGCGCCGCCGTCGGCTACCTGGCGGCCGCCGCCCTCGCGGGACGGTCGCGCGGCCGGGCCGCGGCGCTGCCGGCGGCCCTGGCGGGGAGTGTCCTGCTGCCGCTCGTGGTGCTGCTGACGAACGGTCAGGCACAGAGCGAGGTCGGGGTGGTCGCACGCTCCGCCGAGGTCCTGCTGCGCACCGGGACCCCGTACCTGGCCGAACCGCAGGGGGTGGACGACTACAACCCCTACCTGCCCGGCATGGCGCTGTTCGGACTGCCCGCCCGGCTGCTCGGCGACGGTCCGGGCGTGCTCCCGGTGCTCGGGGACCCCCGGCTGTGGTGCGCCGCCGCGTTCGTGTTCTGCCTCGTCTGCGCGTCGGCCCTGGTGCGGCGCGGCGGCCGGCCGGCGGGGGCGGGGGCCGAAGCCGGGCGGGTGGTCGGGCACCTGGTGGCCTCCCCGCCGGTGGCGCTCCCGCTCTGCGTGAGCGGCGTGGACCTGCCGCTCACCGGGCTGCTCGTCCTCGCGCTCGCCCTCGCGGCCCGGCGGCGGCCGGTCGCCACCGGGCTGGTGCTGGCCGCCGCCTGCTCGCTCAAGTGGACCGCGCTGCCCGCCGTCGCGGTGGCGGCCGCCCTGCTGACGGTTGGTCAGGCGGCGGATCGGTCGGCGGATCGGTCTTCGGGTCGGGCGTCCGGCGGAGGGCGGCGTCCCGCCGCGCGGTGCCTGGCGGCGTGGGCGGCCGGGACCTCGGTGCTGGTGCTGCCCGCCCTGGTGGCCGTGCCCGGCCGGCTGGTCGAGCAGGTGCTGCTCTTCCCCACCGGCCGGGGCGCCGTCCCGACCCCGGCCGCTAGCCCCTTGCCCGGACGGCTGCTGGCCGAGCTCGGGCCGGTCGGCCAGTACACCGCCGCCCTGCTGCTGTGCGCCGGAGCGGCCGTGGTCGCGGCCTCGCTCCTGGTGCGCCCGCCCCGGACGCTGCTCGCCGCCGCGGACCGGCTCGCGCTCGGACTGACCGTCGCCTTCCTGCTCGCGCCGGCCGGCCGGTTCGGCTACCTCGCGCTGCCGCTGCTGCTCGCGCTCTGGGCCCGGCTCGCCGCTCCGGCGGACAGCTCCGCGCCCACCGCCGCGCCCGTCGCCTCGGCCGCGCCCGTCGCTTCGGCCGGCCCGGCTCTGCGGGCCCGCCCGCTCGCCTCCTGAGTCCCCGTCAGCCACCGCAGAAACCCCGAGAGGTCACCACCGTGGGCACCACCCTCGTCATCACCAACGACTTCCCGCCCCGCCAGGGCGGCATCGAGACCTTCGTGCACGCCATGGCCACCCGGCTCCCGGGTCACGACGTGGTCGTCTACACCTCGGCCGAGCCGGGCGCCGCCGACTTCGACGCCACCCTGCCGTTCCCGGTGGTCCGCGCCCGCGCCCGTACCCTGCTCCCCACCCGACGGGTCACCGACCGCGCCGTCCGACTGGTTCGCGAACACGGCTGCGACCGGGTGTGGTTCGGCGCGGCGGCCCCGCTCGCCGCGATGGCCCCCGCGCTGCGCGAGGCGGGCGTCGAACGGATCGTGGCCACCACCCACGGCCACGAGATCTGGTGGGCCCGGGTGCCCGGCGCGCGCAGGCTGCTGCGCCGGGTGGGGGAGAGCGCCGACGTGGTCACCCACCTCGGCGAGTACACCCGGGCCCGGATCGGCCCGGCGCTGGGCCCGCGCGCCCGGCTCAGCCGACTGGTGCCCGGCGTGGACGCGGAGGTGTTCCGCCCGGGGGCGACGGCGGACCTGGGCCGGGCGGTCCGCGACCGGCACCGGCTGCACGGCCGCCCGGTGGTGCTGTGCGTGGCCCGGCTGGTGCCCCGGAAGGGGCAGGACGTGCTGATCCGCGCGCTGCCGCTGATCCGCCGTGCGGTGCCGGAGGCCGTCCTGCTGATCGTCGGTCAGGGGCCGGACGAGCGGCGGCTGCGCGGGCTGGCCGCCGGGCTGCCCGAGGGCTCGGTGGTCTTCGCCGGCGGACGCGGCCACGCGGAGACCCCCGCCTACTACGCGGCGGCCGACGTCTTCGCGCTGCCCTGCCGCACCCGCCGGGCCGGGCTGGAGGCGGAGGGGCTGGGCATCGTCTACCTGGAGGCCGCCGCCAGCGGCCTGCCGGTGGTCGCGGGGGACTCCGGCGGGGCCCCGGACGCGGTGCTCGACGGCTTCACCGGTCTGGTCATCGACGGCCGGGACGTGGCTGCCGTCGCCCTGGCGGTCATCCGGTTGCTGCGCACGCCGGAGGGCGCCGCGATGGGCCGCGAGGGCCGGGCCTGGGCCGAGCGGGCGTGGGCCTGGGAGGGCTCCGCCGCGCACCTCGACGCGCTGCTCGCGCCCGGGCCGGCGCCGTCGGGGCCGTCTGAGCCGTCGGGGTCATCGTGGCCGTAGGCGGGCCGACCCGGCGGCACCGGTGGATCGGCCGTGCCCGGCTCTGGCCCTCGGCGGGTGGATCTCCCTAACATGAGCACCCCTCGCGTTTTCGGAACCATGCTCGTCCTGCGGAAGGAATCCCATGACGGACCGTCACGACCTGCCCCCCGGTTTCCGCTGGGGCGTGGCCACCGCCGCCTACCAGATCGAGGGCGCCGCCCGGGAGGACGGCCGGGGGCCGTCGATCTGGGACACCTTCACCGCGCGCGAGGGCACCGTCCGGGACGGCCACACCGGCGACACCGCCTGCGACCACTACCACCGCTGGCCCGAGGACGTCGCGCTGATGCGCGGGCTCGGGGTGGACGCGTACCGCTTCTCCATCGCCTGGCCGCGCGTCCAGCCCACCGGCCAGGGGGCGGTGAACGGCGCCGGGCTGGCGTTCTACGACCGGCTGGTCGACGCGCTGCTGGACGCCGGGATCGAGCCGCTGCCCACCCTCTTCCACTGGGACCTGCCGCAGGCCCTGGAGGACGGCGGCGGCTGGCTGGAGCGGGACACCGCGTACCGCTTCGCCGAGTACGCCGCCGTGGTCGCCGACCGTCTCGGCGACCGGGTGCGCAGCTGGATCACCCTCAACGAACCCTTCGTGCACATGGTCTACGGCTACGCCCTCGGCAACCACGCCCCGGGGCGGGCCCTCCTGCTGGACGCCCTGCCGGTGGCCCACCACCAGCTCCTCGGCCACGGGCTGGCCGCCGCCGAACTCCGGGCCCGGGGCGGGGCGGTGCTGATCACCAACAACCTCACCCCCGTCCGTCCCGCCTCCGGCTCGGCGGAGGACCTGGCGGCCGCCGAGGCCTATGACACCCTGCACAACCGGCTCTTCAACGACCCTGTCCTGCTAGGGAGTTACCCCGACCTCTCGGCCTTCGGCGTGTCCGCCGACCTCGGCGGAGCGGTCCGCGACGGCGACCTCGAACTGATCGCCGCCCCGCTGGACGGACTGGGCGTCAACTACTACAACCCGACCCTGATCACCGCTCCCGCCGACCCCGGCCTCCCGTTCGCCGACGCCCCGATCGAGGGCGTCCCGCGCACCGCCTTCGGCTGGCCGGTGGTCCCCGACGGCCTGCGCGAACTCCTGGTCGGCCTGCGCGGGCGCTACGGCGCCGCCCTGCCCCCGGTCACCATCACCGAGAACGGCTGCTCCTACCCCGAGGACCTCGACGACCAGGACCGCATCTCGTACCTCTCCACCCACCTCGACGCCCTCGCGGCCGCCGCCGCCGAAGGCGTCGACGTCCGCGGCTACTTCACCTGGTCCCTGCTCGACAACTTCGAATGGGCCGAGGGCTACCACCAGCGCTTCGGCCTGGTGCACGTCGACTTCGACTCCCAGAAGCGCACCCCCCGCGCCTCCTACGCCTGGTACCGCGACCTGATCGCCCGTCACCACACCCTGCACGCGCGCCGGGTGCACTGATGCGCGGATCCGTTCGGCGCGGGACGTGGGCCGCCGGCCTCGCCCGCGTCGATCGGACGGCCGGGGCGTGGGAAGATCGGTTCACCGACGGCATCCGTACCGGAGCGGTCGGCAGAGCCGTCCGAACCGTGATCGAGGAGCAGCTGTGACCGAGCAGCCCGGCCCGCAGCAGCGCATCGCCGAGGTCATCCGCCCGGCCATGCTCGACGGCCTGCAGGACGCCCACCTGACCGGCAGGCCGGGCACCGAGCTCATCAACCAGTGGGCCGACTGGATCGCCGCGGTCGTCGCCGGGCAGGTGGTGCAGTCGATCGCGGCCGAACGCGACGCCTTCGCGGACCGGGTGGACACCCTCAGCCAGGTCGCGAGGCGCAACCTGGAGGGGCAGAAGGACGCCGCCCGGGAGGTGCGGCGACTCGAGGCCCGGGTCGCCGAGCTGGAGGCGGAGCTGACGCGGCTGCGCGAACCCGGAGCGGTGGTCCCCGGCCCGGAGGTGGTGCCCGACGCGGGATCCGCGGCCGACGAGCCCGCCGGGTCGCTCCGGGACCGGCTCCGCGCCAAGTACCCCGCGACGGCGGAGGCCCTGGACCGCCGGGACGCCGAGGGCCGCACGAGCGACCCGGACGAACCGAACGACCTGCCATGAACCCGGAGCGGTAGCCGGCCTCCCGGGCCGTCAACCCCCTCACGGGCCGCCCAGCCCCGCCTCCCGGGCGCGGACGATCGCCTCGGCGCGGCTGGCGGCCTGGAGCTTGACCAGGATGTTCGCGAGGTGGTTGCGGACCGTCTTCGGGCTGACCACCAGGCGTCGGGAGATGGTCGCGTTGTCCAGACCGCGGGCCACCAGGTCCAGTACCTCCCGCTCCCGGGCCGTCAGGCCGGGCAGCGCGGCGCCGGGGCCCGTGGTGTGACCGCCCGTCAGGTACGCCAGGGCCCGGGTCGCCACCGCCGGGCCGAGCACCACGCCGGCGCCCGCGACCGTCCGGACGGCGCGCTCGATCTCCTCCGGGGCGGCGCCCTTGAGCAGGTAGCCGCGGGCGCCGGCCCGCATGGCGGCGAACACCGAGTCGTCGTCGTCGAGCATGGTGACCACCAGGACGGCGGTGTCGGGCCGGGACCGCAGGATCTCGCGGGTGGCGTGGATCCCGGAGCCGGTGGCGGTGCCCAGGTCGAGGTCCATCACCACGACGTCGGGCCGGTGCGCCTCGGCCGCCGCGACGGCGCGCTCCAGCGTGTCGGCGGTGCCCACCACGGTCAGCCCGGGGAGCGAGTCGAGCAGCGCCGTCATCCCCATCCGGAAGACCGGGTGGTCGTCGACCACCAGGACGGACAGTGGTGCCGGGGTCGGTGACCAGTCGTCAGTCAGCATGCCGGGCGGCCTCCTCGACGGGGACGGACAGGACGAGGCGGGTGCCGGTCCCGGCCCCGCCCGGGTGCCACTCCACGGTGCCGCCGATCTCCTCGGCGCGTTCGCGCAGCGACTGGGTGCCGACGCCCGGCCGGGCGCCGGCCGCGATGCCGAGGCCGTCGTCCTCGACCGAGACGGTCAGCAGCCCGCCGCCGCGCGGCTCGACCACGCCGCCGCGCAGCGAGACCACGCAGCTGCGCGCGGCCGCGTGCCGGGCGACGTTGAGCACGGCCTCCGCGACGATCGCGTACACCGCCCCGGCCACCGCGGGCCGGACCTCGGGGACGTCCTGCTCGCGCACCGACACCGCCAGGCCGTCCGCCTCGTAGCGCATCACCAGCTCGCGCAGCGCCGGGACCAGGCCGAGTTCGGTCAGCACCGGCGGCACCAGGCCGCGGGCCAGCTGGCGGACCTCCTCGACCCGCGCGTCCACCTCCAGCCGCAGCGCGCCCAGCAGGGCGTCGGCCCGCTCCGCGCCCTCCGGCAGCAGGTTGCGGGCGGCGGCCACCCCGAGGCCGATGCCGGCCAGGGCCGGGCCCAGCTGGTCGTGCAACTCCCGGCGCAGGACCCGCCGTTCGTCGTCCCGGGCGGCGGCCAGCCGACCGCGCGACTCGCGCAGCGCCCGGGTGACGGCCGCCAGGTGGACCGCGGTCGCGACGACCGGGGCCACCTCGTCCAGGGCGGCCCGGGTGCGGCGGTCGAAGCGTTCGCCGGGCCGGGAGGTCACCAGCAGGGTGCCCGCCGTCCGCTGACGCACGGTCAGCGGCACCGCGAGGCGGTCGTCCCGGGGGTCGGCCGGGCCGCCCTCGGTGGCCAGCGGCCGCCCCTCGGGGTCGAGGATGCCCGCCGAACCCAGGTTGAACGCGGCCGCCACGCTGCGGGCGATGCCGGCCAGCGTCTCCTCGGGCGTGGCCGCGCTGCCCAGGTGGCGCCCGACCCGGCTCAGCACGGGGGCCGCCTCCTCCCCGTGCACCAGCCGGTCCACCCGCCGCTGCAACCAGGTCCGGGCGGGCTGGAACCCGGCGGCGGTGACCGCGGTGGCGAGCGTCGGGCCGACCGGTCCGGCGGTCGGCAGCAGCACGCCGAGCAGGGCCGCCAGCGCGACGTACCCGGTCACCAGCAGCCCGGTGAGCAGGGACCAGACCAGGGTGCGGCTGACCGCCAGGTCGATGCCCCAGAGCCGTTGGCGCAGCACGGCGACCAGCACGGCGGCCGGGAAGAAGGCCTGCGAGGCCAGGTGGGTGAGCGGGGTGAAGAGCCCGAGCAGCAGGCCGTCGCCGTCGCTGCCCACCGCGAGCGGCAGGAAGGCCAGCGAGATGAGCGCGGTGCCGATGGCCAGCCAGCCGAGACCGCGGGCCGACGGGTCCCGGTAGCGGCGGTACGCGGCGTGGCCCGCGGCCGTCAGGCCCAGCACCAGCACGGCGGCCATCAGTCCCCGGAGCACCGGTTCGGCGAGCCGCGCGCCGGGGTTGGCCAGCCGGACGGCCAGCAGGGCGGCCGTCACGGCGACCCCGGCGGCGAGCGCGGCGCGGACGGCCGGTGGCACCGGGCGCCGGGCGGAGACCAGGTAGGGCACCACGGTGGCCAGGGCGAGGGTGCCCGGCACCCAGGCGGTGGCCTGCAGCACGGCCCAGCCCGGCAGCGGCTCGTGCACGCCGAGCCGGACCGCCAGCCCGGCGGTGACCGCAGCGGTGCCGCCGCCGACGGCGGTCAGCGCGACCAGCCAACCCGCCGCGTTCGCACGGCGGTTGAGGACCACGGCGGCGACCAGTCCGTAGACCAGTGCGTCGGTGGTGTCGACCACGCAGTACCACCGGTCCGAGGTCCAGGGCACCTCGGCCGTCGCCATCAGGACGACGGACCACAGACCGGATCCCCAGGACAGCAGGAGGACCACCCCGGCGCCGGTCCTGGTACGTGCTCTTCCGCTTGGCATCCGCCGAGGGTAGGTGCGGCGGCTTGTCGTCGGATTGACGCCGGGTCAACGAGCGCCCGGGCCGCGTGCGCCCAGGAGAACGGGACGGCGGGCCCATGGAGTCCGGGACGCCCGGAACGGCAGCCTTCGTGGTGCCGGCCCCGAGGGGGACGGCACACCACCACCAGCCGGTGCGCGCTCCGCGTACCCGACCACGAGGGAAGTGACCAGGATGAGCGTCCTGAAGCTCCAGAACCTGCAGCCGCGCACCACCGCCGCCAAGGCGCCCGTGCTCTCCATCACGAGCAGCAGCAGCATCTGCTGCGGCTGACCCGGTGACCTCCGTGCGGGGGCGCGACGCGCCCCCGCACGGGCCCCCGCCCACGTACCGGCCGCTGTCGGCGGCACCCCCGCACGACCAGAGAGGCTGACATGCGCGACGAACGCTGGGTCGACCGGTTCCTGTTCGCCTGGAACGACACGCTGTTCTTCGACCCGCTCGACGTCCACTACCGGCCGAGGGACGACCACTTCCTGGCCGGGCTCGACGAGCGGGTGCGGGCCCGGTTCGTCCGCAGCGGCCTCTGGTGGAGCCACCGCCACGACCGGGACCTCCCGGCGCAGGGCTGGAAGATCCACGTGTCGGCCGGCCTGCACCAGGTCCGGGAGACCGCCGCCGCGGTGATCGGCTACCTGACGGAGCATGAGGTGGACTTCAAGATCGCGCTGGACCTCAACGTCCACGAGATGCTCAACTCCAAGGCGATGGCCCGCGGCAGCAGCGGGAAGCTGGTCACCGTCTACCCGCGCGACGAGGCCGCGTTCCGGTCCTGCCTGGACGGTCTGGCCCGGCTGCTGAAGGGCGTCGAGGGCGCCTACGTGCTCTCGGACCTGCGGTACCGGGACAGTCACGCGCTCTACTTCCGCTACGGCCAGTTCCTCGACACCCACACCGTCGACGCCCTCGGCCGCAAGGTGCCGAACGTGCTCGGGCCGGACGGCACCGTCCCGGACGAGCGCCAGCCCGGCCGGGCCCGGCCGCCGTGGGTCCCCTGGCCGTTCGCCGACGGGGAGCCCGAGGGCGAGGAGGCGGGGAGCGAGCTGCTCGGCGGCCGGTTCCGGGTGACCGAGGCGCTCCAGTTCTCCAACAGCGGCGGGGTCTACCGGGCCGAGGACACCGCCGACGGCGACCGGCCGGTGGTGCTCAAGGAGGCCCGCCCGCACACCAACCTCAACCCGCGCCAGGACCACGACGCCCGGGACATCCTCGCCCGCGAGTGGACCTTCCTCAACCGGCTGGCCGGCACCGGGTCGTTCCCGGCCCCGGTCACCACCTTCCGGCACTGGGAACACCACTACCTCGCCGAGGAGTTCGTCGAGGGCACCGACATCCGCGCGGTGCTGCTGGAGCACAATCCGCTCGCCCGGCCGGGGGCCGACGTCGAAGCCTCCCGCGCGTTCCTGCGGATCTGGCTCACCGTCTTCCGCGGGCTCGCGCAGGCGGTCCGGGCCGCCCACGAGCGGCAGGTGATCCTCGGCGACCTCACCGCCGCCAACCTGCTGGTGGACCCGGAGACCTACGCCGTGACCGTGGTCGACCTGGAGGCCTGCCGGCTGGCCGGGGGCGCGGGAGGGGCGGCCGAGGCCGGGCTGGAGAAGCCGGTCGAGCTGTTCACCCCCGGGTTCAGCCTCTCCCGGGGCCGCTACCAGGCCTTCGGGACCGAGGGCGACCTGTACGCGCTGGCCACCACCATGGCGTACTTCGTCTTCCCGGTCATGGCGATGTCCTACCTGCGCGAGGACGTCCTGGAGGTCTACCGGGTCTTCGTCGACGCCCTGGGCTGGCCCGAGCGGATCCACCGGCTGCTCACCGACCTGGCGGGGGCCCGGATCACCCTGGACCAGGCGCTGGAGCGCCTGGCGGACGAGGACGGACTGCTCGGCCAGGTCCGCCCCGCGCCCCGGCCGCCCGTGGTCGAGGAGGAGCTCGGGCTGGCCCGGGCCGAGGACGGGGTGGCCGCCTTCGTCCGGGCCGCCGCCGACCCCGGGCGCAGCACGCTCTTCCCGGTCGACCCGTTCGCCCACCTCACCAACCCGCTGAGCCTGGGCTTCGGGGCGAGCGGTGTGCTGTGGGCGCTGAACGCCTCCGGCGTCCCGCTCCGGCCGCAGTGGCGCCACTGGCTGCGCGACGCACTCGCCGAGGCCGACCCGGCGGAGTACCCGAACGGCCTGATGAGCGGCCTGGCCGGGATCGCCTGGGCCGCCGACTCGCTCGGACTCCGGTCACCGGCCCGCGAGTTGCTGGCCGTGGCCAACCGCCGGGCGGACCAGGGCGACGACTACACCTTCTACTACGGCCTCGCCGGGCTCGGGACGACCAACCTCCGGTTCTTCCTGCGCGACCGCGACCCGGAGCACCTGGCCGCCGCGCGCGAGTGCGCCGCCGCGCTGGCCGCCACCGCGCACCGGGAGGGCGGCCGGGCCCACTGGCTGAACGCGTACGCCACCGAGGAGCCGCTCACCGGGCTGGGCTTCGGCCAGGCCGGGGTGGCGCTGTTCCTGCTGAGGATGCACCAGGTCACCGGTGAGCAGCGGTACCTGACGCTCGGGCGGGAGGCGCTGGCCTGGGAGATGGCCCACGCCGAGCCGCTGGACGACCAGGGCCGGATCATGTTCCGGCACCAGGGGACGATGGAGCCCTACGTCGAGGTCGGCTCGGCGGGCGTGGCCCAGGTGCTGCTGCGCTACGGCTGCCTGGACGATGCCCGGGCGGTGCTGCGGGGGCTGGACATCACCCAGTCGGTGCTGCCCGGGTACGCCTTCGGGATCACCGGGATGGCCGACGCGCTGCTGGACGCCGCCGAGTTCACCGGTGACCGCGCGTACCGCGACACCGCGCTGCGCCAGCTGGACTTCGTCCGGAAGGTCTTCCTGTTCGAGCCCGCCGAACGCTTCGTGACGCCCCGTCAGGACGGGGCGGCGCTGCTGGGCGTCCCCGGCGAGGGGCTGCTGCGCTGCGCCTGCGACTACCTGACCGGCTCGGCCGGCGTGCTGCGGGTGCTGCACCGGGTGAACAGCGGCGGCACCGCCGACTTCCTGCTGGACGAGGTGGCGCGGTGAAGCGGCTCTGGCAGGTCCTGCGGGGGCGGCGCTCCCCGTTCGTGCTGCTGCTCGCCGCCGAGGCGGGCACCGGCGGCGCCGAGGCGCTGCTGCACCCGCTGATGCTCAGGGCGCTGTTCGACCGGGCGACCGGCGCCGCGGACTTCCACGGCTTCCTGCTGCTGGGCCTCGGCTACCTGCTGCTCGGCCTGGGCCTCAACTCCGCGGCCTACGGCATCTCCTGGGGGCGCAAGCGGTTCGAGAACTCCCTCGTGCTGAGCCTGGAGTCGGAGCTGCTGGAGCGCACGCTCGGGCTGGACGGCCGCGCGGTGGCGGAGGCCGGGAACGCCTCGTACACCGCCCGGATCCACCAGGACGTCCACGAGGGCGTCCTGCCGGCCCTCGACGTCTGCCTGCGGATCGCCCGGCAGGCCGTCGCCTCGGCCGCCTTCCTCGGCGTGCTGCTGTACCTCTCCTGGCAGGCCAGCCTGCTGCTGCTGGTGATCGTGCCGCCACTGGTGCTGGTCAGCAACCGGCTGGCCCGGCGGATCGAGGACAACACCGACGCCGAGCGCGAGGCGGAGGCCCGGTACCTCAACACGCTGACCCGGACACTGGAGGCCTTCCACGCGCTGCGCGGCCTGCGCTCGCTGCTGCCCGGCACCCGCCGGGTTAACCGGGAGGCGCTGCGCGGACACCTCGACCTCACCTTCGTCAACTACCGCCTGGCGCAACGGCAGCGGACCCTCAGCGACCTGGTGATGAACCTCTCGGACACCGCCTCGATGATCGTCGGAGCCTCCTTCGTCTTCGCCGGCCGGATGTCCTTCGGCAGCTTCCTCGCCTTCGTGAACTCGCTCTGGCGGGCCGTCACGGGGATCTTCGACCTGGTCAACACGATCCCGCAGGTGCGCCGGAGCAGCGCCGTCCTGCAGCGCGTCCAGGCCCTTCGCGACTCCCCGCCGGTGCGGTACCACGAGCAGGGCCCCCGGGCGTCGGTGCACGGAGCCCGGGTCGGGTACGCCGACGGCTCCGAGGTGCGGATCGAGGACTTCGAGCTGGGCGCCGGTGAGCAGGTGCTGCTCCGGGGCCCCAACGGCTGCGGCAAGACCACCCTGCTGCACGTCCTCGCCGGGACCCTCGCCCCCGACGCCGGCTCGGTCACCCTGCCGCCCCGGGTCGCCAGCGTGACCAGCCCGGTCAACCTCCCGCCGCTGCCGGTGCGGGAGTTGGTCGCCGACGGACCGCTGCGCGCGAGGCTGGGGCTGGACGGCCTGGCCGGCCAGCTGCCCTCCGAGCTCTCCTCCGGACAGCGGCAGCGGGTGGCGATCGCCGCGCTGCTGTGCGAGGACGCGGACCTGTACCTCGCCGACGAGCCGTTCGCCAACCTCGACGGGGCCGGCCGGGAGCTGGTGCTGCGGGTGCTGCGGGAGCGCACCGCGGGGCGCTCCCTGGTGGTCGTGCACCACGGGGACGAGCACCTCGACGGGGGGTTCGACCGGGTGGTGACCCTGGGGCGGGCCGCCGCCCCGTCCCCGCTGCCCTCCTGACGGCGGGTCAGCCGGTGTCCTCCCGGGCGCGCCGCGTGGTGTCCGGAGCGTCCGGGGCGTGCTGGGCGTGCTGGGCGGCCATCGGGTGCCGGGCGTGCTGGGTGTGCTGGGCCTGCTGGGCCTGCTGAGCGTCCTGGGCGGCCAGGGCGGCACGCAGGCTGAGCTGGTCGGCGCCTCGGGCGGCGTCCAGGCCGGTGAGTTCGGCGGCCCGGCGCAGGCGGTAGTCGACCGTGTTGGGGTGGACCAGGAGCCGGGCGGCGGCCCGGCGACGGTCGAGGCCGCAGGCGAGGTAGCTGCGCAGGGTGTCGAGCAGGTCGGGCCGCCCGGCCAGCGGAGCGAGCAGGGCGGCGAGCCGATCCCGGGCCGGGCTCGGGCGGCTCAACTGGTACTCCAGCAGCACGTCGTCGAGGAGGTAGAGCCCCGGCCCGCGACCGGACGCCCCGGCCACCGCCCGGACCTCGCCCACCAGCCGGGCCGCGTCCGCGACCCCGTCGGGCGCCGCGGTGGCCGCCGCCACCAGCAGCTCGGCGCCGCACCGCTGACCGAGCTGCTCGACCAGCCGGGCGAGCCGCTCGCGGGCCGGCCCGTCGAGACCGGCGGGTGACGCGGCGTCGGGGATCAGTACCAGGCCGCTGTTCCCGGACAGTCGGAAGAGCAGCTCGCCGTCGGTCCGGCGCTGCAGTTCGTGGCGCAGCCGGCGGAGCTTGCGGCGGCCGGCCACCGCGTGGTTGACGCCGGCCAGCAGCTCGTCGGGGTGGGGCCCCACCGTGATGCCGAGCACCAGGTAGCCGGCCGGCAGCGCCAGGCCCGCCCGGTCGGCCGCCGCCTGCGGGTCGCCGCCCTCCAGCAGCCTGGACAGCAGCTCCTGCCGGGCGACCTGTTCGTCGCCCAGCGCGGCCTGCCGCTCCTGCACGTACCCGGCCGCCACCGCGCAGCTCACCAGCCGCAGGTAGTCGAGCAGCCGGTGCTGGACCAGCAGCACGTCCGGCAGGTCCTCCGGCCCGGCGGCGGCGAGCACCCGGTCCGCGCACTCCTGCGCGCCGTAGTGGTAGGCCCCGACCACGGCCTCCAGCGGCACGCCCTCGTCCGCGCGCCGGGCCGAGGACTCGCTGATCCGGGCGAGTTCGGCCTCGCCGGGCAGCTCGCCGGTGCGCAGGGTCTCGGTGAACGCCCGGATGCCGCGGTCGACCTCACGGGTGATCTCGCCGCGCAGCTGCTCGGAGGGCAGGGCCTCGTACGCCGGCAGGTGCTCGACCAGCCGGGCCATCACGGCCGGTGCGAGTGCCGCCGCGGCGGCCCGGAGCCGTTCGTGGACGGGAGTGCCGCCGAGCCGTGGCACCGTCTCGTGGGGCGTCGGGTCGGACACGGGGCTGGACACGGTCACAAACCACCTCGCGAATCTCTGGTGCACGGCCCGGGGACACTCCGCCGTGCCGCCGCCATCATGTTTCCGGGACGTCACTTACCCGTTGGTAACACGTTCACCGGTGTACCACCCGACGTCTGCGGACCCCGACCGCACCGTCCACCGGACCCTCACACCCACCCACCCCACGGGGGACCCCACATGCGCAAGCACACCTCCCGGCTGCTCGCCGTCGCCGTCACCGCCGCCCTGGCCGCAACGCCCTTGGCGGCCACCGCGGTTCCCGCCTCGGCCGCCACCGCCTCCGCCTCGGCTGACTCCTTCTACGCCTACGACGGCAGCGCGCCGCTGGCCTCCTTCGAGCCGGGCGCCGTCCTGAAGACCAGGACCCTGACCTACCACCTCGTGGGCCTGCCCACGCCGGTGCGGGCGATCCAGCTGCTCTACCGCACCACCGACGCCCAGGGCCGCCCCGCCGCCAACGTCACCACCGTCGTGCGCAGCCTGACCGGTGACTCCACCAAGGCGGTCTCCTACCAGTCCTTCTACGACTCGCTCGACCCCGCCGACAGCCCGTCCCGCGCGATCGCCGGCGACCTGAGCCTCGGCGGGCTGATCCCGAACGCCGAATCGCTGTTCCTGATCCCGGCCCTGACGCAGGGTTACAACATCGTCATCCCGGACACCGAGGGGCAGAGCGCCGACTTCGCGGCCGGCCCGGAGTACGGGACCAACACCCTGGACTCGATCCGCGCCGCCGTCAGGTCCGGGGCCACCGGCATGAACGCCGACACCCGCTTCGGCCTGCTCGGCTACTCCGGCGGCGCCATCGCCACCAACTGGGCGGCCGCGCTGGCCCCGTCCTACGCGCCCGACGTCAACGCCAAGCTGGTCGGCTTCTCCGAGGGCGGCCTGCTGGTGGCCCCGGCCCACAACCTCAAGTACGTCGACGGCTCGCTGGCCTGGAGCGGTGTCATCCCGATGGCGGTGATCGGTGTCTCCCGCTCCTTCGGGATCGACCTCAAGCCCTACCTCAACGACTACGGCCTCTCGGTGTACCGGCAGTTGGAGGACGGCTCGATCATCGACGCCGTCGGCCACTACCCGGGACTGACCTGGAAGAAGATGGCCAAGCCGCAGTACGCCGACCCCAACTCGGTGCCCGCCTTCGTCGACGCGGTCAACCGGGTCAACCTCGGCTCGGCCCCCACCCCGACCGTCCCCGGCCAGATCGCCCAGGGCAACGGCGGCGTCCTGGAAGGCACCTTCGCCAGCCCCGCCGGCATCGGCACCGGCGACGGCGTCATGGTCGCCGGCGACGTCCGCGCGCTCGCCCGCCAGTACTGCGCCACCGGCAACGGCGCGATCACCTACCAGCAGTACAACCTGCTCAGCCACCTCGGCGCCGCCGTCGCCTGGGCCCCCACCGCCTTCGTCTGGATGAACGACCGCTTCGCCAACCGCCCCGCCCCCAGCGACTGCGGCCACATCCCGGCCGGCAACGACCTCACCCCGGAGCGCGCCGTCCCGGCCTCCTGACGGGAGCTCAGCCGCCCGCCTGCCCGCCCGTCCGCGCCGGGCGGTCCGCGGTCGCCAGCCGGTGGAGCAGCTCGACGGTCTCCTCCCGGTGCGAGGCGAAGGCCCCGTGGTCGCTGCGCCATGTGACGGTGTGCGTCGCGCGGGCGGCGAAGCGGCGCTGCAGCTCCGGGTGCACGGCCCGGTCCTCGGAGCACAGCACGTAGGTGCTGGGCCGCTCGCGCCAGGCGGCGCGGCCGGTCGGCTGGAGGCCGGCCGCCATCACCTGGGGGACCAGCCGGGCGGTGTGACGGGCGCGCTCCTCCTCGCTCAGCAGGGCGTGGAAGAGGGCGCCCGCCGCCTCCGGGTCGATCGTGGTGGTGCCGGCGCGGTCGCCGACCATGGCCGACGCCAGACCGGTCGGCGGCGCGCCGGCCAACAGCCCGAGGGCGGTCTCGCCCTGATCGGGCATCATCGCGGCCAGGTACACCAGGTGGCCGATCCGGTCCGGGGCGAGGCCGGTGATCACGGCCCCGCCGTAGGAGTGGCCGCAGACGACGGCGGGGCCGTGCCCGGAGAGCCCGTCAAGTGCCGCCTCGGCAGCGGCGACGTCACCCGCCAGCGAGCCGCGGTGCAGCTCGGCGACGGCCACCGGAACGCCGCGGGCCCGCAGCCCGGCGGCGACGCCGTCCCAGGCGTGCCCGGTGTGCCAGGCGCCGTGCACCAGCAGCACCCCGCGGGACGGCTCGGCGGCGGGGGTGGAGAAGGAAGGGTTCATGACGGGCCTCTCGGTGCTCGTGGATCCATGGCCGCAGGGCCGCACCGCGTGTCGGTGCGGCCCTGCTCCCATGAGAGTCACCGGCCCGGCAAAAGGATTCGGGCCAATCAGAGCACCCTCGCGCCTCCCGCCATTCGTGCTATGACCTGACCGTCCGTCACCGGGCTCGCAGGGCGGTGGTCCACTGGGCGATCATCCGGAGACCTTCCGGTTCTCGGCCATTGCCGTACGTGAACCAGCCACCTTGTGCTGATCCCCCCCTTGCCGCAAGGGCCTCCCCCATTCTGGAACGTTCATCACCGGCCGAGGGGAGAATGGTGAGCGCTTCACGGCGTCATGCAAACGATCCGGATGTCATCGGACAGACCGCTGCGTTGGTGGGATTCCTGCGCGAAGTCGTGCAGAGCGGCAACAAACGGCAGCGGGACACTCGTTCCTGGGGTCCGCTCTGGCTGGCTGATCTGCCGGCGAAGGTGCCCCGGCCGTCCGATGACGAGGACCGGCCGTTGTTGCTTCTCGACCCGGTACCGCAGGTCGCGGCACCGGAACTGCCGACCGTGCTGGAGGGATGGGTCGACGAGCGGCTCTGCCAGGACGCCGACGTCGAGGACCTACCGCTCATGGAGGAGGGCCCGTACCGGACTTGGGCACCGGGGCCGGGGGAGACCGATCGCTGGCAGGACCGTGAGACGGTCGTGGCCAGGGAGGACGCGGAGGAGGTCCTTCGGGCATACGGGCCGTGGCTGGCCAGGTGGCGTCTGTGGGCTGAGCGTGAACGGGCCGAGCGTTCGCACCGAGAGCTCTACGAACGGCTCTACCACTGGCACCAGCAACTGCTGCAGCAGGACGACCAGTTCGAACTCGTACTGGCGGTCGGTCTGTTGTCCTGGAGCGAGCCGAACGGTGGGGCGATCCACCGGCATGTCCTCTCCCGGCGCGTGGAGACCCAGGTGGACCGGCGGACCGCGCGGATCACCGTCCGGATGACAGGGGACGGGGCGGTCCGTCTCGAGGACGGTGACTTCCTCGAGACGAGTGACGGATGGGTGCCCGAGCGCTCGGCCGCGTTCAGCGAGGAACTCTCCACGAGGCCGTTGCACCTGTTGGGCCAAGAGGCTCTGGAGAGCCTTGCGCAGTGGCAGGACCTGGTCCTTCCCAGGCCGATGTCCTTCAGCTCCAACTGGCGTCCACCGGTGGCGCCCGACGCGAGCGCGAGGCTGACCTTCGCGCCGGCCCTCCTGATGCGGCCCAGGGACCGCAATGCGGTGCTCAGCTTCTACGACCGCATTGCCGAGACCGTGGTCTCCGAGCACCAGGCGCCACTCGGGCTGGCGCAGTTGGTGATGCCACTGGACGCGGACGACCGGAGGAACTGGGGCGGAAGGCAGCCCGCACCGCTCTTCGGTGATGAACCGTTGTTTCCCGGGAAGACCAATGCCCAGCAGCGGTCCGTCCTCGAACGTCTACAACGCGACACCGGGGTTGTGGTCCAGGGGCCACCGGGCACCGGAAAGACGCACACCATCGCCAACCTGCTCTCCGCGCTCCTTGCACAGGGGCAGCGGGTGCTGGTCACCAGCGCGAAGGATCAGCCGTTGACCGTGCTCCGGGACAAGCTCCCCCCGGCGGTCCGGGACCTGTGTGTCCTCTTGCTCAGCAGCACCAGTCAAGACGGTGCGAACGAGCTGGAGCGCACCATCAACGCGTTGAGCGATCAGGTAGCCGCGGGAGACACCGACCAGCTCCGGGACGAGATCCGACGGCTGACCCAACGCCGGTACGAGGTGTGCAGCAGGATCAAGCTACTGACCGAGCAGGTGATCGCCCTTCGTGAGTCGGAGGTCTACCAGCACCCCGAGGTGGCGCCCGGGTACTCCGGGACGCTGGCCGCGATCGTGCGGAAGGTCCAGGAGGAGGCGGTCCGCTCGGGCTGGATCGGCAGACTGTCCGACCGAGCACCAGCAGTACCCCCTCTGGACGCCTCGGAGGCGGAGGAGATGCTCGCGCTGCTGCGCGAAGGCGCGGGACAGTGGGCCGAGGTACCCGTCTTTCCGGCGGCGACGACCCTGCCGACTGCCGGCCAGGTCACGGTGGAGATCGTTGCCAGTCAGCTGAGCGTCTCCGGACTCTCGCCCGCCGCCGTCGGGATCCGCAACCGGTTGGCCGCATTGGACACCTCCGTCACCGACGAACTGACGGGTCTTCTGGAATCCGCCCGGAGCCGGCTGCACCGGATCGGTGTCCCGTTGGACGCGACGGACTGGTCAACAACCGACGACTGGGTGGTGCGAGCGCTGACCGACCGGCTCGGCCGACGGCAGTCGGAGCTGTGGCGCCGGGTCGCCGAGGTCGGGACAGTCCTCGCGGACGTGGCCGATGCCCTCGACCGGGTCGGCCTGCGTGCGGTGACGCTTCCAGAGCCCTTGGAACCCGAGCAGGCGCACCGGATGGCGGCCACTGCTCCGGCACTGATCGGTCACCTCGCGGCGGGCCGGCAGCTGCGGGCGCTGTTCGCACCGAAGGCCCAGCGGGAGGCGGAGGAGTTGCTCGGCAACTGCCGAGTGGATGGGCGAAGGCCGACCACTGCGGCCGACATCGGCGCCGTCAGTGCTCACTTGCAGGCACACACCGCCCTGGTGGCGGTCGCGGCGCGCTGGGCACAGGTCGGGGCGCCCGTGGCCGACGCACCGCTGGAGGTGCGGCTGGCGGCACTTCGCGAGCGGTACCGGCACCTGGACGAGATCGAGGGCTTCGGCCGTGTCCGTGAGCGGGCCGACGAGATCCTCGTACGTCACGGGCTTTACCTCGACCTGACCCGGCCGCAGGCGTGGCACGACTTCGGTGAGGCCGCTGCGGCACTGACCGGCCGTCAGCGTGCCGAGGAAGCCCTGGAGCGGCTCGCCCGGTGGGATCGGATCCTGCGTGGTGAGGACGGCGCCGCCACGGCGCCGCCCGAAGCGCTGGCCATGGCAGAGGCGCTGCGGCAGCGCGACGTGGATCAGTACACGAAGGAGCTGGAGGCCCTCGGAACGGCTCAGTTTCGGGATCTGCGCCGTCGGCGCTGTGCCGAACTGCTGGATCGCCTCCGTGCGGTCTCGCCCGCGATCGCGGGGAGGGTGGTGGCCGATGCGGACGACCCGGCTTGGGACGCCCGGCTCGGTCGGCTTCAGGAGGCGTGGGCCTGGGCGAAGGCCAGCCAGTTCGTCGATGACGAGCGTGCGCCGGGCCGGGAGCAGCGCCTGGACGGCGAGTTGACCGAGCACGAAGCCAAGTTGGAGCAACTCACGGGCGATCTGGCTGCGGCGCAGGGCCGGTTGCACTGCCTCGTCCGGATGACCTCGGAACAGCGGTCGGCGCTTCAGGCGTACCGCACACACATGGCCTCGTACGGCAAGGGCAAGGGCAAGAACGCATCCCACTTCAAGGCAGCTGCCCGTAGCGCGATGAACGTCGCCCAGGGGGCGGTGCCGGCGTGGGTGATGCCCATCGCCAGGGTTGCCGAGATGATCAGGCCGAGCCAGGACACCTTCGATGTGGTGATCGTCGACGAAGCCAGTCAGGCGGGCATGGACGCGCTCTTCCTCCTCTGGCTGGCTCCGCGGATCATCGTTGTCGGAGACGACAAGCAGTGCACGCCACCTGTCACCGGGTTCGGCCGCACCCAGCTGATCCAGGACAGACTGACGGCACACCTTCCGGACGTGCCCGCACACCTCCGTCAGCTGTACATGCCGCACTCCAACCTCTATCAGCTGCTCTCGGCACTCTTCCCCTCGACCATCCGCTTGCAGGAGCACTTTCGCTGCATGCCCGAGATCATCGGCTGGTCCTCGGCGACCTTCTACAGCCCACCCGGCCTCGTGCCGCTTCGTCAGTACGGTGGCGAGCGGTTGGATCCGCTCCTGACGCACTACGTCGAAGGCGGAGTCGCGGAAGGGCGGGACAGCCGGATTCGCAACCCCAAGGAGGCCGAGGCGATCGTGGACTGCCTCGCCGAACTGACGACGGATCCGGCCTACGAGAACAAGAGCATGGGAGTCATCGTGCTCCAAGGGGGCTTCGGCCAGGTCAAGTTGCTCGAGCAGCTCATCGAGCAGCGCATCCCCCCGCCGGTCCGCGAACGCCACCACATCCGGGTGGGCACCCCGGTGCAGTTCCAAGGAGACGAGCGCCACGTGATCCTGTTGTCCATGGTGGTCGACCGGGTACGGCGGATCGCCGGCGGTCTGCGAAGCGAACAACAGGCGTACAACGTCGCGGCCAGCCGGGCCCAGGACCAGATGCGCCTCTTCTATTCGGTGCCGCCCGACCAGCTCAAGCCGGGGGACCTCCGGCTCAACTTGCTCAGCTACATGCAGAACCCGCCTGCGGCGATGGCGGAGGCCGCCGACATCGGCCCGGTGCTTCCCGACGTCCGGCGTGCCCCCTTCGAATCGCTCTTCGAACAGCAGGTTTACCTGAGGTTGAAGCAGCGGGGATACCACGTCGTGCCGCAGTACCCGGCCGGTAGCAAGCGGATTGACCTCGTGGTGATCGGTGCGCGTGGCCGTCTGGGGGTGGAGTGTGACGGCGACTACTACCACTCGACCCTGGACCAGATTCGCTACGACCAGCAACGCGACCGCGAACTCCAAAGGGTCGGTTGGAAGTTCTGGCGCATCCAGGAGAGCGAGTTCAGGTTCGACCCCGACGAGGCGCTGGCAGGGCTGTGGATGGAGCTCGACCGGCACGGCATCCAGCCGGCCGACTACTCGCGACCGCCCACCCGGTCGGCGGACGCGCAACCCTGGGAGCCGCTCGAACTGGCGGACGCCAACGGGCTTCCCGACGAGGAGCCCGAGGAACTGCGCATCGGGACCGAGACCACCGTAGGCACCGAAAGCACCGGAGGAACCGAATGAACCAGTCCCACAACCGTCGGCTCCAGTCCGTCCTGGACGAGACCACGGTCCAGGAAATCGCCCGGGCGGTCGCTGGCGACGATGACCTGTTCTACCGCCGCGGCTTCGAGATCGAGGCGTTCCTGAGGCGGGCCGGCTGGCAGGACGTGCCCGAGTTCGACGGCCAGTACCGTCGGGAGTGGGCGACCGAACTGCTGATGGAGCGTCGGCATCAGCCGGAAGAGGTCGAGAAGGTACTGATCAGGCTTGCGGATCCGCGCGAGTACCTCGAGGAGCCCGAGATGCTCACCGAGGTCGTGACGTTCGTCAACTCCTTCCTCATCCACGAGGGGTACCGGCTCGAGAATCCCGGCGGTAGCCCCCGGGTGGTTGCCTGCGACCCTGCACTGGCACACCCCACGCACTACGGCGCCACCGAGCTCAAGGTGGTGATGTCGGACCTCGTGGCGGACGAGGCGATGGCCGCACTCCTCCAGTGGAGGCTGGACGAGGCCAGGACCTGTTACGCCAACGGAGCTCACGTCGCGGCGATCATCATGCTCGGCTCCTTGATGGAGGGCGTGCTGCTCTGCACGGTCCTGGAGCGCGACCGGTCCCTCCTCGGCCGCGAGTCCGAGGACAACATCAGCCTGGACAAACTGATCAGGGCCTGCCACCAGGCCGGGTACCTCGGCGCCGACGCCGAGAAGTTCAGCCACGAGCTTCGCAAGTACCGGAACTTCGTCCACCCCAAGGCCGAAGCACGCCAGAGCCATCGGCCCGACCGCGACACCTTGAGCATCTGCTGGCAGGTCGTTAACGCCGCTCTGAACGACCTCGCCGACACCCGTCAGCCGCCCGCCGCCCGGTGACCGTTGAGGGCACTGCCGAACCGAACGTCCACTCCATGATCCGTGACCACCGAGGGGGAGAAGATGGGTAAGAAGGCAACCGCCGTACTCAGTGACCTCGTCCAGCCGCTGAACGTGGCGGTCCATTCGAGCTCCGGACTGGCGGGGAGCGTCGCCGCAGTCGCGGCCGCTGACGACCGGCAACGCCGGGAGAACAACCAGGAGTTGCTGAGGCGCAAGCCCGGATTGCGCGCCGTTCCGGTGGAGCACCGTGGGCAGTCGATCGTGCTCACTCCCTGGAAGCTGCTGCACGTGCTGGGCCGGGCGAACGTCCTGGCCCGGCAGGGGGCCGGCCGAGGGCTGGCGGAGCACTGGGCGGCCCTCAAGTACTGTCAGGCGCTGGAAGGAAACCGTGGTCGCTTCCTCGCCCTCTCGGCGGAAGGGGGCAATCCAACGCGCCACTACAAGGCAGTCCAGTCGGGCGAGTTGGGGGTCGGGCTCGCCCTCGCCGTCGCACAGGAGGTGCTCGGGCGGCGGTACCCCGGGTACTCGGTCTCGGTGGTCGACGCTGATGTCGCCTTGCGAGCGGGGTGGACGCTGACCGGAAAGGACGGTTCTCTGTACCGGGCCTCCAAGCGCCCGCATTTCCTCCTGGAGGTCTGGAAGCCGGGTGCGCCGTCGAAGGTGGTGCTGGTTGCCTGCAAGGGAGTCCACGGCAAGCGCGCACAGGTGCACAGCCAGCTCTCCACCGCGGCGGTCCATGTTGAGGCGGTTCACCTTGGACGGCCGGGCGAGACCCCGGCCATGGTGTTCAGCACCGAGATCCCGAGTTCGGACCCCATCACCGTTCACGTGCTGGAGGCGCCGGGTGAGGGCACGCTGCATCTTTCCGGCGAAGCAGGACTGGACGTCCGGCCGGAGGATCGTGCGATCGTGCCGGGAATCGACCTGGCGTGGGGCGACGAGGGGACGCCACGGATGGTCTCCGGCTACCACGTCCGGCCCGCGGAGAACGGCTGGTTCCGTCGGGTCCTCGCGCACGCGGATGCGGCAGGTCTGATGGCCTTCACCGGCGGGGGTGAACCCACGGCGCGCTACCTCTCGAAGCGTCAGGGGAGGAACCACTACGACCAGTACACGCATGCCGGCACGGGTATTGTCCAGGACGTCGCGCACGTCATCCACGGCGTCGAGTTCGTGGGCACCGACCATGTCTTCCGGCTGAACGGCACGCGGGTCGAGGCGTTCTCGGGGATCGCCAGTGACCTTTTCACGGACCTGGTTGCCGGACGGGTGGAGGGCTACCGCCGTCAGGCTCACCTGCTGCGCTCCGAATGGACGGATGATCAGGACGGTTCCGGGTGGGGAGGACCGATCTCCCTGAACCAGGACGGATCGGTCATGGCCATCCGTATCCTGCGCTGACGGCTGGTCCGGCCCGGGAGCTGGTGATCCGTCCTCCGTCCGTGAGGGCGGAGCACCAGCTCCCAGTTGAGGTCAGGCCGTCCGCAGGAGGGCGTCCAGGAAGGGGTTGCCGAAGACGTGGTGGGGGTCGAGGCGGTCGAGGGTGGTGACGGCCTCGTTCCAGTCGGGGAAGGAGGCGGGGATGGTGGTGGTGAGGAGGGTGGGGTCGGACCAGGCGGCGGTGTCGGTGTAGGCCCAGCCCTTGGACCATTCGACCCGGAGGGTCGCGCGGGTGCCGTCGAAGAGGGCGAGCAGGGCCTGTTCGAGGTCGCGGCAGAAGCGGTGCAGGCCGGGGGTGCCGGGGAGGGTGAGGATGTCGAGCCAGAGGGCGGTCTCCCGGTCGGGGTGGGCGGGGTCGGGGCGCAGGGGGGAGAGCAGGGCGGGCCGCGCGCCGGGGATGCCGGTGGCGGAGGGGTCGTCCAGGCCGGTGACGCGGATCTCGACGGCGCCGTTGACGGGGTACTCGCCGCGTTGCTGGTACTCCGTCAGCAGGCGCTCGTAGGTGGTGGTGAAGGCGTTGACCGCCCACTGGAGGTCGGCCCGCCGCAGGTGGACCGCGTAGCCGTTGGCGGTGACCCGCAGGGTGGTGGGGCGGACGTACTGGAGGAGGGCCCGGGAGGGGCCCCAGAGGTCGGAGCGCAGGCCGTCGGCGAGCAGGTGGGTGAGGAGCTCGCCGGTGAGCAGGGAGCGCAGCAGGCCGCTGGAGAGCAGGACGTCGGTGAGGTCCCCGGTGAGGCCGATCTTGGTGATGAGGAACTGGAGCTGCCCGAAGACCGGGGCCAGTTCCGGCGCACCGGAGACCAGTTGGCCGGCCAGGTCGGCGACCGGCTTCGGGATGTTGTCGGAGAAGGGGTAGTTGTAGGGCTCGTCGACGCTGCGGGCGGCGAACGGCCGCCCGGGGGTGAGCCGCCAGGTCTTGAGCCAGGGGTGGGTGGTGAAGGCGTACCAGATCGCCTCGGCCCGGCCGTCCCGGTCGACGAAGGAGGCGAGGGTGCGGGCACCCGCGGTGCCCGGGGCGGCGAAGAGCTCGGTGGCCGGGACGTCGACCCGGCTGACGCAGCGCAGCGGACGGTCGGGCCCGACCCGGAGCACCGCCTCGGTGAGGAAGGCCCGGCCGAGCTGGACCAGCAGGGCGCCGGACTCGGCCTCGGTGCGGTCGTAGGTGCGGAGCGCGTAGCGGCCGGCGGTCCCGTCCCAGACCACGGCGGTGAGCGAGACCACCTGGTTGGAGAGCGAGCCGTAGCCGTGGCCGGCCGGGGCGGTCTCACCGGCCGCCGGGACGGCGGTGCCGTGGCCGCCGATCGCGAGCACGCCGCCGACGGTGAGGTCGCCGGGGGCCGGGCAGCCGGTGACGCCGAGGCCCTGCTCGGCGAGGCGGGCCAGCAGGTCCTCCATCGCGGCGCCGGTCTGCACCCGCACGGTCGGTGCGCCGGCCACCGTCGCCCCGGTGAGGGTGACGGCGGTGAGGTGGCGGGTGGTGTCGACCAGCAGGACGCGGGCGGTCGACGGGGTGCCGGGCGCGACGGTGAGCGGGGCCCAGCCGTGCCGGTGGCCCTGGGGGCGCAGCCGCCAGCCGGCGGCGCGGGCCCAGTCCGCGAGTTCGGCGACCTGCTCCGGGGTGGTCGGCTCGCAGACCCAGAGCGGGTCGGTGCGGACCTCCCCGGCCCAGTTCTCGAACACCCGTTGGTACGGGACCAGCCCTCCGGGGAGACCGGCGGGGGCGGCGCCGACGGCCTGCGCGCTGTCGGGCCCGACGGTGCCGCGCAGCAGCCAGGCCGCGCCGGCCGTGCCGAGGGCCGCGGCGAGCGTCTGACGGCGCGTCAGTCCCCGGTCGGTGTGCTGTGGTTGCCCTGCTCGTTGGTCTGTCACGCGGCGACGCTACCAATGTGGATCATCCGACGGGCCGGTTTCGGCCCGGGGCGGGGCGGTTCCGGACGAGGTGGGGGGAGGTTGGTCACGGCGCCGCCACGACTTGATATGGTTCCTCGCGAATCATCCAGAGGGGTGGAGGGACCGGCCCTACGAAGCCCCGGCAACTCCCCGTTCGACCCGGCGTCCGAAGTACGCGCCGTGCCGTGCGGGAGCAGTGCCAACTCCGGCCTGTCGCCATAGTGGCGCGGGGAAGATGAGGAGACACGGTGCTCTCTGTGCTGTCCTTCGCCCGGGCGCTACCCGCCCCGGCGCTTTCGCGTACCCGTTTCGTGTCCGGCGCAGGCATTCGGCCCACTTCTGCGGCCTTCCCTCGCTGACCACCCCCGGCTCCCCGCACGGAGCCCCCGCGGGCGGACCCACCCGCCGTCCGCGGTTCTGAGACGGAGTACACCCATGGAAACCATCAGCGGCGTCGGCGTCCTCGACAAGGTCACCTCGATCCTCGGCACCCTGGAGGCCGGCCCGACCACCCTGGCCGGGCTGGTCGCCGCCACCGGCCTGGCGCGGCCGACCGCCCACCGGCTGGCGGTCGCGCTGGAGCAGCACCGGCTGGTCGCCCGCGACATCGAGGGCCGGTTCACCCTCGGCGCCCGGATCGGCGAACTGTCGGCGGCGGCCGGTGAGGACCGCCTGCTGGCGGCGGCCGGGCCGGTGCTCGCGCACCTGCGCGACGTCACCGGGGAGAGCGCCCAGCTCTACCGGCGGCAGGGCGAGATGCGGATCTGCGTGGCCGCGGCGGAGCGGCTCTCCGGCCTGCGGGACACCGTCCCGGTCGGGGTCACCCTTCCGATGCGGGTCGGGGCCGCAGCCCAGATCCTGCTGGCCTGGGAGGAGCCGGAGCGGCTGCACCGGGGCCTGCAGGGCGCCAGCTTCACCGCGACCGCGCTGAGCGGGGTGCGGCGGCGGGGCTGGGCGCAGGCCGTCGGGGAGCGCGAGCTCGGGGTCGCGTCCGTCTCGGCGCCGGTGCGCGGCCCGTCCAACCGCGTGGTGGCGGCCGTCACGGTGTCCGGTCCGATCGAGCGGCTCAGCCGCCACCCCGGTGCCCGGCTGGCCCAAGCCGTGGTGGACGCCGCCGAACGCCTCACCGAGGCCGTCCGGCAGTCCTGAGCCCGGCCCGTCCTGACCTCTGGGATCGGCAGTCCTGAGCCGGGCAGCCGGGTGACCCGAGGAGTCGTCAGGGGTTCGCCCGGCGGACGCGCCGAGCCCGGAGGTACTCGCGTGTCAGCAGGCGGAGCGCGGCGCCCTTGGGCGGGCCGGCCGGGCGCCGGAGGAGGGCGGGGAGGTCGGCCCGGGCGGCGCGGGAGGTGAGCGCGTCCAGGCCGACCATGCAGCGGACCATCGGACGGTGTGCGGGCGGGGCGAGGTCGATCACGGCGCGGCCCTCGGCGAGGGTGCGGTCGGCGTGGTCGAGCTGAGCGGTGATCAGGGCCCGGACGGCCGGGAGGTCGGCGGCCCGTTCGAGGTCGGGGCGGGTGACGCCGTGCCGCTCCAGGGCCTCCTGGGGGAGTGTCAGCCGGCCGTCGGCCAGGTCCTCGGCGAGGTCGGCGACGAAGTCGATCCGCTGGGCGGCGTCCAGGTAGGTGCGGCAGGCGGCGCGGTAGTCGCCCTGGTCACCGTCCGGGCCGAGCAGGGCGGCGACGACCAGGAAGGCGGGCAGCGCGTAGGCGTCCAGGTAGGCCTGGTAGTCCGCCTCGGTGGCGAAGCCGGGGAAGTCGAGGTCGGCGAGGGCGCCGGCCAGGTGCTCCGGCACCAGCGTGCGCAGCGCGGGGTGGGCCTCGACGGTGTGCAGGAACGGGCGCAGCTCGGGCTGGTCGGTGGCCCCGGTGGCGAGGGCCCGCTCGACCTCGTGCTCCCACCGCGCGTACGCCGCCCGCCGTCCCTCCGGAGGGCCGCTGTCGAGCAGGGTGTCGGTGCGGTGCATGTAGGCGGTGGCGGCGATCACGTGCGGCACCAGACCTGCGGGGAGCAGCAGTTGGGCGGCCAGCGCCGCCTCGCGCCGGTACCGCGTGACCTGCCGCCGCTGACGGGTGTAGTCCTCCCGCAGCCCGGGGTCGGTGATCCCGGCCGCGTCCAACGCCCTCGTCCAGCCACTCATCCCGGGCCCGCCCCTCTCCTTGATCGTCTCCGCGAACCCTAACCGGACCCTCGGAGTTCCGAGGTGTCCGGGCGGCGCGGGGCCGGGGACGATGGGCCGGGGCGGCGCCGGCCGCCGGAGGAGGGTGGGGCGTGCGCAGGGTGTGGTGGGTGCTGCTGGCCTTGGCAGCGGCGTTGGTGACGGTGCCGGGGGTGGCGTCCGGGGTGGCGTCGGCGGAGCGGAGTGCGGAGCGTCCGGCGTTCCAACTCCCGTTCCCCTGCGGGTCGGTGTGGCAGTTGAACACCTGGGGCCATGACCCCGCGCTGGACATGGTGGTGGACGGGAACACCGGCTCGGACGGCCTTCCGGTGCTGGCCTCGGCGGCGGGCACGGTCTCCGCGACCTACCGGGACAACGGCTCCGGCAACACGATCCAGATCAACCACGGCGGCGGCTGGTTCACCGCCTACTACCACCTCAAGGACGCCCCGGACGCGTACGTGAAGAAGGGCGACCGGGTGGCCGCCGGTGCGGCCATCGGCCGGATCGGCACCTCGGGGGCCTCCAACTGGGCGCACCTGCACTACGAGCAGCGCTACCTCGCCAAGGGCGACTTCACCGACGAGCGCCACCGGGTGCCGTCCCTGCTGGACGGCGTGCGCTACTCGGGCCCGAACGCGAGCTGGACCGGCGTCGTCAGCCGCAACTGCGCGGGCGCCCCGCCCGCCTGGCAGGACTGCCCGAGCGGCTACGTCTGCTTCTACGACGGCCCGGACGGCACCGGTTCGGTCTGCCGCTCCGACTCCGACCAGCCGGTGAGCAGCTGCGGGTTCCGCCGCTCGTACTTCAACAACGGCTCGCCGCAGCCCGGTTACGACCACGTCCAGGTCTCCTTCCAGGGCGGCGGAGGGCTCTGCCTGCACCGCGGCTGGACCGAGGGCCGCGGCAGCCTGCCGGACGGCGGGAAGGTCGTCGAGGGCTTCGTCTGGCGCGGAGAGTGCTGAGAGTGGTGAGGCCGGTGAGAGCTGTAGGAGCAGTGAGAGCTGTGAGAGCGCCGGGACACCGGACGGAGTGCTGATCCGGTGACCGCTCCAGCGGTGATCGTTATCTGAACGATGTGTTCCGCTCGTTACCCTTCCTCCACCACCAGTGGGGAGGGGTATCGGCGCGTGTACAGCATCATCGTGGTTCCGGGGCCGGGGATGGAGCCGGAGGGGCAGTTGCGGCTCGCCCCCGGCGAGGGCGTCCGCTTCGGACGTGAGGGAGGGTCAGGAGACCTGGTCATCCGGCACGGTGGCGTCTCCAGAGTCGCCGGGGAGATCACCGCCGACGGGAGCCACTGGCTGCTCAGCAACCTCAGCCGCTCCGCCACCTACGTGGTGGAGAACCCGGAGGGCGCCGGCGAGCACCTCAAGGTCTCCCCGGGGCGGCTCGGCGCACCGGTGCCCTTCGAGTTCTCCCGCCTGGTCCTGCCGGCCGGGTCGGAGCTGGTCACCCTGGACGTCTGGGCGCCCCGGCACGACTACGCCGACCGCGACCTGCCGGCCTTCCCCGGGGGCGAGCCCACCCTGCTGGCGTTCCCCCTCGACCGCTCCAAGCGGTACTTCCTGGTGCTCGCGGCCCTGTGCGAAGCACGTCTGCGCACTTCGCCGCACGCCGCGCTCCCCACGGTCGACCAGGTGGTCGAGCGGCTGCGCCCGCTCTGGCCGGCCGCCAACCGGGCCGCCGTGCAGTGGAACATCGACTACCTCGCGGTGAAGCTGCGGATCAAGCCGGGCCCGGAGAGCTCCGACCCGGGCCCCCGGCTGGCGGGCAAGAAGGACTCGCTGGTCTCGCTGGCGCTCCGCTTCGACCTGGTGCGCGAGGACGACCTCGGTCTGTTGGACCTCGGCGGCGCGACCGCCCTGGGGCCGGCGGTGGCGGGGCGGGCGGCCTGTCCGACGGTGGCCCCGGAGGCGGTTGACCAGGAGCCGGTGGCCTGTCCGGCGGTGGCCTCGGAGTCCGTGGCCGTGGAGTCCGTGGCCGTGGAGCCGGGCGGGGCCCGGTGACCGGCCGTGGTGACGGGCCGTCGGACCACGTGGCCGTCCCGGCCGGCTACCGGATCGGGCCGTGGACGGTCGGCCGGCCGCTCGGCTGCGGCGCCTTCGGCACCGTCTACGCCGGCACGCGCACCGTTCCGGTGGCCGGGGTGCCCAGCCGGGCCGCCCTGAAGATCCTGCCGACCGGCACCCGCAGCCCCCGCCAGCTCGCCCACCTGCGCGAACTGGCCGAGCGGGAGGTGGAGTTGCTCCGCAAGGTACGGGCACCCCGGCTGATCCGGCTCTACGAGGTGCGGACGGTGGACGACTCCGCCCGGCCCGAGATCGACGGGGCGAGCGTGCTCGTCCTGGAGGAGGCGGAGCGCTCGCTGGACGACCTGCTCACCGCCGGCCCCGTCCCGCGCGGCGGTCCCGCCCTGCTGGTCGACGTCTGCGCGGGCCTGGACCAGCTGCACCGGGCCGGCTGGGTGCACGGTGACCTCAAGCCCGGCAACGTGCTGCTGATGGCCGACGGCACCGCCCGCCTCGCCGACTTCAACGTGGCCGCCGAGCTGGAGGGCACCCACGCCTACGCCCCGGTCTTCGGCACCGCCGACTACACCGCGCCGGACCTGCTCTGGTGCGAGATCGGCGAACGCGGCCGCAAGGTCCGCCCGAGCGCCGACATCTGGGCCTTCGGCGTGCTGGCCCACCTGGTCCTCACCGGCGGCCACCCCCTGCCCGGAGGCACGCCCGGCGCCCGGCGCGACGCCGCCCTGCGGTACGCGCGGGGCGAGGAGGAGCTGCGCCTGTCGCCCGAACTGCCCGAGCAGTGGCGCCCCGTGCTCATGGACTGCCTGGCCCGCCGGCACGAGGACCGGGCCCCGTACACCGCCGCCTCGCTGCTGCGCCGGGTCGAGGCCGCCGCCGCCGGGCGCCGCGCCGCCTGGCGGCCGGGCCCCTTCCTGCGACGCCGCCGCGGACCGCTGCTGACGGTGCTGATCGCGACCGCCACCGCCACCCTCTCCGCCGGCCTGCCGGCGCTGCTGCCCAGCACCGGCTACGACCGCTGCGACCGCGGCACGGTCTGCTTCTTCACCGAGCCGGACGGCCAGGGCGACTACTGCGCCTGGGTGGACGGGGACGACGACTGGTCCACCGGGGAGACCGGTTGCGCCTGGGCCGCGCGGCGGCCGCCGCTCTCGGTCTTCAACAACGGACAGAACCTCTCCGAGGGGGCCACCAGGGTCGACGTGGAGTACTTCGCCGGCACGGGGTGGGAGCAGCGGATCGGCTGCCTGCCCAACGGCGAGCGGCGCAACCTCGCGGACGGGGACCGCCTGCCGCGCTCCCACCAGTGGATCAGGTCCTGCGCACCGTAGCGCGCCCGGGCGCCCGGGCGGGTCCGGGGACGCCTCAGGGGACGGGCCGTCACGTCCCGTTCCCCTCGCCGCCGTCCGGGTGCAGGCCGAACAGGCCGAGCACCGCCCCGGCCTGCGCCGGGTCGTCGGCCTCGACGGCGACCGGGCCGGTCACCCGGAGCCGGAGGTGGGCGAAGGCCGGGGCGAGGGCCGCCAGCGCGGCCGCGGGCTCGGGCGCGCCCACCCGCTCGCAGTGCCAGCGCTCGACCCGCAGTTCGCGCAGGGTGAGGCTCTCCAGCTGCGGCAGGAGCGGTGACCCGGCCAGGGCGGTGAGGGTGTCGAAGTCGTTCGAGTCGAACTCGACCCGGCCGAGGTCGAGCCGACGCAGGGCGGGGAGGTGCCCGGCGCCCAACTCCTCGACCTGGTCGACCGAGCAGGCGACGCCGAACACGTCGCTCTCCAGGTCGACTTCGAAGGCGGTCAGCGCGGGGAGGCGGCCGGGGTGGAAGACGGATCCGTCCGAGAGCACGGCGCCGCGGGTACGGAGCCGGGTCAGGTTTTGGTGCTCCACCGCGTCCACCAGGAAGGCGCCTTCGAGCTCCAGGCTCCGCAGGGCCGGCAGGGCCTCCCAGGGCGCGGTCCGGACCAGACCGGTGCCGTGGTGCTCCAGGGGGTCCAGCCGGCGCCCCGTCGAGCTCTCGCCGTCCTCGAAGAGGTACTCGAACGCGTGGCCCAGGTAGAGGTGTTCGAGCCGGGGGAGGGGATGGCGGACCAGGGTGGCCGCGGCGCGTTCGGCGGAGTGGTGGTGGTCGGTGAGGTGGAGTTCGAGGGAGCGCAGCTGCCGTGCGGCCGGGTGCGCGAGCAGGGCCTCGATCAGGGCACCCTCCCACTGCTCCGGGTCGGCCGCGTCGGCCGTGGTGACACCGTCCGCGCTCATCCGGGCCACCAGGGGGCCGCGGCGCGCGGCCGGGTCGGGGGCGAGGCGGAAGACGGCGGTCTCCCAGGCGCCGTCGGCCCCGGTGCACCGCCAGGAGCCGTCGGACAGGAGCAGTTCGGGGAGCTGTTCGGGGAGCTGAGCGTCCGTCACGTCGCCGTCGGGCACGGTGGTCTCCGGTTCATCGGTGGGGCGTCGGGGTTCGAGGGCCGATCCTGCCATCCGGGCGCCCGGGCGGGAGGACGACCCTAGGTGTTCCGAGGTACTGCGGCGGCGCGTGCCGGGACAGGCTGAGGCCCTCAACCGAACCAGAGGGGGAACCACCATGAACCTCAAGCGCTCCGTCGTCGGTCTGCTCGGTGCCGCGGCGCTGCTGCCGGCCCTGCTCGCCGGGGCCGGCTCGGCCCAGGCCGTGCAGGCCGCGCCCGCGGCGATCACGGCCGGCTCGCCGTCGGCGTCGGGGGTCACGCCGGACTACTACGGCTACGACCGGGACATGTTCAACATCCCCTGCAACTACGGCAGCCTGTGCGTCGCGGTGAACGACCCGGTCCGCCAGAAGTGGGCGGTCTTCCGCTTCGACCCGTGCCGCCTGTACAGCGTGTCGAACTGGGAGGGCACCGGATACCTCACCAACAACCAGACGCCCAACACCGTCTCGCGGTTCTACGGGGGCAGCGGCCAGCAGCTGTTCACCTCCACGGCTGGTTCGGGCTCCTCGACCCGCCAGCTCACGGTGAACTGGTCGCCCGTCTGGTCGCTGCGCAACTGCTGACGCGCCGCCATGCGGCCCGGCTCCGTACCACGGGAGCGGAGCCGGACCGCCGCGTGCGCCCGACGGGCGGTCACCTGCCACGAGGACCACGGAAGGTGACCGACCGTCAGGCTCCACTCGGCCGTTACGGGCCGTTATGGGCCGTTATGGGCCGCTACTGGCCGCTAGGGTCACTACGGCCGGTCGGGGCCGGCGGCCTGGGCCGGGACGGGTGCCCCGGCCCGGCGGGCGTGCAGGACCGTGGCGTCGAGCGGCAGCGGGGAGCTGCCGACCAGGGTCAGGCCCGCGTCTGCCAGCAGCCGGGCGTAGTGCTCGGCCCGGCGTTCCCGGCCGCCGACGTTGCACCGCATGTGCAGGTCCCACGCGGTGGCCAGCGAGGGCGAACCGTCGGCCGGGAGCACCCGTTCGACGATCAGCAGGTCCGCGTGGGCCGGCATGGCCGCCGCGCAGTGCCGCAGGATCTCCCGGCAGCGCTCGTCGTCCCAGTCGTGCAGGATGCGCGACAGCAGGTAGACGTCCCCGCCCGGCGGCACGTCGGCGAAGTCGCCCGCCAGGTAGGTGCAGCGGTCACCGCACCCGGCCGCGTCCAGGGCCCGCCGGGCGGCCTCCACCGCGTGCGGGCGCTCCAGCAGGACGCCGCGCAGCCGGGGATGGGCGGTGAGCAGCCTGCCGAGCAGCTCGCCGTTGCCGCCCGCGACGTCCACCACGGTGCCGCCGGCCGCTGCGGTCACGGCCGGATGGGCCGTCAGCGGTTCGAACATCCGCGAACTCGCCGCCATGGAGAGGTCGAAGAGCTCGGCCAACTCCGATTGCCGGGCGAAGTGTTCGAAGTGGTTCTCCCCGTGGAGGTGGTCGAAGGCGACCCCGCCGGTCCGCACGGTGTGCCCGAGCTCCGCGAAGGAGCGGTAGAACGGCCCGCCGTACATCAGGGCGAGCGGCCGCATCGAGGACGGGGCGTCGCTGCGCAGCAGGGCACCGAGCGCGGTGAGCCGGTAGCCGTACCCGTCGGTCTCGACCACGTCCAGCATGGCGAGGTAGCGCAGCAGGGAGGCCAGCGCGTCGGGGTCGGCGCCGACCGTCCGGGCCAGGGCCGCCAGGCCGGTCGTCGTACCGGTGTCCAGCGCGTCGGGCAGCCGCAGTTCCGCCGAGACGGCCAGCGCCTGGGTGGTCCACGCCCCGGTGAGCAGCAGCAGGAGCGTTTCGGCGGGCCGGTCGGCCTGACGGCCGCTCAGGTGCCCCGCCAGCACGTCCGGGTGCTCGCCCGGGACGTACAGCTCCAGCCGCCGGTAGCCCGCCTTGGAGTCCGGGGGCACGGTGAAGTAGAGGACGGTGCCGTCCTCGTGCGGGTTGTAGCCGCCGCCGTCCGGACCGGCGCCGTGCCGGGCCAGCAGCGCGCAGAGCCCGCGCAGCACCAGCGGATCGGGGTGCTCCACCTCCAGGGCCAGGTGCGCCTCGTGGTCCTCGGCGCGCTCCTGCCGGGCCAGCGGGCCGAGCTCCGAACCCGGCGGCACGGTCAGCACGAAGACCTCGACGGTGCGGCCCGTCCCGGCCACGGTCGGGCGCAGGATGCGCACGTCCAGGTCGGCCGGCTCCCGCCCGTGCCGGGCGGCCAGCCGGTCCCGGACCACCACGCTCGGCCTGGCCGTCACCCCGGGATCGAGCCCGCAGTCGGCCAGCAGGCCGCGGTGGGCCTCGGCGGTCGGCGGGAAGACCAGCAGCGCGGCGTGCGAGAAGCGGCAGTGGTCCGCGAGCGCGCGCAGCTCGGGGCCGTCCAGGCCGGGGAGGAGCAGCGGCAGCAGGGCGGCGGTGTCCTGCTGCCGGACGAAGGAGACGGCCTCCGCTAAGCGGGCGGCGTCCGTGCGCAGGGGGGTGGTGGTGCTCGTGGACATGGTGGTGCGTCCTCATCTCTGGTGTGTGGTGCGGGATTCCGGGGGTCCAGGGATTCCGGGCGTCCAGGGTTCCGGGGCTCCGGGTTCCCGGGATTCCGGGCATGGCAAAGCCGGACCCGGCCGGGGCAGGCGTGTGCCTGTTCCGGCCGGGCCGACGTGAGGGGGTGGTCCGGGGAGGTGGGACTCAGACGCCGACGTAGTGGTCGGCGAACCAGTCCTGGAGGGTGCGCGAGCCGCGCAGCGAGGCGAGGCGTGCGCGCCGCAGTCCGTGGTGGAAGTCGGAGGCGTCCGACTGCGGTGGGGCGTTGAGGAGTTGCACCATCCAGTGCGAGAACTCCTGGGCCCGCCAGATGTGTTCGAGGCTACGTCGGGAGTACGCTTCGAGACCGCTGGAGTCACCCTGGTGCAGCTGGGCGATCAGCGCCTCGGCGAGCAACTCGGCTTCCAGGACGGCGAGGTTGGCGCCCTTGGCCGCCGAGGGGCTGAGCAGGGCGGCGGCGTCCCCGGCCAGGAGGAGCGAGCCGTACCGGAGCGGTTCGAGGACGTCGGACTCCAGGTCGATCACGGAGCGGTGGACGATCGGGCCCCGGTGCAGCGGGCCGTGCTCCTCGGCGCGCAGCCTGCGCTCCAGCTCCTCCCAGACCTGCTCGTCGGGCAGGGCGTCGGCCGAACTCCCGCGCTCGCACTGGAGGTAGTAGCGGGTGAGGGTGGACGTGCGGGCCATGTGCCCGGCGAAGCCGCGGCCGTGCACCGCGTAGCCGACCGCGTCCAGGCTGGGCGGCGCCTCGGCGAGCAGGCCCAGCCAGGAGATCCCGTGGTCGTGCCGGTGGTGCCGGACCGCGCCGGGCGGAAGTGAGCGGCGGGCCGCGCCGTGCCGGCCGTCGCACCCGGCGACGTAGCGGCCCTGCCAGGCGGCGGTGGCGCCGTTCTCGCGGCTGCCGACGGTGACGCGGGGACGGTCGGAGGCGGCGTCCAGGACGGCCAGCGCCTCGGTGCCGAAACGTACCTGCCCACCGGCCTGCCGGTAGTGCGCCAGCAGGTCGGCCACCAGCTCGTGCTGGGGGTGGACGGTGTGGCGCTCGCCCCGGCCGAGGGTGGAGTAGTCGAGGCGGAAGGCGCCGTCCTCGGTGCGGAACTCGCACAGCGCGTGCTCCCGTCCGCGTCGGCGCAGGCCCTCGGCGAGGCCGTGCCGCTCCAGGATCCGCACCGTGTTGGCGGCCAGGTACCCGGCCCGGGAGCGGGCCGCGAGCTGCTCGGGGGTGGCGCGTTCCAGGATGACGCAGTCGATCCCCGCGGCGTGCAGCAGATTGCCGAGCACCAGCCCGGCGGGGCCGGCCCCGAGGATGAGCACGTCAGCTGAATTGCGCACAGCTGGGATGATCTGACTCTCCGTCATGGAATTGGATCATAGGCAGTTGCCGAGCGGATGAGCGGAGAAGTTCACCCGTATGCAGGCAGATGGGCGGCGGTGAATGAAGAACTGCCTGCTCAGGGGCGCCAGTTGGTAGGCAGAGTGTAGTGGTGGCCGGGCTGCCAGGCCGGGGCGGCGGTGAGCAGCTCGGTGAGCGGCCTGGCGAGCAGCAGGTGGTCGAGGGCGATGCGGTTGGCGGAGTGCGCGATCAGCAGGACGCGGCGGCCGTCGTGGCGGACGGCCAGCTCGGCCAGCAACTCGGCCGTGGCGTCCACCACTTGACGGTAGCTCTGGCCACCGCCGGGGAAGGGGTCGTCGAGCCGGCGCAGGCGCTGGGCGGAGACGGCGGCGGCCGAAGTCCCGTTCAGGGCACCGTAGTCGCACTCGCGCAGGCGGGCGTCCTGGGTCGGCTCCAGGCCGGGGAAGGCGATCCGGGCCGTCTCCACGGCCCGCCGGAGGTCAGAGGTGAGCACGTCCGCGAAGCCGCCGCCGCGGCGGCGCTCCCCGAGCTCGGCGGCCTGCCGGCGGCCGAGCTCGGAGAGGCTGCCGGGCAGCCACCCCGTGGCGATTCCCGCCTCGTTGTCCGTGGTGGTGGAGTGTGTCTCGTAGACGATCTCGACGGCCAAGGCGGGGCTCCTCTCAGGCGGCGGTGCGGCCGCGCCACCACTCCACGGTAGCCTCGAACTGCTCGTCCAGCGGGGTCGCGCGCACGGCGAACACGGCCTCGTACGCGGAGGAGTCCACCACGAACGGGCGGTCGAACTGGTAGCGGGTCTCCTTGAGTTCGCGCAGCAGCGGCGAGAACAGACCGGCGAGGCCGAGCACGGCGGAGGGCAGCCGCTTGACGGTGGGCACGGTGGTCCCGGCCGCGGCGGCCATGCCGTGCACCATCTCGCGCGCCGAGCGGGCGGGCAGGGTCGGCACGTGCCAGGCCCGGCCCCAGGCGCGCTCGTCGGAGGCGGCCTCGGCCAGGGCGCGGGCCACGTCGGGGAGGTAGGTCCAGCTGTGCGGGGCGTCCGGGTCTCCGAGCACCGAGACGCCCTTCCCCGCCAGCAGGCGCGGGACCGCACGGGCGGCGAGGTGGCCGCCCTCGGTGACGCCGGGGCCGAAGAAGTCCGAGGCACGGACCTCCACCGCACGGATCCGGCCGGCCTCGTGCAGCGCCTCGGCCTGTTCCCAGATCGCCGCCCTGGTCCGGCCCTTGGGGCCGGTGGCGGCGAGCGGCAGCTCCTCGGTGAGCGGGCCGGCGGGGGCCGTCGGCCCGTAGCCGTAGAGGTTGCCGAGCAGCACCAGTACGGCGCCGCTCGCCTCGGCGGCGGAGAACAGCGAGGCGGCGAGCGGCGGCCAGGCGGTGGTCCAGCGGTGCAGCGGCGGCGCGGCACAACTGTGGATCGCCACGGCCCCCTTCGCGGCCTCGGTCAGCCGGGCGGCGTCGGTGGCGTCCAGTGCCAGGTGCTCGACGCCCGGCTCCGCGGCCGCCCCTGCGGGCAGGCCGGAGCGGGTCACCACCCGTACCTGGTGCCCCTGTCCGACCAGCTCACGAGCGGTGGCGGCCCCGGCGGGCCCGTGTCCGACGATCAGATGAAGACTCACTCCCGCACCCTAGCCCGACACCCCGTCGCCCGTTCGGGTGGCCCTGCCTGACACCCCCTCAGGGCCGCCGTCGGTTCCGTAGACTCACCGTCATGGCATGCCGCATCAGCGAGTTGGTCATCGACTGCGTCGACCCGGAATTGCTCGCCGCCTTCTGGCGCGAGGTCCTCGGCTACGTCGAGCTCGGCCGCGAGTCCGACGGCAGCATCGAGATCGGCCCACCGGGTACCGGCTTCGGCGGCCCGCAGCCCACCCTGATCCTGAGCCCGAGCACCGACCCCCGCCCCGCCAAGCTCCGTCTCCACATCGACGTCAACCCCACCGACCGCGACCAGGCCGCCGAACTCGACCGCCTCCTCTGCCTCGGTGCCCGCCCCACCGACATCGGCCAAGGCCCCGACGTCCCTTGGCACGTCCTCACCGACCCCGAGGGCAACGAGTTCTGCCTCCTGCGCCGCCGCCTCGACCCGGCCTGACGCCCCGTCGGGTGCGCGGCAGCGTGGGAGCTCCCCCGGACCCGACCCGCCCGAGCCCGGCTCAGCGGTGGGCCGTGTCGAGGGTCAGGTCGAACGGGGCGGGGAGGCGGAGCGGGGTGCCGAAGGGGTGGGGGCCGTCGGTGGTGGCGTAGCCGAGGCGGCCGGGGGCGGAGAAGAGGGTGCACTCGCGTTGCTGACGGTCCACCAGGAGGTAGAGCGGCGCGCCGTACTGGCCGTAACGGCGGCGCTTGACGGTGCGATCGGTCTCGCCGTTCGAGGTCGAGGTCACTTCGACCACCAAGAGGGTCTGATCCGGGAGGAGGGCGCCCTCGGTCTTCGCGGCGAGCTCGCGGGGGACGACGGCCAGGTCCGGGATGAACCAGTTCTCGGAGCCGGGTAGGTCGAGGTTGCCCGATCCGGAGGCCAGATCGAGCGCGTTCAGGCGTGGCGTGAGCTGGAGCCGCACGAGGTCTGCGGCGTTCTCGTGCGCCCAGGACGGCGACAAGGGCGTGATCACTCCCTCGATGATCTCTGCCCGGTCTCCCGCGACGTGCTGGATCGCGTACTTGAGGGCCCGCTCCGGGTCGCTGACGGTGTAGTCCCCGGGAGTGTGGGCTGCCGTACTCATCTGTGTGCACCTCCGCTGCTCCGGGTCGATTCTCCATCAGGACACCCGCTCAGCTAAGCCTCCGAGGACGCCGAGCGGGGCGGGACGGCCGGTCTGTCACTCGATCAGGTGGGGGCGGTGGTGGAGTTCGAGGGCGAGGTGGAGGTGGAGGGCGGCTTCGGTCCAGGTGGCGGGGGTGGGGGTGGTGGCGAGGGCGTCGAGGAGGGTGGCGGTGTGGTGGAGGCCGGTGCGGCGGAGGGCGGTGGTGGTGGGGGTGAGGTCGGGGCGGGGGTGTCGGAGGCCGGTGTGGGCGAGGTCGGCGAGGGTGGTGAGGGCGGATTCGAGGGCGTGGGTGAGGGGGTCGGTGGGGAGGGGTGCGAGGGGTGGGAGGGGGACGGGGGCGGCGGGGGTGAGGTCGGGGACGGTGGGGCCGTCGGGGGTGAGGAGGGCGAGGGGGTCGAGGACGGGGTGGCCGGCGTGGTGGTGGAGGAGGCCGCTGACGTGGGTGACCCGGCCGGCGGCGAGGGTGGCGGCGAGGGAGTCGAGGCGGGTGGGGCAGACCGGGTCGTGGTCGGCCCGGAGCAGGACCGCGGCGCCGGAGCTGTCGCGGAGGACGGCCTCGACCTGCTGCCGGGCGGGGTCGTAGCCGACGGAGTCGACGGCGGAGACGGCGAGGACGACCGCGTCCTCGGCCTCGACCCGGGGCCGGATCAGGCGGGGCGGACGGTGCTCGGAGCGGCGGAGGTGGGCGGCGAGGTCGTCGACCAGCAGGGGCGGCGGCAGGGCGGCCCAGGCGTTGCCGAGCGGGGTGACGGTGGTGGCGGCGACCCGGCCGCGGCCGATGGTGACGGTGCGGTTGGGGTGGCGGGAGAGCTGTTCGCTGACCAGGTTGGCGGTGGCGAGGGCGCGGAGGGTGGAGCCGAGCAGCCGGCGGTCGGCGAGGTCGGGGCCGGTGAGGCGGGTGTCCTCGGGGAACTGCCAGTGCCTGCGCAGCACGAGGCCGATCCCGGCGTCCGGGTGGGCGTAGTAGAGCTCGGCGGTGCGTGACCGGGCCGAGGGGCCGGTGATGCGGCATCCGAGGGCGACCAGCCGGGCCAGCCGGAGCGGGGTTTCCGCGGACTCCCGGGTGCCGAGTGCACCGGCCAGGTCGAGGGCGGCGGCGCGGCTTCGGGCGTGCAACTCGGTGATGAGGTAAGCCAGTTCGATGGGGGAGTAGCGGCCGTCCCGGGCGGTGTGGGCCTCGGCCTGGCGGTGCAGGGCACGGACCGCGGCGGCCGGCCAGTGCAGGGAGGCGGCGGTCAACCGGGCAGTGGTGCGCTCCAGTTGGGCCGTGAAGACCGGGGTGGTGTGGGCCGCCCCGTCCAGCAGGAGTTCGTCCGCCAGGCCGACGGCGGTGCTGAGGGGATCGGAGTGGTCGGCGGAGGGTGCTTCGCCGAGGGTGACCTCCGTGGCGCCGGAGGCCTCGGCGGCGCGGAAGGCCCGGACGGCGAGGGCGACGGTCTCGCCGTGGAGGTGGGCGGCGGCGTCGCTGATCGCGTAGCCGAGGCCGTGCGGGACGGGGAACCGGACGGTGCAGGAGGGGAGTTCGACCCACGGCGCGGGGTGGCCGGGGCCGGCCGGATGGACGGTGGCCCGCTGGCCGCCCCGGGCCAGGGTGCGGCGGGCGGCCGCGAGGGCGGGGCGTCCGAGCACGGCTTCGAGCTGGTCGTCGTCGAACTCGGCGGGGGACCAAGTCTGTTCGGGAGTCGCAGCGGAGGAGGGGCGGTGCCGGTAGGAGAGGACCAGGGCGATGAGGTGACGGCAGACGCCCGGTGCACCGCAGGTGCAGGAGGCGGCGTCCAGGCCGAGGCCGGGCGGCAGTCGGCTCTGGCTGCCGTCGGGGTGGCGGCCGGAGAGGGTGCCGTCCTCGGCGAGGCTCAGCTCCGGGCCGGTGCCGGACTCGACCTCGCGGGCGGCGCGCTTGACCAGGCCCCGGTTGGTGAGGGCGGCGAGCGTGTCCGGAGTGAGGGCGAGCAGGTCCGGGCGCCGGTCGGGGTCCGTGCCGGGAGTGGGGGCCGGGGGTGCGGTCGGGGCGGCGGGCGGGGTGGCGGCCGACGCGGAGGGGCGGGACGCGGGCGCGGTCATCGGCCGACCTTCTCCGCGACGAAGGCGGCCAGGTGACCGGGCGTCATGGCGCCGACGTGCGCGCCCGCCTCGGCCAACTGTCCGGCCAGGACCCGGTCGTAGGACGGATCGGCCTGCTCGTCCAGGGCCGCCAGGCCGAGCACGGTGGCCCCCTGGCCGGTCAGCGAGCGGACGGTGCGCAGCAGGCGGTAGCGGTCGCCGCCCTCGTAGAAGTCGGAGACCACGGCGACCACGGTGCGGCGCGGGTTCTCCACCAGCCCGGCGGCGTGGTCGAGGGCCCGGGCGATGTCGGTGCCGCCGCCCAGCTGGACGCGCATCAGCAGCTCGACCGGGTCGGCGACGTCCGAGGTGAGGTCCACCACCGAGGTGTCGAAGGCGATCAGGTGGGTGCGCAGGCCCGGCAGGCCCCAGAGACAGGCCGCGGTGACGGCGGAGTGGATGACCGAGCCGACCATCGAACCCGACTGGTCGACCAGCAGGATCAGCTGCCACTGCTCCAGGTGCCGCCGGGAGCGGGAGTGGAAGCGGGGCCGCTCGATCAGCACGCGGCGCTGCTCGGGCTGGTAGTGCCGGAGGTTGGCCCGCAGCGTGCCCCGGAAGTCGAAGTCCCGCGCGACCGGGAGGCGGCTGGGGCGGCGTGAGCGGGCGCCGGTGAAGGCGCGGCGCAGCTCGGGTCGCAGGCGTGCCATGAGGTCCCGCACCACGGCCTCGACGATCCGACGGGCGGTCAGCAGCAGGTCGGGGTTCATCAGGTGCTTCGTTCGCAGCACGGCCCGCAGCAGTGTGGTGCTGGGCTCGACCCTGGTCAGCACCTCCGGGTCGGTGAGGATCTCCTCGATCCCGTAGCGTTCGACCGCGTCGCGCTCCAGGCGCTCGACCGTCTCCTTCGGGAAGAGGCGGTGCACGGCGTCGAGCCAGTCCACGGCGGTGAGCAGGGAGGCGCCGTCGCCGCCCTCGCGCGGGGCGGCCGGCGGGTGGCGCCGGATCCCGCGCTCCGTCAGGTCCTCGTCCCGCCCGTAGAGCCACTCCAGGGCGGCGTCGCGTTCGGCGGCGGCCGGGGCGAGCGGGCCGGTGACGCGTTCGGCGGGAGCACCGAGCAGCAGGCGCCAGCGCTCCAGCCCGGCGTCGGGGACGCGGACGGGAGCGGGGTCGTGAGAGGGAGCGGTCATCGGGTGGTCCGGGGGTCGGAGGTGAGGCCGTGGCGGTGGAGCAGCTGGTGCACCTGCTGCTCCAGGGCACGGGCACGGGCCAGATCGAGCGGGTCGGCAGTGGTGCGCAGGAGCGTCCGGGCGGAGCCGCGGCGCCCGCGCCGTTCCAGCAGGCGTTCCGCGATCCGTTCGCGTTCGCGGGGCGGGAAGTGGGCGAAGGCCTGGCGCAGGGCGGGCAGGCCGGTGAGGAAGTCGTGCTCGGTCATCGCGGTGACCAGCTCGTCCAGGGCGTCCAGCAGGGCGGGCGCAGGGGAGTCGGTCAGCTCCTGGCGGGCGAGGGTGAACAGTCCGGTGAGCCAGTCGCCCAGACGGGCCGGACCGGCTGTGGCGAACTCCCGGGCAAGGGCGGGCAGTTCGGGAACCGGAGCGTCGAGTGAGCGCAGCAGTCCGAGGGCGGCGCCGCGCAGGTCGGGCGGAGCGGCCGGGTCGGTGGTGATCCGGCGGGCGGTGTCGAGCACGGCGGCCCCGGGGAGGGGGAGCAGCTCCTCGGCGTGGCGCACCGCGTCCCGGACGGCGGCCAGTGCGCGCAGGCGCCGCGGTTCGGGGCGGGCGTCCGTGCCGCTGCCGCCGCCGTGCAGGCCCTCGGCCAGCCAGAGGACGCGGTCGGCCGACGCGCCGATGATCCGGGCGAGCAGGGGTGAGCCGGCCGCCCCGTAGACGCGGTCGTGCCGCCACAGGTGCAGGGCCGTGGCCAACACGGCACCGGCGTCCGCGAGTTCGGGGACGGACGCGGCCCGGTCGGCGAGGGTGTGCAGGAGGTCGGCGGAGAGTGCGTCGGCGCCGCAGAGCACCGCGTCGAAGAGCCGTGCGGCGAGCGCGGCACCGGTGGAACTCCCCTGGTGCAGCTGCTCGGTGAGGCAGGCCGCAGCGGCGTCGGCGACCCGGGCACCGTACGCGCCGGCCTCGACCAGGGCGGCCTCGCGCCCGGTGAGCGGGGTGGGCTCCCAACACTCGGTGAAGACCGGGTCGGCACCGGAGGCCGGGCCGGAGGAACGGGTGTGGCCGGGGACGCCCAACACCCGCAGCTGGTGCAGCAGTCGGCTGCGACCCAGTCCGGCCGGCTCGGTGAGGTCGGCCGTCACCGCCGAGCCGAGCAGCACGCCGTGCCGTTCGAGCTCGGTGGCGGCGTCGTGCACCAGCGGCGGTGCGGGGGTGTCCGGGTGCAGCCGGCCCGCGCGCTCTCCCGTACCGGCGGCCACCATCTCGACGACCACCGGATCGGAGCCCGGGGCGAGCGTGCCGCGCCCGTTCCACGGCAGCGGTTGTTCGAGCGCCTCCTTGACCAGTGCGCCGGCCAGGCCGTCCAACACGTCGGTCCGGCTGCGCACCCGGTGACCGCGCAGGGCGGCCAGACCGTCGGCCAGGCTGCGCGCCGCCACCAGGTCGGCGGTGGAGGCGGGCACCCGACGGTGTCGCAGCCGGCGGACCACCTGCTCCAGCAGGCCGTCGGCGGCGGCGGACGGGCCGTGCTCCCAGAGGAGTTGGTAGTAGCCGGGCGACGGCAGGCCGGACTGGTAGCCGGCGAAGGCGTCCAACTGCCGGAAGGAGTACGGGACGAGGAAGCTCCCGCCGACCGCGCCGGGCGCCGGGGCCGGGACCGGTGGCCACGCGGGCGTGGACGGGGCGGAGGAGAGCAGGGCGCGGAGGGCCGGGACGTGGAAGCCGCCGGCCACCACCAGCACCGGGCCCTCGTCGCGGGCCGTGGCGGCGCGCACCCAGGAGGCCATGTACTCCTCCCGGGCCCGGTCGCCCGGGTCGGCGGTGGTGTCGCCGCGCACCAACGCGAAGTAGGCGTCCAGCCGTTCGGTCAGACCGTCCGGGTCGGCCACCTCGAAGAGGCCGTCCCAGAGGGTGTCCACCGAGTCCGTGCCGAAGTGCGCGCACAGCCGGGCGACGGCCTCGGCGTACCGTGACTCGGCGTCGGCGAAGCGGTTGGCCGTAGCCGTAGCGGATGTGAGCGTCGAGGTTCGTTCGGTGAAGGCCGGGTGCCAGGCGGGCAGGTCGATGAAGCGCACCTGTGCCCCGGCGGCCCGGCCGTGGGTGAGCGCGACCCACTCCGGCGAGTGTTCGCAGAACGGCGCCCAGGAGGTGGCGGTGCGGTCGGCGTCGCGGTGGTGGCTGAAGACGGCGACCGGGAGGTGGTGGCCGAGCAGCAGCTCGTCCAGCCGGTCGTTGAAGTCGGCCGGGCCCTCGATCAGGACGTGGGCCGGCCGCAGCTCCGCGATGGTGCGGGCCACCAGCCCGGCGCAGGCGGGGGAGTGGTGGCACACGCCGAGGAGGACGACAGCGGAGGCCCGGGCATCCTGAGGGTCCATCACTCCGCCAGCAGGTGGCGGGCCCGGTGCAGGGCCTTCCACTGCGCTCCCCGCCGCCGGGAGCCCTCCTGCTCCAGGAAGCGCCGCAGCCGGGCGAGGTCCTCCGGGCTGTCCTTGGCGGCCGTTCCGGCCAGACAGGTCACCAGGTCGGCGGCGTCACCGGGTTCGCCCCGCAGGTACCAGCCGCGGACGCCGATGGCATGGGCGACCGAGACCGCCTCCGCGGTGCTCATCACGGCGGAGATCCGCTCCCCGCCCGGAGCGGCGGAGCCGGCGCCCTGCCGCAGCTCGCGGAAGGTGGTCACCAGCACCTCCAGCACGTCGCGGTCCGGTGCCACCGTCACGCCCGAGCGGCGCAGCAGGGCGCCGGCCTCGGCCTCGACCAGGGCCAGCTCGGTGTCGAAGTCCGGGATGGGGAAGACGGTTTCGAAGGTGAAGCGGCGCTTGAGCGCGGCGCTCATCTCGTTGACGCCGCGGTCCCGGGTGTTGGCGGTGGCGATCACGTTGAACCCGGCACGGGCGAAGACCATGCCGTCCGGGCCGTCCAACTCCGGTACGGCCAGCACCCGTTCGGAGAGCAGGGAGAGCAGGCAGTCCTGCACCTCCAGCGGGCAGCGGGTGATCTCCTCGAAGCGGACGATCCGGCCCTCCGCCATCCCGCGCAGCATGGGGGCGGGCACCAGGGAGCGCGGGGACGGGCCCTCGGAGACCAGCAGCGCGTAGTTCCAGGAGTACTTGATCTGATCCTCGGTGGTGGCCGCGCCGCCCTGCACCGTCAGGGTGGAGGTGCCGCTGACGGCCGCCGCGATCAGCTCGGAGAGCAGCGATTTGGCGGTGCCGGGCTCGCCGACCAGCAGCAGGCCGCGGTCGGTGGCCAGGGTCACCAGGGCGCGCTCGACCAGGGCCGTGTTGCCGACGAACTTGCGGCTGACGCCGGCCCGTTCGTCCCCGATCACGAAGCGGCGGGCCGCCCGCAGGCTGAGCTGCCAGCCCGGCGGGCGCGGATCGCGGTCCTCGGCGCGCAGGGCGGCCAGCTCCTCGGCGTGGCGCACCTCGGCGGGCGGACGCTGGAGGTCGGGGACGTCGGACGCGTTCACGCCGAGGTCACCTCCTCCAGGTCGGCGAGCAGCTCGGAGGCGGCGATCGGATCCAGGTCGCGGAAGCGCAGCCGATGGGTGTCGCTGTTCCAGTGGTCGCGCGGCACCACGTCCAGCCAGACCGTCTCGAAGGTCTGGTCGGGGAACATGTCCACCATGCCGACCGCGATGCCTTCGTGCAGCTGGATCACCAGGTGGCAGCGCTCGCCCAGCCGCTTGGAGAACCACCGCTCGACACCCGCGTCCTGCGGTGCCCCGCGCTCCCAGCCGCGCTTGGTCAGGCCGAGCAGCCTGCCGACCGGGACCTTGCTGCCCTCGAAGCGGTGCAGCCGGTTGGCGGCCAGCTCGTCGTCGCTCAAGTGGTTCACTGCCCGGCCCAGTTGCGGGAAGGGCTGGAGCAGCTCGTAGTCGGCGAACAGCTCCGACCAGGCGGCCTGCGCCGCGCCGTCGAGCAGCAACGGGTGCGCAAGGCGGACGGTGGCGGTCCCGGGCAGCTGGTAGGCCTCGTCCGCCACGTCGGCGAAGGTGCGGTCCTCGGCCACCCGGAAGGCGGTGGTGGCGGTGCGGCCCGCTCCGCCGTCGTGGTCGGCCAGCCAGACCAGGCGTCGCGCCAGGTGCCAGACCAGCGGGTGCCGGACGAAGAGGTCACGGAACTCGGCTGCGGTCCATGTGCGTTGGGCCACCATCGCCGCCTCCAGGCGGCGCAGCTGGTCGGCGGCGACGGTGCGCACGTCCTTCTTCAGCGCGGCGAAGCGCTTGCGCTCGGCCGGGGCCAGCTCCGGATCGTCCTTGGCTCCCGGCGCGGGCAGGTCCTTGCGCCGTCGGCCGTCGCCGTCCAGCACGTAGGGGCGCAGCTGCTCGTCGAAGCCGACCGTGAAGCGGCGCGGCCCGTAGTCCACCACCGTGGTGCCGTCGGCGTCGAGGCCGAGGTCCGGCACCAGCCGGTCCGAGAGCTGGTCGGCCGTCAGGCCCAGACCCTCGGCCACCTCGGCGATCCGCTCCTGCGCACGGGACTTGAGCGCCTTGAACTTCACCCGCTGGGCGATGCCGTGCAGGTGGAGCAGTGCCACGTCGGTGCCGATCGCGGCGAGCACGCCCAGCCCCTCGACCGCCCGGTGGTGGGCGCCCTCGCCCGGCCATTCGCGGAGCACCGGGGTCAGCCGGCGCACCGTCTCGTCGTCACCGAGGGAGCCCAGCACGGTCAGCGCCCAGCTCTCCTTGGACGGCATCCCGGCCTGACGCCACTCCTCGAACAGGGCCCAGCCGAAGGCGGCCAGCGAATCGGCCCGGCAGGCCCCGGTGACGACCGGCACCCCGGCGTACGGCTCCTCCGGGCGGGAGAGCGCGAGCATGGTGAGCAGGTGCCGTACGGCCGACTCGGGCAGCGCGGCGCCGGAGGTGAGCAGCAGCTGGGGCAGGACGGCGGGCTGCAGCCAGGCCGGGAGCTCGGGCATCTTGGCGGGCAGCGCGTTCTCCAAGGGGTCGGCTGCCAGCGCCTCGCCGACGATCCCCGCCGCCTCGACGCCGTAGCGACCGGCCACGGCGGCGGACAGGGTCGGCGTACCGGCCTCGGCGGCGACCAGGCGCAGTGCCTGTTCGGCGGCCTTCCGGGCCGCACCGTCCGGGCCGACGGCCTCCGGTACCAGCAGCAGGGCACCCTGGACTCCGTGCCGGGCGAACCACGAACGGGCCGTCGGCTGGGCCGACTTGAGCCGAACCAGGCAGTCCGCCATCACCCGGGCCACCCCGGCGTCCCGGAACGGGAGCAGCAGCGGGGCGATGCTCGCCGGCTGCGAGGAGGCGGCCGCGAGCAGCGCGGGCAGGGCGGAGAGGCCGTAGCGGGCGATCACCGGCCGCAGCTCGTCCCCGCCGCCCCAGGTCTCCACCGGCCGCCACTTCTCCAGCTGCGGGGCGAGCAGCTTGCGCGGGCCGAGCATCAGCAGCCGGCGCGCGTGCCAGAGGTTGCCGCTGTGCCCGAAGACCTCCCTGGCCTCCCTCGCCCAGTCCGTCCCGCTCGGGAAGGGCCAGGGTTCCTCGGCGGCGGCCCAGCGCTCCTTCTCGTCGGCCCGCCACTGCAACTCCGGTGCGGCGTCGGCCTGGAGACCGGTGAGTACGCGGACGGTGCGGCGGGTGCGGGGGCGCGCCCACGGCGGGGAGACCAGCAGCGCGGGCAGCTCGTCCGGGGCAGCCTCGGCCACCCGGGGCCGGAGGCCGTCCAGGGATGCGATCAACTCGGTCGTCCGTGCGTCGAGTTGTGCCGTCATCTCGGGCAGGACGGCGTGCTGGAGCTGGACGTGGGTGGTCAGCAGGCGGCGCGCGTCGGCGGCAGTCGGCCCGTCGGCGAGCACCGTCTCGGCCAGCAGGCGGGCTGCCCGGACGGGGTAGCGCTGCATGGCCTCCTGGAGCGCGGGCCGGGCCTGCTTCTCGGCCAGGCGGCCGAGCAGGAAGCGGAACGCCTGGTCGGTGGGGAGCTGCACCGCGACCGAGGTGACGGTGCGCAGCTCGTCCGTGCCGTGGTACTGCCCCAGGGCGGCGTCCAGGTAGCGGCCCGCCTCGGTGCCGACGCCGTCGGCGAGGGTGGCGAACAGGCCCACCGTCCAGTCGTGGTAGCCGAGGACGGGGTTCGGGTCGAGGCGGTCGAGCTGGGCCGGGTCGTCCACGGTGGCCAGCAGCAGGGTGAGCAGCGTGCTGCTGTAGCGCGGTGCGTCGGTGAGGCAGTCCTCGGTCCAACCCGGCGTGCCCGGGGCCAGGTAGGCGGCCAGCAGGCGGCCGGCGGGCGTGGTGCGGAGGTCCTCCAGCGCGTCGATGGCGTCCTGGTACACGGCCTCGTCGGCGACGGCGAGCAGGGCGCGGAGCCGGCCGGCCAGCTGGGCGGCGCTGTTGAGCTCGGGCCGCTGGGGGGAGCGGTAGCGGAGCTGGACGTCGACCCTGACCATCCCGCTCTGGTGGTAGTGGACGTGCAGCCCGGCGAGTTCCACCAGGGCGCGGGCGGCGAACGGCAGGCCGAACCGGACCGCCCAGTCGTCGACGAACGGGGACTTCTCCAGGCCGTTGTGGTGCCAGGCGGGCGGCAGGATCGCGGCGACCACGGCGGCCCCCAGCGGGTCGGCCTCCCCGGCCAGGTACCCGCGTGCGGCGGCGACCAGCTCCGCAGGGGCCTGGCGGGACGTCAACACCTGCTCGATCCAGCCGTGTTGGGCCTCGATCCGCTCCTCGGCCTGGCGGACGGCCTTGGCCGCCGGGCGCGGCACCGGGCGGACCCGGCCACCGCGGCGCGGCTGGAGGACGCGGTGCCAGGAGGCGGGGAAGACGAAGGTGGTCTCGTCCGGCAGCCCGCCCGCCCCCGCTTCCGTTCGGTCCTCCACCTCAGAACCTGCGACCGTCTCCGTCATCGCCTCCGCTTCCGTGTCAGCGGCGGGAGTCGGAGCGACGGCAGCGGTCGGAGCGGGGGCGGCGGGAGCTCCGTCGGCGGCGGTGTAACCCTTGCGGGTCTTCTCGCCCATCAGCTTCGCGAGGTGCGCCTCGGCGGCATCGGCGGAGGCGAGCTCCTTGACCTGCTCGCGCCCCGCCGTCCCGATCCGGCCGTAGCGCACCACCACCGAACTGCCCTCGACCGCCGCCTCCCAGAACTTCGCAGATCCGTCACCGACGAACTCCCAGCGCCGCACCGCTTCTCCTCCAAGGCATGGCCGGCCGCCCGGAGCCGTGATCGTCCGGTGTGCCTGAGCAGCACCCTAGCCCCGCGCCCCGACAGCCCGGAGGCGCGGACCGTCGACAGATGACACAAGGTGTCCTATGGTGAACCCAGTTTCCTGACCCCGAGCAGAGGAGGCCGCACCATGGCTGCGGAAACCTTCGGCACGTCCAAGTCCGACCTGGTGGAGCTCGCCCACCGGCGGATGGACACGGCCATCCCCGACAACGACTGGACCGTCCGTCAGAAGCTCGCGCTCACCTGCCGGATCCTGTTCGACGCGGGCCACGACTCCGGTCTGGCCGGGCAGATCACCGCCCGCGCCGAGCGGCCGGGCACGTACTGGACCCAACGGCTCGGCCTCGGCTTCGACGAGATCACCGAGGACAACCTGCTGCTGGTCGACGAGGACCTGAACGTCCTCGAGGGCGAGGGCATGGCCAACCCCGCCAACCGCTTCCACAGCTGGATCTACCGGGCCCGCCCCGACGTCGCCTGCGTGATCCACACCCACCCGCTGCACATCTCGGCGCTCTCCATGCTGGAGACGCCGCTGGTCGTCTCGCACATGGACCTGTGCCCGCTGTACGACGACTGCGCCTTCCTGGAGAAGTGGCCCGGCATCCCGGTCGGGAACGAGGAGGGCGAGATCATCACCGCGGCCCTCGGCGACAAGCGCGCCCTGCTGCTGGCCCACCACGGGCAACTGGTCGCCACCGGAAGCATCGAGGAGAGCTGCACCCTGGCCGTGCTGTTCGAACGGGCCGCCCGGCTCCAGCTGTTGGCGAGCGCCTCCGGCCGGATCCAGGAGATCCCCGAGCTGCTCGCCAAGGAGGCGCACGACTGGACCTCCACGCCCAAGCGCGGCCAGGCCAACTTCGCGTACCACGCCCGCCGCGCCCTGCGCGCGGGCCACGGCGACGCCCTCACGGGCGGGACCGCCGCCCGCTCCGCCCACCACTCCCAGAACGGTGCCTGACGATGACCCACACGACCCTGGACGGCATCATCGCCTACCCGGTCACCCCCTTCGCCGCCGGTGACGGCACGGTGGACACCGACCGCCTGGCCGCCCTGACGGACCGTCTGGTCCGCTCCGGGTGCCACGCGGTCGCCCCGCTGGGCTCCACGGGGGAGAGCGCCTACCTCTCCGACCAGGAGTGGTACGCGGCGGCCGAGGCCTCGGTGGCCGCGGTGGCGGGGCGGGTGCCCACCGTGGTCGGGATCGCCGACCTCACCACCCGCAGTGCCGTCGAGCGGGCCCGGTTCGCGGAACGGGCCGGGGCCGACGTGGTGATGGTGCTGCCGCTGTCGTACTGGCGGCTGGACGAGCGCGAGGTGGTCCGGCACTTCACGGCGGTCGCGGACGCCGTGTCGGTGCCGGTGATGATCTACAACAACCCGGCCACCGCCGGCGTCGACCTGTCGCCCGAGCTGATGGTGCGTCTGGTCCGGACGGTGGAGAACATCACCATGGTGAAGGAGAGCAGCGGGGACATCCAGCGCATGCACCGCCTGCACCGGCTCACCGACGGCGAGCTGCCGTTCTACAACGGGAGCAACCCGCTGGCCCTGGAGGCCTTCGCGGCCGGCGCGGCGGGCTGGTGCACCGCGGCCGCCTGCCTGATCCCCGAACTGACCCTGGAGCTGCACCGGGCCGTCCGGATCGGTGACCTGGACGCGGCCCGGAGCGTCTTCTACCGTCAACTGCCCATGCTGGACTTCCTGTTGAGCGGCGGCCTGCCGACCACGGTGAAGGCCGGGCTCGCGCTGCAGGGCTTCGAGGCCGGCGACCCCAGGCAGCCGCTGCTGCCGCTCGACGAGGCGGGCCTGGCCCGGCTCGCGGGTCTGCTCGCGGCGACGGCGGCCGTACCCGCCTGACCGGCCGCACGGCCGGCCGGGGCCGAGCCCCCGTCAGGGGAGCGGCGGCACCCGTCCGGCGGAGTCGGCCGGATCGTCGTGGATCACCACCAGGATCTGGGCCGGCTCCGCCCCGGTGCTCCGGCAGCGGTGCGGCAGGGCCGAGTTGAAGTACACGCTGTCCCCCGGGCCGAGCGCGACCGTCCGGTCGGAGAACTCCAGCTCGGCCGTGCCCGCGTGGACGAAGAGGAACTCCTCGCCGGCGTGCGACTTCCACGGGCTCTCGGCCCCGGCGGTCGGCGGGTGCATCACGAAGGGCACCATCTGCTTGCCGCTGAGGCCGGTGGCGATCCCCTCGTAGCGCGGGGCGCCCGGGCCGTCGGCGCCGTCCGCGATCCTGGTCCGCTCGCCGGCCCGTACCACGGTGACCAGTTCGGGCTCGACCTCCTCCGAGAACAGCCGCCCGACCTCCACGCCCAGCGCGTCCGCCAGCCTGAGCGCGGTGGAGATCGACGGGTCGCTGAGCCCGCGCTCGACCTTGGACAGGTAGCTCTTGGTCACCCCGGCCCGCTCCGCCAGGGCCTCCAGGCTGAGCCGCTGCTGCTTGCGCAGGACCCGCACCCGGCTGCTGCTCATTCGGACACCCTCTCGACCCGTACGGACCGTACGAGTATCCCACCGCGGCCGCCGGTGCCCGCCCCGGCGGCCGCGGTGCCCGAGCGGGCGTCAGCCCATGCTCTTCGCACCGTCGATCGCCTCGCGGACGATGTCGGCGTGGCCGGCGTGCTGGGAGGTCTCCGCGATGACGTGCAGGAACACCCGGCGGGCCGACCACTTGGCGTCCTCGTCGAACCACGGCGCCTTGGGCAGCGGCTGGACCGCGTCCAGGTCGGGCAGGGTGGCCACCAGCTCGTCGGTGCGGGCGGCCACCTCGGCGTACGCGGCCAGCACGCCCTCCAGCGTCTCGCCCGGCAGCAGGCGGAACTCGTTCTCCCGGGCCGCGAAGTCCTCCTCGGTCATCGCCGCGAAGTCCGGCATCGCGGACGGGCCCTCGAGGATGAAGTCGACCCAGGTCCGCTCCACGCCCGTGACGTGCTTGATCAGCCCGCCCACGGTGAGCCCGCTCACCGTGGAGCGGTGCCCCGCCTGCTGGTCCGTCAGCTCGTTGGCGGTGAACCGGAGGAAGAACCGCGACTTGGCGAGCTGCTCCAGCAGGTCGGCGCGCTCCCCGGTGACGGCCGGGGCGGTGATCGGGGCCTGGAGGTTGGTGGTCTCGGTCATGGTGGCTCTCCGTCTTCGTCGTTCTGGTCGGTCGTTCCGTCGACAAGAGAAAAGGTAGGCCCCATCTAGGTCAGAACGTGTCCGCTTCGCCGCCGGGAGCCTCCCGGATTCCGGAAACTTCCCCACTGCGGCCCACGGGGCAGGAGATCCCCTCGATCCGGTCATGGCAGGGCAAAACTTGGCGGCCCGCTCTTGAGCCGCACACGCCAGTCCGAATAGACAGCTTCCGCACACCACTTCAGTCGCCGCTGCGGCGGCCCGTCGCCGCCGCAGCGCGCTCCGTCACGCCTCCACGAGGGGCAGTTGACGCTCCGTCGAACCGAGAGGGGAGCCGACGTGCCCACCGCACGGAAGCAGCTTTCCAAGAGCGCCGGCCCGGTCACCGCCACCGCCGCGATCGCGGCCGCAGCCGCCCTGGTCCTCGCGACCCTGGGCGCCGCGGCACCCGCCTCCGCCACACCCGTCGGCGAGGGTGCCAGGACCCTGAGCGGCAGCCACCCCGCCTGGGCCACCCCGCAGGCCGATGCGGGCGCGGTGGACGCCGCCGTGCCCGCGAGCGCCCGGATCTACCTGGCCGGACGGGACGCGACCGGCCTGGCCGCGCTGGCCCGGGCGGTCTCCGACCCGGGATCCCCCGCCTACGGCCAGTTCCTGACGGCCGACCAGGTGCGGGGCAGGTTCGGCGCCACCACCACGCAGGTCGCGGCCGTCACCTCCTGGCTGACCGGCGCCGGTCTCACCGTCTCCTCCGTCACCGCGCACCACGTCCAGGTGACCGGCCCGACCGGTGCGTTCGCCAAGGCCTTCGGCACCGACTTCCGCAGCTACCGCACCGCGGACGGCACCCACCGCGCCCCGGCCCGGGACGCCCAGGTGCCCGCGCAGGTGGCCGGCGCCGTGCTCGGCGTCTCCGGCCTGGCCGACGCGATCCACGTCAACGTCTCGCACGCCGTCTCGGTCCGGGAGGCCGAACGGCGCTCCGCCGCGGCCCAGGGTCTGGCCGCACCCGACAAGAGTGCCCCGGCCGCGCTGCCGACCGTGCCGACCTGTTCGGAGGACGGCTACGGCTCCAAGACCGCCAAGGGCGCGCCCGAGGGCTACGAGAAGAACGAACCCTTCGCCCCCTGCGCCTACGTCCCCGCCCAACTGCGCACCGCCTACGGGGTGACCGCCGCTCGCGCCACCGGCAAGGGGGCCCGGGTGGCCGTCATCGACGCCTACGGCCTGCCCACCATGGAGCAGGACGCGAACCACTTCTCCACCGCGCACGGCGACCGGCCCTTCGCGCCCGGCCAGTACACGGAGCACGTCACTCCGGCGCAGTGGACCCACCAGGACGAGTGCGGCGGGGCCGACGGCTGGGCGGGCGAGGAGGCGCTGGACGTCGAGATGGTGCACGGCCTCGCCCCCGACGCCCAGGTGGTCTACGTCGGCGGCAACTCCTGCTACGACGAGGACCTGTACGACGCGATGGCCAAGGTGGTCGACGAGCACCTGGCCGACGTGGTCTCCAACTCCTGGGGCGAGATCATGCACGCCACCGGCGGTGACATCGACCCGGCCGTGGTGGCCGCCGACAACCAGGTCTTCCAGCTCGGCGCGGTGACCGGCATCGGCTTCGCCTTCTCCTCCGGCGACTGCGGCGACAGCTCCCCGGGCGCCGCCGCCACCGGCGTCAACTGCGAGGCGACCACCGACCAGGCGCAGACCGACTGGCCGTCCTCCTCCCCGTGGGTCACCTCGGTCGGCGGCACCGCACTCCAACTCCGGGACGGGGGAGGCCGGTACGGCGACGAGGTGTCCATGGGTGACAAGCGCTCGGTGCTCTCGGCCGACCAGAAGTCCTGGACCCCGTTCCCCGGCACCTTCTACTTCGGCGGTGGTGGCGGCGTCTCCAAGGACTTCGCCCAGCCCTGGTACCAGAAGGGCGTCGTCCCCGACCGGATCTCCACCACCGCCGCCGACGGCACTCACTCCGCCACCCCGCTGCGCGCCACACCCGACCTCGCCATGAGCGGTGACCTGGTCGCCGCCACCCTGGTCGGCTACACCGCCGACGGCACCTACAGCGAGGGCGGCTACGGCGGCACCTCGGTCTCCGCCCCGGAGGCCGCCGCCATGCTCGCCGACGCGGTCGAGGCCCGCGGCGGCCGCGCCCTCGGCTTCGCCAACCCGGCGCTCTACGACCGGGCCGGGCGCGGCGTCTTCAACGACGTCGACGACACCGCCAACCACTCCAAGCGCGGCAACGTGGTCGACCTCGGCACGGTCAACGGCGCCCTGAAGGTGCGCCTCTACCGGATCGGCGCCGACTACGGCCTCTCGGCCGCCCGCGGCTACGACACCGCCACCGGCCTCGGCTCCCCGGGCCGCGACTTCCTCCGCTCCTTCCGCCTCGGCGGCTGACGGTGACCTGACCGCCCTCCGGGCCGCCCTCGGGCCGCCCGGAGGGCGGTCAGGGGCGCGGGGAAAACTGCGCGCTGCGGAAGAGGACGACCCGTGTGCCGGGTACGGACACTCACGTGCAAGTGAGACTCCGTACCCGGCACACGGGTCACGTCCAACTACACGGTGGCCAGCGGGAGTTCGAAGCCGCCGGGTTGGGCGTCGGTGAGGGAGAGGGCGGCGGCGACCTCGCTGGGGAAGGGGCGCAGGCCGAGCAGGGCGGCGGTGAGGTGGGCGGTGGCGCGGTGCCAGTCGCCGGAGCGCTGCAGCAGGGCGTGTCCCGAACCCCGCACGGTGTACCCCGCGACCCGGGCGCCGGCCTCGCGGGCGCGGGCGGCCAGCAGCCGGGTGGCGGCGGGGTCGGTGACGGTGTCGCGGTCGCCGTGCAGGGTGAGCAGGGTGCGGTCCTTGAGCTGGGCGACCGGCTCCTCGGGCGGGCACCACGGGGCGAGGGCCACCACGCCCGCCACGCAGGGGTGGCCGGCGGCGCGGATCGCCGCGCGGCCGCCCATGGAGTGGCCGATCAGGACGGTCGGCACGGGGCCCAGGGCCTCGGCGAGGTCGCTGAGGGCGGCCTCGGCGTCGCGGGCCGCGTCGGCGTGCTCGCCGTTCCAGCCGCGGTAGCGGTACCGGACGGCGCCGAGCGCGATCCGCTGACCCGCCGTCACCTTGGCCACCGCGCGGGCGAACCCGGCCATCCGCAGGGCCGGCAGGTTGACGGGCCCCGGCCGGTCCTCGCTGAACTCCTTGCCGCCGTGCAGCACCAGCACCGCGGCCTCCGCACCGTCCGGGCGCCGCCCCCGCCACCGCAGGCTCCGGTGGCCCACCGCTCTGCTCACGTCTCGTTCGTCCTCCCGCTCGCGCCCCCGTCCGGGGACGGCCACTGTATGCCCGCGGTGCCCTCCGACCGCCCTCGGGCCGCCCGTAGGGCGGTCAGGGGCGCGAGGAACTGCGCGAGACGGAAGACGACCACCCGTGTGCCGGGTACGGAGATCCACTTGCACGTGAACGTCCGTACCCGGCACACGGGTCGTCGCGTTCCCCTGCGCGCAGTTCCCCGCGCCCCTGACGGCCCTCCGGGCCGCCCGAGGGTCGCCGGAGGGCCGCCGGAGAGCCGCGCTCCGGGTCGCTACTCCAGGGTGTTGACGCCCGCGCGGAGGAAGGCGATGGCGGCCTCGATGTTCTCCTGCTCCGGGCTGTTGCAGAGCTCCGAGATGACCCCCGCCGCCGCGGCCGCCGCCATCCGGGGCGCGAAGTCGTCCGGCGAGCTGCCGGTCTCCTCGGCGAAGAGCCGGGTGCCCTCCTGGATCACCTCCGCCAGACGGGAGTTGGCGACGGCCTTGAGCTGGGGATTGGCTTCGAGCATCTGATCGCTGAGCTGGTCCAGCTCGGTGTTCTCGGCGAACCGGGTGCGCAGCCAGTGCTCCAGCGCGTCCAGGATGGTCCACTCCGCCGGGCGGTCCCGCAGGCCGGCCGCGAGCTCCGCCGCGAAGCCGTCGAAGTGGGTCAGGGCCAGGTCGAGCTTGGACGGGAAGTAGAGCGTGACCGTGCGGGCCGAGACCTCGGCGGCGACCGCGATGTCGGCGATGGTCGTCGCGTCGAAGCCCCGGTCGGCGAACCGCTCCAACGCCGTCCGCACGATCGTCTCGCGGCGCCTGGCCTTGGAGCGCTCCCGGAGGCCGTCCTGGCGCTCGTCAGTGGTCATGCTGCGGAGATTACCACCCAGGGTTAAATTACAGTCCAGTGTAAAAATGCCGTACGGTGCAACGAGACGCCCGGACGGGGCACGGAGCGAGGCGAGAGGGAGGACGGCATGGCGGCACGCCTGTACGGCTTGGGACGGTGGGCGATACGCCGCCGTGGAGCGGTGGTCGCGGTCTGGCTGCTGGTCCTGGCGGTGGTCGGTGGTCTCGGCGCCACCCTGCACGGCAAGCCGAGCACCGAGTTCACCGTGCCGGGCATCGAGTCCCAGCAGGCCCAGGACCTGCTGGAGCACCGGTTCCCGACCGCATCCGGCGGCACCGCCCGGGTGGTGTTCGCCGCCCCCGAGGGGAAGGCGCTGACCGATCCGGCCGCCCAGCAGGCCGTGGCCGAGGGCCTGGGGCGGGCCGCCGCCGTGCCCGGCGTGGTGCACGTGGCCCCGCCCGCCGAGACCGGTGCCGTCTCGCCGGACCAGCGGATTGGCTTCGCCGACGTGCTGTTCGACCGCCCGGCCGACCAGGTGCCGCAGAGCTCCAAGGACGCGCTCACCGAGGCCGTCGCCCCGGCGCGCGGCGCCGGGCTCCAGGTGGAGCTGGGCGGTTCGGTGATGGCCCCGGTGACCGAGGTCGGCGGCCCGGCCGAGGTGGTCGGCGTGGTGATCGCCTTCGCCGTGCTGTTCCTCGCGCTGGGATCCCTGGTGGCGGCGGGGCTGCCGCTGCTGACCGCCGCCGTCGGCGTGGTCATCGGGGTGATGGGCGTTCAGTTCGTCTCCCGCTTCGTGGACCTCACCAGCACCGCCACCGTGCTCGCCCTGATGATCGGCCTGGCCGTCGGGATCGACTACGCACTCTTCATCATCTCCCGCCACCGCGAGCAACTCGCCGATCCTGAAGCCGAGTTGGACGACTCCATCGCGCGGGCCACGGCCACCGCCGGCAGCGCGGTGGTGTTCGCCGGAGCCACCGTGATCATCGCGCTGGCGGCCCTCGCGGTCACCGGCATCCCCTTCCTCACCGCGATGGGCCTGGCCGCGGCCGTCACCGTGCTGCTCGCGGTGCTGATCGCCGTCACCCTGGTGCCCGCCGCCCTGAGCTTCGCGGGCGAGCGCCTGCGCCCGAAGGCCAAGGCCACGAGGAAGGACAGGGCCACGAGGAAGGACAGGGGCACCGAGGGCCCCGCGGACTCCCCGTCCTGGAGCGCCCGTTGGGCGAGCCTGGTGACGCGCCGCCCGCTGGCCGTGCTGCTGGTCGGCGTGGTCGGCCTGGTGGCCCTCGCGCTGCCCGCCAAGGACCTGCGCCTGGGCCTGCCGAGCAACGCCTCGCAGCCCACCAGCAGCACCCAGCACAAGAGCCACCAGCTGCTGACCGAGGGCTTCGGCCCCGGCTTCAACGCCACCCTGGTCGCCGTCGTGGACACCGCCCGGGTGCCCGCCGAGCAGCGCCCCGCCACAGTCGCCGGCCTGGCCCGCTCGCTGGCCGCCGACCCCGGTGTGGCCGTGGTGGCCCCGCCGACCGCCAACCCCGACGGCAGCCTGAGCGTGGTGGCCGTGGTCCCGAAGTCGGGACCGGACGACCAGGCCACCAGCGACATGGTGCACCGTCTGCGCGCCCTGGCCCCGGAGGTCGAGAAGGCCGGCGGCACGCTCTACGTCGCCGGCGGCACCGCCGCCACCATCGACATCTCCCAGAAGCTGTCGGACGTGCTGCCGCTCTTCGTGGGCATCATCGTGCTGCTCGCCCTGGTCCTGCTGACCATCGCGTTCCGCTCGGTGCTGGTGCCGGTCAAGGCCGCGCTCGGCTTCCTGCTCTCGATCGCCGCCTCGCTCGGCGCCACCGTCTGGGTGTTCCAGCAGGGCCACCTCAACGGCGTGCTGGACGTGCCCTCGGCCGGGCCGGTGACCAGCTTCCTGCCGGTGCTGCTGATCGGCGTGCTGTTCGGCCTGGCGATGGACTACGAGGTCTTCCTGGTCAGCCGGATGCGCGAGCACCACGAGCACACCAAGGACGCGGCCGGGGCGGTCACCCAGGGCCTGGCGCAGAGCGGACGGGTCGTCACCGCCGCCGCGCTGATCATGGTCGCGGTCTTCGGGGGCTTCGTCTTCAACCACGACCCGATCATCAAGTCGATCGGCTTCGCCCTCGCCTTCGGCGTCCTGATCGACGCCTTCGTGGTCCGGATGACCCTCGTCCCGGCCGCCATGGCGCTGCTCGGCCGCCGGGCCTGGGGCCTGCCGAAGTGGCTCGACCGGATCACCCCGGACGTGGACATCGAGGGTGCCAAGCTCCCGCCCCGCACCCCTGCGGCCACCGCCGCGCAGGCGGAGGAGCCGGTGACGGCGGGGCGCTGAGCCGTGCCGTCCGCCGTCCACCGGTTGTCCGAAGGTGCGTCAGACCCGGTCGACCAGCCGGGCCAGGGCGTCGGCCAGCGCGCCGAGGCCCGGGCCGGCCGGGCCGCCCGGTTCGGTCATGTAGCCGTCGCGGCGGATCTCCACCATCAGCGCGCTCACCCGGGCGTCCTTCCCGTAGTGGCGCAGCGGCACGTAGGTGCCGGCGAAGGGGCTGTCCAGCCCGGTGCCGCCGAGGCCCTCGAAGCACGCGCGGGCCGCGGTCAGCAGTTCGGCGGGAGTGTGGACCGGATCGGTGCCGAGGCAGACCGGCGGGCGCGGGTCCTCACCGTGCAGCTCGTACGGCAGGGCCGCCGTCGGGTAGGAGTGCACGTCGATCACCACCGCCCGGCCGACGGCGGCCAGCCGCTCCTCCACCGCCTCGGTGAGCGCGGCCGCGTAGGGGTGGAAGTACCGCTCCAGCAGCGGCTGCTGGTCGTGGTCGGAGGCCCGGAGCGGTTCGCCGTGGGTGGTGCGGGTGTAGACGGCGCCCATGCCGGCCTTCAGCATCTCCTCGCGCTCGTCGGGGAAGCGCTCCGGGTCGACCACCAGGCGGGAGAGCCGGTTGACGAACCGCCAGGGCGTGAGCGCGGCGGCCGCCGCGGCGCGGGCCGCCAGTTCGGCGGTGTGGGCGTCGGTGATGTGGTCCAGCTCCCGGGCCAGGGCCGGGTCGTCGAGCAGGATGCCGCGGCGGACCTCGGGAGGGACCACCCGGGAGGAGTGCGGGACGTGCAGGATCACCGGGGAGCGGGCATCACCCGGGTGGAGCCGGTACGGGCTGTCGTCGGTCACGGAGGTCCCCCGGGGTCGGTGGTGGCGGCATCGGCGGTGGTGGTGCGGGGCCATCATGCCCCGGCTCCGTAGAGTGGGTTCGATCTTCGAGCACCGACCGATGCGACTGAGAGGCCGTCACCATGAGCCAGAGCGCAGACCGTTCCGCCCGCGCCGAGCTGGGCGTGATCGGCGGGTCCGGACTGTACGCCCTGCTGGACGAGGTCACCGAGGTGGTGGTGGACACCCCGTACGGGCCGCCGAGCGACTCGCTCTTCCTCGGCGAGGTGGCCGGCCGCCGGGTGGCGTTCCTGCCCCGCCACGGGCGGGGCCACAGCCTGCCGCCGCACCGGATCAACTACCGGGCCAACCTCTGGGCACTGCACTCCCTGGGGGTCCGTCAGGTGCTCGGCCCCTGCGCCACCGGCGGCCTGCGGGCCGAGTACGGGCCCGGCACGCTGCTGGTGCCGGACCAGTTCGTCGACCGCACGGCCGGGCGGCCGCAGACCTACTACGACGGCCTGCCGCTGCCCGGCGGCGGCCACCCCGAGGTGGTCCACGTCTCGATGGCCGACCCGTACTGCCCCGACGGCCGCGAGGCCGCCCTGGCCGCCGCCCGCGGCCGCGGCTGGGAGCCGGTGGACGGCGGCACGCTGGTGGTGATCGAGGGGCCGCGCTTCTCCACCCGCGCCGAATCCCGCTGGTTCACGGCCAACGGCTGGTCGGTGGTCGGCATGACGGGCCATCCGGAGGCGGTGCTGGCCCGCGAGTTGGGCCTCTGCTACACCTCGCTGGCCCTGGTCACCGACCTCGACGCGGGCGTGGAGACGGGTGAGGGCGTCACCCACGCCGAGGTCCTGGAGGTCTTCGGGCGCAACGTCGACCGGCTGCGCACCGTCCTCTTCGAGGCCTTGGAGGGCCTGCCGGCCAAGCGCGACTGCGTCTGCTCGCACGCGCTCGACGGCCTGGAGACCGGGCTGCCGGGCGTCGGCGCCTGACCGCGCCCGACCGGCGGCGGGCGGTGACGCCCGGTCAGCCGGCCCCGCCCCGGGCGGGCGCCGGGGTGTCCACCGAGAGCGGGCCGCCGGCCGGCGTGAGGTAGGTGACCATCAGGACCACCGGCTCGGTGCCGTGGTTGTCGCCGACGTGCGGGTGCTCGGGCCCGGCCGGTTCGAAGACCACGCCGCCGGGCCCGGTGGTCTCCACCGTGCCGTCGGCCAGCACCCGGGTGAGGGTGCCGGACCTGACCACGGCGAGCACCGGCCCCGGGTGGTAGTGCCAGCCGGTGGTCCCGCCGGGGGCGATCACCACCTCGCCCACCACCACGTCGGTGTCGCCCCCGGGGCGGAACGGCAGCGGGCCCCGGTGCGAACCCCGGGCCAGTGGGGTGGTGCTGATGCCCCGGGCGGTGTCCCCGCCCGCCCGGATCGACCCGGCCTCGCGCGGCCGCGGGACGGTGCGTACGACGGTGGGTGCGTCCGTGGTGGTGTTCCGCATGGTGTTCCGTGCCCCCGCACATCGGTGTCGATGATCGGATGATCACCGGCACGCGAACATACCAGCGTTGTTGATCTTCATGTTCGCCCGCCGGTGCCCGATGATGGACGGGTGCCAGAAGGAGACTCCGTCCACCGCGTCGCCACCGAGCTGGACCGGGCCCTCACCGGCCGGGCGCTGGTCCGGGCCGAGCTGCGGGTGCCCGCGCACGCCACCGCCGACCTGACGGGCCGTCGGGTGCTGGGCACGGTGCCGCGCGGCAAGCACCTGCTGACCAGGTTCGACGGCGGCCTGACCCTCCACACCCACCTGCGGATGGACGGCCGCTGGGCCGTCTTCGCACCGGGGGAGCGGTGGTCCGGCGGCCCGGCCCACCAGGTCCGGGCCGTGCTCGGCACCGAGGGGCCGACCGCCGTCGGGTACCGGCTGCCGGTGGTCCGGCTGCTGCGCACCGCCGAGGAGTCCACCGCGGTCGGCCACCTCGGCCCGGACCTGCTCGGCCCCGACTGGGACGCGGCCGAGGCCGCCCGCCGGATCCTCGCCGACCCCGAACGCCCGCTCGGGGAAGCCCTGTTGGACCAGCGCAACCTCGCCGGGATCGGCAACATCTACGCCAACGAGCTCTGCTACCTGGCCTCCCTCACCCCCTGGGCCCCGGTCGCCGACGCCGCCCCCGTGCTGGACCGCCTGCTGGCCCGTGCCCAGCGGCTCCTGGACGCCAACAAGGCCCGCTCCGGTCACCCGACCGTCCCCGACGCCCGCCCCGGCCGGATGCACTGGGTCTACGGCCGCGACCGCAGGCCCTGCCTGCGCTGCGCCACCCCCGTCCGGGCCGCCACCCACGACCGCGACCGCCCGGCCTACTGGTGCCCCCGCTGCCAGCGGGGTCCTACCCCTGAGGCCCCGTCACCAGGGCCGGGTGGCGCGGGTCGTCGCAGCGGACGGTGAGGTCGGCCAGCCCGGCCGGGTCGGTCTCCTCGGCGTAGCGGGCGAAGGCCGGCAGGGTCCAGTGCTGTCCGGGTGCGGTGCGGCGGGCCAGCGCGGCGGGGGTGAGCGCCAGGTGGACCGTCAGGTCGAAGGGCAGCCAGCGGCCGAGCAGTAGCGGCCCGTCCAGCAGCAGCACCGCGTCCGGCGGCAGGGTGACGTACGCGGCCCGGGTGGAGCGGTCGGTGGCGGGATCGCGGAAGGTCGGCAGCACCCGGCCGCTGCCGCCGGGCTCCAGCGGGTCGAGCACCTCGCGCAGCAGGGTGCGCTCGTCCAGCCAGAGGTCGTGGAACGCGTCGGCGTCCTGGTGCCCGTACTCCAGCCGGATCGAGGCGGCCTGCAGGAAGTCCACCGCCGAGACCCGCTGCACCGGGCGGCCGCGCAGCCGCAGCGGCTCCACCAGCGCGTCGGCCAGCTCGCCGGGCCGGGCGGCGTCGGCGCCGTCCAGCGCGACCCGGATGCGGCGGCCGTCGTTGACGGGCAGCGCGGCGATCCGGTCGGCGAGCAGCTCGGCCAGCCGCTCGGGCGAGATGGGCTGCACCGGCACGGGTGCTCTCCTCTCCGTAGGGGACGTCCTCCGCTCTCAAGGCGCGGCGGTGCCGGTGTATGCCCGTGCGGCCGGTGGTGCCACCTGGTGCAGTGATGGCACCATATGGCGCCACCATGGCGCCGCACGATGCGACAGAGAGGCAGTGGTGGCACCGCGGATCGGCTCGGATCTGCTCATCGGTGCAGGTCAGGATGGTTTGGCGCCACATTGCGCCACTATGGCGCCAGGGGGGCTTGCGGATGGTGCCATCATGGTGCCATGATGGCGTCATGGACCTCACCCCGTATGTCGACAACCTCCGCCGCGAACTCGCGGTGGCCGCCGAGGCGGGGGGCGAGGACGCCCGCGAGCTCGCGGAGCGCCTCACCGCCCCCCTGGAGTCGGCGACCAGGCTGACCATGCTCAACGTGCTCTCGGCCGCGATGGACGAGATCACCCGCGAGCTGGCCCCGGGCTCGGTCGACGTGCGGCTGCGCGGGCTCGACCCGGACTTCGTGGTGACGCTGCCGCCCGCCGACCGCGGTGCGCCGGCGGAGCCGTACGCGCCCGCCGAGCCGTACCCGGCAGGGAGCGAGCTCGACGAGGGTGGCGCGACCGCCCGGGTCAACCTGCGGCTGCCCGCCCCGCTCAAGGCGCGGGCCGAGGAGGCCGCGAGCCGCGAGGGCCTGTCGGTCAACGCCTGGCTGGTGCGCGCCGTCTCCTCCGCCGTGGACGGCGGCTCCGCCGCCCGGCCGGGCCGCCCGGGAGGGCTGCACTCCGTCGGGCAGAGCATCACCGGCTGGGTCCGCTGACCGGGGCCCCGCCGCCCAGCACCTCCTGACGGCGCGTCATCCGCGCGCCGAAATCCACCGGACGTCTCCCACCTGCGGAGATGCCATCGAGAGCCAAGAGGACGCCACCGCTATGCCTTCTTACGACACCCCCGCGCCGATCTCCGTCACCGCCCACGTGGAGGCCGGCTCCATCCGCATCGCCGCCGCGGACCGCGCGGACACCGTGGTCGAGGTGCTGCCCCGCAACCCCAAGAAGGACGCCGACCGCCGGGCCGTCGAGCAGACCGAGGTGAGCTTCGCGAACGGCACGCTCAGCGTGAAGACCCCCAAGTTCCGCAACACGCTCCGCAAGCCCGGCACCGTGGACGTCACGGTCGAGCTGCCCACCGGCTCGGCGGTCGACGTGACCGCTGCCTGGGCCCAGGTGCTCGGCGAGGGCCGGCTCGGCGAGGTCCGGGTGAAGACCTCGAGCGGTGACACCCGGCTGGACACCACCGGCCCGCTCCGGCTGACCGCCTCGCACGGCTCGATCACCGTCGAGCGGGTGGACGGCACGGCCGAGATCACCACCAGCACCGGCAGCCTCCGGGTCGGCAGCGTCAGCGGCTCCGCCGTCCTGAAGAACTCGCACGGCACCACCTCGGTGGACCTGGTCGGCGGTGACCTGCGGGTGAGCGGCGCCAACGGCGACATCGACGTGCGCCGGGCCGAGGGCTCGGTGACCGCCACCACCGCCCACGGCACCATCCGGGTCGGCGAAGTGACGCGCGGCACCGCCCAGTTGGAGACCAGCTACGGCGCCATCGAGGTGGGCATCCGTCAGGGCACCGCGGCCTGGCTGGACGTCAACTCCGGTGCCGGCCAGGTGCGCAACATGCTCACCGGCTCGGACGCCCCGGCGGAGAACGAGGAGACCGTCAAGGTCCACGCCCGCACCCGCTACGGGAACATCGACGTCCTGCGCGCCCGGGGCTGACCCCTCGGCGGAACCAACTCACCGACCAGGCAAGTCCGTTCACCGAAAGGGGAGGGCTCCGTGCCTTCATCTGTCATGCCCACGCCCAGGCGCAACGGCGGGCCCTCGCAGGCACCCGCCGCCGTCACCGCCGTCGGCCTGCGCAAGTCCTACGGCGACAAGACCGTCCTCGACGGGGTCGACCTGCGCATCCCGGCCGGATCCGTCTTCGCCCTGCTGGGGCCGAACGGCGCCGGCAAGACCACCGCCGTCAAGATCCTCTCCACCCTGATCGGCGCCGACGGCGGACAGGCCCAGGTGGCCGGCCACGACCTGGCCGCCCAGCCGCAGCAGGTCCGCGCCGCGATCGGCGTCACCGGCCAGTTCTCCGCCGTCGACGGGCTGATCACCGGCGAGGAGAACATGCTCCTGATGGCGGACCTGCACCACCTCCCGAAGGCCGAGGGCCGCCGCGTCACGGCCGAACTCCTGCGCCGCTTCGACCTGGTGGAGGCCGCGAAGAAGCCAGCCTCCACCTACTCCGGCGGCATGAAGCGCCGCCTGGACATCGCGATGACCCTGGTCGGCAACCCGCGGATCATCTTCCTCGACGAGCCCACCACCGGCCTCGACCCCCGCTCCCGCCACGCCATGTGGCAGATCGTCCGCGAGCTGGTCGCCGACGGCACCACCGTCCTCCTCACCACCCAGTACCTCGAGGAGGCCGACGAACTCGCCGACCGCATCGCGGTGCTGAACGGCGGCCGGATCGTCGCCGAGGGCACCGCCGGCGAGCTCAAGCGCCTCGTTCCCGGCGGCCACGTCCGCCTGCGCTTCACCGACCCGTCCGCCTACCAGGCCGCCGCTGCCGCCCTCACCGACGCCGCCCGCGACGAGGAGGCGCTCGCCCTGCAACTCCCCAGTGACGGCAGCCAGCGCCAACTCCGGCGCATCCTCGACCACTTGGACAACCACGGGATCGAGGCCGACGAGCTCACCGTGCACACCCCCGACCTGGACGACGTCTTCTTCGCCCTCACCACCCACCCCGCGGAGGCCTCCCGATGAGCTCCCTGTCCCTGGCCGTGCGCGACTCCTCCACCATGCTGCGGCGCAACCTCCTGCACGCCCGCCGCTACCCGTCGCTGACCCTCAACCTCCTCCTCACGCCGATCGTCCTGCTGCTGCTCTTCGTCTACGTCTTCGGCGACGTGATGAGCGCGGGCATCGGCGGCGGCGGGGCCGACCGCTCCGAGTACATCGCCTACCTGGTCCCCGGCATCCTGCTGATGACCATCGGCGGCACCACCGTCGGCACCGCCGTCTCGGTCTCCAACGACATGACCGAGGGCATCATCGCCCGCTTCCGCACCATGGCCATCCACCGCGGCTCCGTCCTGATCGGCCACGTGATCGGCAGCGTGGTGCAGTCCGTCGCCGCCGTCGTCCTGGTCGGGGCCGTCGGCGTCGCCATCGGCTTCCGCTCCACCGACGCCACCGTCCTGGAGTGGCTCGCCGCCCTCGGCCTGCTCACCCTCTTCGCCCTCGCCCTCACCTGGATCGCCGTCGGGATGGGCATGGTCAGCCCCAGCGCCGAGGCCGCCAGCAACAACGCCCTCCCGCTGATCTTCCTCCCGCTGATCTCCAGCGCCTTCGTCCCCGTCACCGCCATGCCCGGCTGGTTCCAGCCCGTCGCCCAGTACCAGCCCTTCACCCCCGCCATCGAGACCCTGCGCGGCCTGCTGCTCGGCACCGGGATCGGCCACAACTGGTGGATCGCCCTGCTCTGGTGCCTCGGCCTGACCGTCCTCGGCTACCGCTGGTCCAAGTCCGTCTACGACCGCGACCCCAAGTGACGGACCACCACCGCCCCCGAGGGGCGGCCTCCCCTGACACCACGTCAGGGGAGGCCGCCCCGCAGGCGTTTCCCGGCCGACCCTAGGGTGGAGCGGGTGACGACCTCCCGACTCCCCGCCGCCGACCCGGTGGCCCTGCTCACCGCCGACCCGTACGCCGGCTACGCCGCCCTCCGCGAGGCCGGCCCCGTGCACCGGGTCACCGGCCCCGACGGGCTCCCGGTCTGGCTGGTGACCCGCTACGCCGACGTCCGCCGGGCCCTGGCCGACCCGCGTCTGGCCCTCGACAAGCGCCACGCCGCCCCCGGCAACTACCGCGGCTTCTCGCTGCCGCCCGCGCTCGACGCCAACCTGCTCAACATGGACCCGCCCGACCACACCCGGATCCGCCGCCTGGTCTCCCAGGCCTTCACCCCGCGCCGGATCGCCGCCCTGCGCCCCGCCGTCGAGCGGACCGCCGAGGAGCTGCTCGACGCCATCGCCCCGCTCGGCCGGGCCGAGCTGATCTCCGCCTACGCCGCCCCGCTGCCGATCACCGTGATCTGCGACCTGCTCGGCGTCCCCGCCGACCACCGCCACGACTTCCGGGCCTGGACGGACACCCTGGTCGCCCCCGACCCGGCCCGCCCGCAGGACGCCAAGGCCGCCGTCGGCGCGATGCTCGGCTTCTTCACCGAGCTGATCGCCCGCAAGCGCACCGAGCCCGGCGAGGACCTGCTCTCCGCGCTGATCGCCGTCCGCGACGACGAGGGCGGCGAGGGCGGCGCGGGTGCCCAGGACCGGCTCGGCGAGGACGAGTTGACCTCGCTCGCCTTCCTGATCCTGTTCGCCGGCTACGAGAACACCGTCCACCTGATCGGCAACGCCGTGCTCACCCTGCTCACCCACCCCGAGCAGCTCGCCGCCCTGCGCCGCGATCCGGCCCTGGCCGCCGGGGCCGTCGAGGAGTTCGCCCGCTACGACGGCCCCGCCCCGCTGGCCATCCGCCGCTTCGCCACCGAGGACCTCACCATCGGCGGCGTCGCCGTCCCGGCGGGGGAGACCGTCCTGCTCGCCCTGGCCTCCGCCAACCGCGACCCCCAGCAGTTCCCGGAGCCGGACCGCCTCGACCTGGCCCGCCCGGAGAACCAGCACCTGGCCCTCGGCCACGGCATCCACTACTGCCTCGGCGCCCCGCTGGCCCGGCTGGAGACCGAGGTCGCCCTCACCGCCCTGCTGCGCCGCCTCCCGTCCCTGACCCTCGGTCAGCCCGCCGGGGAGCTGCGCCACCGCCCCTCGCTGCGCGCCCGAGGCCTGCTGGAGCTGCCCGTACAGTGGGCCTCCACGACGACGGTTGAGGAGGGGGACGGATGCTGACCCTGGCAGAGGTGGACGCCCTGGCGGAGCAGGCGCACGCGGGGCAGGTGGACAAGCTCGGCGTCCCGTACATCGGGCACGTGCGGGCAGTGGCGGCCGGACTGGCGCCGTTCGGCGACGGGCTGCGGATGGCAGGGCTGCTGCACGACGTACTGGAGGACACCCCGCTGACGGCCGAGGACCTGCTCGCGGCCGGGGTGCCGTCCGCAGTGGTGGCGACGGTGCGGCGGGTCACCCGGGTGGCGGGGGTCGGGTACGAGGAGATGGTCCGTCAGGTGGCGGGGGACCAGGCCGCCGCCCTCGTGAAGATCGCCGACAACGCCCACAACTCCCACCCCGACCGGGTGGCCGCGCTGGACACGGCCTCCCGGGAGCGGCTGGCCCTCCGGTACCGGGGAGCACGTGCGGTGCTCTGGCGGGCGGTTCCCGAGGCCGACGTCCGCGCGGTGCTGGAGCTGGTCAACCCGGCGCTCCTGGCGGAGCTGGCCGCGGTCGGCGGATGAGCGCAGGCTGGGAGGTGGCCCCGCAGCAGTGGGCCCACGACCCAGGGAGCACCACCATGTCGGACATGCAGCAGCGGCTCGGCGAGAAGGACGCCACCGACCGGGAGGACGTCCGGTCGGCCGACCCGGAGGAGGGCATCACCTCGTACCAGATCATGCACGCCTGGGAGGAGTCGCAGGCCGAGGGCGACCGCGACGACGAGGACCGCGGCGACCGCTAGGAACCGCCCTCGGAGCGCAGGTCGGCGATCCGCTGGATCTTCCCGACCGAGCGCTCCAGCGTGTAGGGGTCGACCACCTCCACCTCGGCGCTGACGCCGATGCCGTCCTTGATGTCCCGGACGATCGCCGCCCCGGCGTCGGCCCGCTGCCGCGGGTCGGCGTCGGGGCGGGCCTCCACCCGGACGGTGAGGTGGTCGAGGCGGGCCCGGCGGGTCAGGCGGAGCTGGAAGTGCGGGGCGACCGCGGGGGTGCGCAGCAGGATCTCCTCGATCTGGGTGGGGAAGAGGTTGACCCCGCGCAGGATGATCAGGTCGTCGCTGCGGCCGGTGACCTTCTCCATCCGGCGGAACGCGGGCCGGGCGGTGCCCGGCAGCAGCCGGGTCAGGTCCCGGGTGCGGTAGCGGATGACCGGTAGCGCCTCCTTGGTGAGCGAGGTGAACACCAGCTCGCCGTGCCCGCCGTCGGGGAGCGGTTCGTCGGTGAAGGGGTCGACGACCTCGGGGAGGAAGTGGTCCTCCCAGATGTGCAGGCCGTCCTTGGTCTCCACGCACTCCTGCGCCACGCCCGGTCCCATCACCTCGGAGAGGCCGTAGATGTCGACCGCGTGGACGCCGGTGCGCTCCTCGATCTCGCGGCGCATCTCCTCCGTCCAGGGCTCGGCCCCGAGGATCGCGACCCGCAGCGCGGTGGAGCGCGGGTCGACCCCCTGCTTCTCGAACTCGTCGAGCAGGGTGAGCAGGTAGGAGGGGGTCACCATGACGATCTCCGGCCCCAGGTCCCGGATCAGCTGGACCTGACGGGCGGTCATGCCGCCGGAGGCCGGGATGACGGTGCAGCCGGCCCGGGTGGCGCCGTCGTGCGCGCCGAGGCCTCCGGTGAACAGCCCGTACCCGTAGGCCACGTGCACCTTCTGCCCGGCCCGGCCGCCGGCCGCCCGGATCGAGCGGGCCACCAGGTCGGCCCAGACGGAGAGGTCGCCCTCGGTGTAGCCGACCACGGTCGGGCGGCCGGTGGTGCCGCTGGAGGCGTGGATGCGGCGCACCCGCTCCATCGGGACGGCGAACATCCCGTAGGGGTAGGTCTCGCGCAGGTCCGCCTTGGTGGTGAAGGGGAAGCGGGCCAGGTCGGCCAGGGTGCGGCAGTCCTCGGGGCGCACCCCGGCGGCGTCGAACTTCCGCCGGTAGAGCTCGACGTTGTCGTAGGCGTGGCGCAGGGTGCCCTGGAGCAGGGTGAGCTGGCGCTCCCTCAGCTGCTCGGGCGTCAGCCGCTCGCCGGCGTCCAGCAGTTCCGCCGGAAGGGGCTCTCCGAGGCGCTTGCCCATCGCATCTCCTCCGCCACTCGGTCATCCGACCGGTCATTCGGTTGGTGCGCGAAAACGGTGCCCAGTAATCCACCGCCCGCCCCGGCTGTCAAGATCCGGGGCGGGCGGAGCGGACGGAAGGTCAGTTGGCCAGACTGAAGTCACCGCCGACCGGGGCCGCCAGCTTGTCCACGCCGGTGAGGGCGGTGAGCGTGGTGACGGGGGTGGAGCTGTCGGTGGTGGTGCCGTTGCCGAGCTGGCCGGAGCCGTTGTTGCCCCAGGAGCGGACGGTGTTGTCGCCGAGCAGCACGATGGTGTGCTCGCGGCCGCCGGCCACCAGCTGGATGCCGGTCAGTGCGGGCACCGGTACGGGGGTGATCCGGTAGTCGGTGGTGCCGTCGCCGATCTGGCCGGAGGTGTTCTGGCCCCAGGCCTTGAGCTTGTTGTCGGAGTCGGTCACCGCCATGCTGTGCTTGCAGCCCGCCGCGACCTGGGAGACGCCGCCGAGCCAGATGCCCTGGGTGTCGACCGGGCTGTAGCGGTTGATGGTGGAGTTGTCGCCGAGCTGGCCGGTGGCGTTGTAGCCCCAGGCCTTGATCGCGTTGCCGCTGGTGGGCTTGGTGGTGCTGCTCGGCGGGCCGACCAGGGCGAGGTTGTGGTCGCAGCCGGCCGCGATCTTGGTGACCCCGGTCAGCCCGGTGACCTGGTTGGGGACGGCGCGACTGGCCGAAGTGCCGTCCCCGAGTTGGCCGTTGATGTTGTAGCCCCAGGCCCAGACGGTGCCGTCCTCGCGCAGCGCGATGCTGTGGTTGAGCCCGGCGGCGATGGCCACCACCTTGTTGAGGCCCTCGACCCGGACCGGGACCGAGCTGTCGTTGTTGGTTCCGTTGCCGAGCTGCCCGTAGTTGTTGTGACCCCAGGAGACCACCGTCCGGTCGGCCAGCAGGGCCAGGCTGTGGGTGCCGCCGGCCGCGATGTCGGTGGCGTTGGAGAGGTTGACCACCTGCCCGGGCGCGTTGTGGCTGAAGACCGAACCGTCGCCCAGCTGGCCGGAGTTGTTGGAACCCCAGGACTGCACGGTGCGGTCGGTGAGCAGTGCCAGACCGTGCCCGTTGTGGGCGCCCGCGCCACCGGCCGCGATCTTCACCACCTCGGCGCTGGTGAGGCCGAGCACGGTGGTGGCGGTGGTGCGGAAGTCCGTCCAGGTGCCGTCACCGAGCTGGCCCGAGCGGTTGTTGCCCCAGGACTTCAGCCGCTTCTCCTGGGCGTGCGCGCTGCCGGCGGGCAGCGCCAGCGGGGCGGCTATGGCGACGGCGGCGAGGGTGGCGGCCAGCGTCCGGCGGGCCGTGCGCGAGTGGGTCATCTGCTACCTTCCGAAAGGGAGTTGGGGAGGTTCAACGCGCCAGGCTGAAGCTGCCGCTGGACGGCGCCGCGACCATGGACACGCTTCCGGACTTGGCCAGCACCTGCACCGGGGTGAGGCGCTGGGTGGTGGTGCCGTCGCCGAGCTGGCCCTTGTCGTTCAGGCCCCAGGCCTTGACGGTGCCGTCGGCCAGCACCGCCAGGTTGTGGGCCGAGCCGGCCGCGATGGCCAGCACACCGGTCAGGTCGGAGACGGGGACGGAGGTGTTGCGCTGGGTCTGGGTGCTGTCGCCCACCTGGCCGTTGGTGTTCAGGCCCCAGGCCCGGACGGTGCGGTCCTCCAGCAGGGCCAGGCTGTGCGAGCCGCCGGCGGCCAGCGCGGAGACGCCCTTGAGCTCCAACACCGGTACGGGGTACGGCTTGTTGGCCACGGTGTCGTCGCCGAGCTGGCCCTTGTCGTTGAGGCCCCAGGCGACGGCGGTGCCGTCGGCGAGCAGCGCCATGGCGTGCGAGGACCCGGTGGCGATGCTCTTGACGGTGGTCAGCTCCGGAATGACGGCGGCCGTGGTCCGGGTGGCCGGGGCCGGGGCGGGCACGGCGGCGCCGGTCGCGGGCTTGGCGGTGATGCCGAGCTGGCCCTTGTCGTTGTTCCCCCAGCTCTTCACCGTTCCGTCCTTGAGCAGGGCCAGGCTGAAGCTGTCACCGGCGGCGACGGCCTGCACGTCGTTGAGGCCGGCGACGGTGACCGGGAGCTTGGCGTCGGTGGTGGTGCCGTCGCCCAACTGCCCCTTGTCGTTGAGACCCCAGGCCCGTACGGTGCCGTCCTTGAGCAGGGCGAGCGCGTGCGAGCCGCCCGCCGCCACGGCCTCCACCTCGGTCAGCCCCGGCACCAGGCCGGGCACCGACCACTCGTCGGTGGTGCCGTTGGCCCCGTTGCCGAGCTGGCCCTTGTCGTTGCGGCCCCAGGCCTCCACGGTGCCGTTGCCCATCAGGGCGAGGGCGAAGCCGGCGGCGGCCGCCCCGGTGCCGCTGCCACCGGCGGCGATCCCGTTCACCTCCGCGCCGGACAGGCCGACCACCGAGATCGGGCTGAGCCGCTGGGTCTTGGCGGTGCCGTCGCCGAGCTGGCCGTTGGTGTTCTGGCCCCAGGCCCGCAGCCGCAGGTCGTAGGCGGAGGCGGCCGAGGTCGGCAGGGCGGTGGCGCCCAGCAGGGTGAGGCCGGCGATCACGGCGGGGACGGCGGTGGCGGGCATACGGCGGAGCGTGCGGTGCGGGCGCATTTCTTCCTCTACGTCGGGGGTCACTGGAGCGGGGCGGAGCGGCGGACGGGGGCACCGTGGAGCGCGGCGTGGCCGGGCAGGGGTGCGAGTCTGTCCTGGGCGGTGGTGGAGCTGGTGGTCCTGGGCGCGGCGGGCTCGGTGAGCTGAGCGGCCGTCAGGGACGGGACGGCGGCCAGGGCGAGCAGGACGGCACCCGCCCGCAGGCAGCGGACAGGGCGGAGCAAGGGGGTCATGGGGGATTCCTCGACGATCCGGGCCGCTCGGCGCGGTGGGCGCGCGGCCACTGGGGGACAGGGGATCGGGATCGTTCGAACACCTACCCGGCTCGGCGGGCCGTCCTCACGGGCCGCGACGGCCTTCCACGCCAATGGCCCAGCGAGATAGTTCGTCTTCGCTCTATCGGCCCGTTCTGATTGCGGTGAGTAACCACGGCTTGAAGGATGACGGGAGATCGTGGGCGTCCGTCGGCTGACCGGCGCTCAAAAGTCCGGCAAGACTGCCAAGTTCAGCGGAGCGAACCGTGCTGCGGAATCAACGCGCCAGACTCCTCGTCATCACCCTCAGTAGCGCACTCGCCCTGGCGGGCCCGGCCTCGGCGGAGGACACCGAGCCGGCCACGGTGGTGAACGGGACCTTCTCCTCGCCCAGCGTGCCCGCCGGCCAGGACTGGGCCAGCGGCATCGACGGCTGGAAGGGCGGTGGCGTCGCCTCGACCGCCAGGGCGGAGCATCCGCGTGGCCTCCAGGCCGCCTCCCTGACCTGGGGCGGCAAGGCGGTGCCGGCCGGCACCCGGCTGCGCGGCATCCGGTCAGGGGCGACGGTCACGGTCAGCTGGGACGAGAGCCCCGCGACCTGTGCGAGCGGGGGGACCCGGCTCGGGTACACCGTGGCGGTGGCCGGTGACGCGAACGGCCGCGGGAGCTTCACGACCACTCCGGTCAGCAACCGGTCGAACTGGTACACGGGGCGGACGTACTCCTTCTCCGCGGCCGAGGACGCCCCCGAGATCACCTTTACGGCGACCACCGACGTCGGGTGCGGGCCGCTCATCACCAACGTGGTGGCCAAGCAGACCTCGCCGCCGCTCACCGCACCGTCCAAGCCCGAGGAGAACGACCCCTGCGCGGGCGGGAACGCGAGCAGTCCGGCGTGCAAGGACGTGGCCGGGAGCAAGGAGAAGATCGAGAACTGCCCGCCCACCAGCAAGGAGTGTCTGGGCGGCGTGGCCGGGGACGGCAAGGCCGAGAAGGACGGGATCGCCCAACAGACCCAGGCCGTCGCCGACTTCGGCAAGGTTTCCCGGGACGAGCCGCCGAACGCCGCCGCGAACGAGCTCTGCGCCCTGCCGAACGCGCTGACCGCCTCGGCCGGGCCCGGGGACGCGGTCGTCCCGCCGAGCGAGTGGTGGTTCTGCTGATGCGCCGTCATCTCCTCGTCCGGCTGGGCTGCCCGGCTGCCGCGCTGGCCCTGGCCGTCACCGCGCCGCCGCCGGCCCACGCCGCCACCCCCGTCCCGGTCGCCGTGCCCAACGGAACCTTCGCCCGCCCGGCCGCGCCCGACAACGGCACCCAGGCCGGCCATGCCGACTGGTACCCCGAGACCAACGCGGTGGTCTTCGGCAAGGCCCTCGCCCAGCACCCGCAGGGCTACCAGGCGACCTCGCTCAACTGGAACGGGCTGCCGCGCTCGATGCGCACCCGCCTCTGGGGCGTCAGGAACGGCTCCCAGGTCACCCTGCGCTGGGACGACAGCCCGAGCACCCATCCCGGCTGCAAGCTCGACCAGGTGAAGGACGGTCAGACCTACAACGTCTCGCTGGTCGTCCCGACGGGCATCCCGCCGGACCCGCAGGTCACCACCGGCGGCACCGACACGGTCGGGAAGGCGAACTGGACCACCGGCCGGGTCTTCGGGTTCACCGCGACCGAGGACAACCCGATGGTCTCCTTCGACTCCGAGGAGACCGGCTCGCTCTCCTGCGGGCCGCTGATCACCAACGTGACGGCCGAGCAGGTGCCGGCGCCGGTGGACCAGAAGGTCGCCAAGGAGCGGCTGCCGGGCCCCGCGGCGTACAACGGGGTCTCGACGCTGGAGCCCGGCGTGGCGGTGGACGACTGCGAAGGCTCCACCACCGCCTGCCGGTTCACCGTCGACCGGCGCTACTCCTACCAGTACTACGGGAGGACCCGGATCGTCGGTGAGGTGTACGTGAACTGCACCCGCAACACGGTGGTGGACGACCACCCGATGACCAACACCGAGCCCCCGTACGACAACCTCACCCAGTACTACGCACTCAAGGGCGCCCCGCTCACCCCGGACCGCGCCGACATCTCCGTCAGCCGCCCCAACCTGGCCGCCCAGGTGGCGGCCGGCTTCGCGGCGGGCGGCGGGAATCCGGCGGCGGTCTCCACCAGCAACCCGCTCACCTGGAGCCGTACCACCACCAAGTCGCTCAACCCCACCATCCAGCCCGGCGAGGTGAGCTGGATCGAGGTTCAGCCGGCCCGGGAGCGGGTGGTGGGCTCCTTCACCAACTCCCGCAACGGCTACCGTCTGGACGCCGCCTTCGACGTCCCGGCCACGTCCCTGCCCGACCGCTACTTCCAGCGCACCGGCCCGCTCAACGAGGTGGAGCTCCAGCGCTGCGGCACCGCCCGCCCGAGCGGCGGCACCCCGGACAACGCCCCGGGTGCCGACCAGCGGCTGCTCACCCTGGAGGCCCCGCCGGTCGGCCTGCGGGCTCGGTCCGTGCCGCTCAACCCGTAGTCGGCGCACACGACGTGGCCGCCTGCCGGAGCTCCGGCAGGCGGCCACGTCGTGCCGGGCTCAGTCCTGGGGTGCCCAGGCCCCGTCGGCCGTCAGCCGGTACCGGGCGTCCGGCCGGGTGCCGTCGGTGCGCGGTGCGAGGTCGAGGACCTGGTCGGGCAGGGCACGACCCGGCGGACGGAGCGTCAGGCAGCGGTCCGGGCTGGTGAAGGTCTGCGCCACCAGGGTGCTGACGTTGACGCTGGAGGGGCTGTCCACGGTGACGTTCTTGATGAGCTTCCCGGTGCCGTCCACACTGAGCTCGCCCACCGTGCGGGTCATCGCGTTGAGCACGCCGAACTGGAGCTCGTCCCCGGGCCGCACGGTGAACTTCACCTGCGTGGTCTCGGTGTTGGTGCGCCGCCACTCCTTGGAGTAGGTCGCCTTGAAGGCCATCGAGAAGGTGGCCTTGGCACTCAGCTTGACCTGTCCGGAGGCGCCGGCCGACCCGCCCGCCGCCAGCGTCGCGCCGCTGGTGATCTCGGAGTTCGGCCCCTTGTCCTTGGGAGCGGTGTGGTCGGTGTGGGTGATCTCGTTCTTGTTGCTCACGCCCACGCTGCCGGCCACCGTCGTGGTGTTGTCGACGGTGCCCTCCAGCGTGGCGGTGCCGGAGATCTCGCCCGAGACGTTGTCGGTGGTGGTGGACTCCAGGATCACCGTGCGGTGCACGTCGATCGGCTTGTTGGTGCAGTTGATCGCCGCGTTGCCGAGCGACATCACCGCGGTGGTGAACTCACGGGAACCGGCGGGGAGGATCCGGAAGGAGCAGCCGTACTCCCCGCCGCAGCCGCGGGCCACCGCGGCGGCGTCGGGCAGCGGCGTGGCGCCCTCGAAGGCCTCGGCGACCGCCATCTCCTCGATGCCGGCGCCCTCCGCGGCGGCGGGCCAGGGGGCGGCGGTCAGCACCGCCAGGGCGGTCAGCACTCCGGCCGCCCGCATCCGACGCGTCCTCATCGCTGCCTCCACTCACCCTGCGCGGTCCGCACGTACACGGCGCCGGGACGGCGGCCGCCCTGCTCCGGGGCCAGTTCGACCAGCCCGGCCGACCGGCCCTTCGGACGGAGCGTCAGGCACTTGTCCGGGCTGCTGAAGCTCTGCGCCACGATGGCGCTGACGTTTGCGGTGGAGGGGCTGTCCACCGTGATGTTCTTGACGAGCTTCCCGGTGCCGTCGACCGTCAGTGCGCCGGCCGTGCGCACCATGGCGTTCAGCACGCCGAACTGGATCTCGTCGCCCGGTCCGACGGTGAACACCACCCGCGTCGACTCGGTGTTGACGGACTGCCAGCGGTGGGAGTACGTCGCCTTGAAGGCCGTCGAGAAGCTCGCCTTGGCACCGACGTGCAGGCTGTTCGAGCCGGAGACGGTGACCGGGACGTCCACCGAGGTCTTGGCCTGGTCCTGGGTGGTCGGGCCCTTGTCCTTGCTCGATCCCCACTGGGTGGTGCCGCCGACGACGCCCGGCGCCACACTGGCGGCGGCCGAGGCGGCCACCGTGCCGTCGATCGCGCCCTCGACCGCCGCACTGCCGGAGATCTCGCCGCCGATGTTGTCGGTGCTGCTGGTGACGAAGGTGACGGTGCGGTCGATCTGCATGTCCCCGTCCGAGCAGTTGATGGCCGCGTTGCCCAGGGACATCACGGCGCTCAGGTACTCGCGCGAGATCGCCCGGTCGACCCGGAAGGTGCACGGCGCACCTTGGGCGCAGAGGTCGGTCACCTCCTTGGTGGTGGCCAGGCGTTGCTCGCCGTCGTACGCCTCGGCCACCAGGGGCGGTGGCGCCCCGGCCGCCTCGTCGGCGCTGCTCGGCAGGGCGAAGGGGACCAGGACGGCGAGCGCGGCCACGGGGGCCAGCACGGCGGTCCGGGCACCGTGCCGCCTCCTCCCGGTCGGCGGGCATGCGGCATCAACCACGGGAACTCTCCTGAGTCGTGGGTCGGGTCGGTGCCTTCATCCTCCGGTCGGCCCCGGCGGCGGGCGACCGGTCGCCGGGACGCCTGCGCCATTCGATGGCGCGTCAACCTCCGTGTGGAGCAGCCGCCTTGAGGACACCGGCCACGACCGGAGTAGTCCGCCGGGCGGTGCGCGGCCGCGGCGCGTTGAATGGGACTCAGCGCGGTGCGAGGCCGTCCAGCAGGGTGGTGAGCACGCCCCGCAGCCGGAGGGTCAGCAGGCCCTCCTCGGCCGGGGCCGGGTCCTGCACCCAGCGGAGCAGGGTGCCCAGGTAGAGGTCGTGGAGCAGGTCGCCGACCTGGTGGGCGGGCAGCAGGGTGGCCAACTCGCCCCGGTCGGTGCCGGTTTCGACGATCCGGGTGAAGATCTCGGCCAGGTAGGGCCGCTCGGTGAGCGGCCGGCCCGCCCGGACCCAGGCGGTGAGCATGGCCACCGTTATCGCGCGCTCGCCCTCGTTGATCCGCCCGAGCACCGTCATGCAGTGCGTCAACCGGCCCACCGCGCCCAGCTGTTCCTCATCGGGCAGCTCCTCCAGCGAGGCGGCGAGCTCGGCCTGCCGGTGGCGGCCCCACTCGCTGATCAGGTCCTCCTTGCGCTGGAAGTGGTTGAAGAAGGTGGCCCTCGCCACGTCCGCGTCCTCGGCGATGTCGTCGATCGAGGTGCCGTCGTACCCCTGCTCGGCGAAGAGTCTCAGCGCGGAGTTGTAGAGGCCCTCCTTGACCCGCAGCTTGTTGCGCTCCCGGCGCCCGAGTGACGTTCCCGCTGCCCTGGTCATGCCCCATGCCCCCCGCTGCCGATCCCCCAGGCCAGCTTTATACCATGGTCGAAAGTTGACCGTGGGTAACGTTTTGACAGTCCGTCAGGTGGGTAGCCGGGGCCGTCCGACCGCCCCGGCGAGATCTTCGGTCGCTGTCCGCGACGGCCGGGCGGGCCGAAATTCGTCAATTCGACGGCGATGCGCCGCGCGGAAATGCTCCGTGGGGAATCCGCCTACCTGACAAAGGGCCCCGGCAATTCATCGGTACGTCGTCAATTCGTTTCGCCGGGCGGCCGGGAGGCCTGACATAGGCCAGGCCGGAAAGTGCCGACAAACCGGGACGAACTCATCGACCCCCGAGGTCAGTTCGTCAGATCGCCGCTCACACCACGGACGCCGGTGATGTGCGTCACAGTCAAAACTGTACTTGCGTCCACCTTTGGACGCCCATTTACTTCAGTCATCGAACCGCAGACAGGGAAGGCACTCAGATGCAGGACTCCGCCCTGAACATCGCGATCATAGGAATGGGACCTCGGGGCCTTTCGGTCCTGGAGAGAATGGTCTCCCGGCTCTCCGCCGAGCCGCTTTCCCGGCCGGTCCGGATCTACACCGTCGATCCGGGCGAAATGGGTGCGGGCCGGGTCTGGCGCACCGACCAGTCCGAGTGGCTGCTGATGAACACCGCCGCCGGTGAGGTCAGTCTCTACTCCGGCGAGCCCGACGACGGCCCGTGGCGCGCCGGCGCCGGCCCCTCGCTGCACGAGTGGCTCGCCGCCGATCCCGCGACGTACCCCGAGCTCGGATCGCCCAACACCTACGCCCCGCGCCGGGTCTACGGCCGCTACCTGCACGACGTGTACCGGCGGATCACCGCCCGGCTCCCCGAGGGCGTCGCCGTGGTACCCGTCACCGCCCGGGCCCGCTGGGCCAAGCGCGGCGAGACCCGCGACTACCGCCTTACCACCAGCGACGGCCAGCAACTCGACGTCGACAAGGTGGTGCTGACCACCGGTCACCCGCACAACTTCGCCGGCGGCGCCGACCGCGACCTGCTGGACTTCGCCTCCCGCCACCGCGGCACCAGCTACCTGCGCGGCGACTCCGCCGCCGACATGGACCTGGAGGACATCCGCCCCGGCCGCCCCGTCGCGGTGATCGGCCTCGGCCTCACCTTCTACGACGTCACCACCGTGCTCACCTCCGGCCGCGGCGGCCGCTTCGTCGAGCGGGTCGACGGGCGCCTCAAGTACGAGCCCTCCGGCCACGAGCCGCACATCTACGCCGGATCCCGCAGCGGCCTGCCGCTGCTCGCCCGCGGCCGCAACCAGAAGGGCTCCGACTACCGCTACACCCCGGCGATCTTCACCCTGCAGGCGCTGGCCGACGTCCGCCGCCGCGCGCTGGACGAGAGCGGCTCGGTCAAGCTCCGCTTCCGCGAGCACGTCCTGCCGCTGATCCTGCGCGAGGTGGACCACACCTACTACCGCACCACCGTGCTGCACCGCGACGGCGAGCAGGCCGCTGCCGAGTTCTCCGACGCCTACAAGCTCGCGGTCGGCTGCGACCAGGAGCAGGTCGCCAAGCTGCTGGCCGACACCGGCCTGGCCGGGCTGCCGCAGATCGACCTGGAGCGGATGGCCCGCCCCTTCGCCGGGGAGGCCTTCGCCTCGCCCGCCGCCTTCCACGCCCGGCTCACCGAGGTGCTCTGCTCCGACGCCGCCGAGGCCGAACGCGGCAACATCGACGGCCCGTTGAAGGCCGCCCTGGACACCCTGCGGGACATCCGCGGCTCCGTCCGGGAGGCGGTGGAGTTCGCCAGCCTGCACCCCGACTCCCAGCGCGACGAGTTCCTCACCTGGTTCAACCCGATCAACACCATGGTCTCGGCCGGCCCGCCGTCACTGCGCATCCGCCAGGCCGTCGCCCTGATCGAGGCCGGCGTGCTCACCGTGGTCGGCCCCGACCTGGAGATCGGCCGCTGCGAGGACACCGGGCAGTTCTCGCTCGAATCCCGTTCCGTGCAGGGCTCGTTCGTCAACGCCACCACCCTGATCGACGCCCGCATCCCGCGCTCCGACATCCGGGTCGACGCCTCCCCGCTGATGCGCCAGCTGCTCGGCGACGGCTGCGCCTCCGCCCACACCAACGTCAGCGAGCAGGACGGCGCCAGCTTCACCACCGGCGCGCTCGCCGTCACCGAACGCCCCTACCGGGTGATCGACCGCGCCGGGACCCCGACCAAGGGCCTGTACGCGCTCGGCATCCCCACCGAGGAGCTCCGCTGGTTCACCCAGATCGGCAACGGCCGCCCCGGCCCGATGGTCGGCTTCCACGCCGACGCCGACGCCATCGCCCAGGACGTCCTCGCCAGCGCCTGACCGTCTCGCCGCCTACCAGGAGTTGACGCACCGTGACCGAACACCCCGACGCGTACCAGGAGTTCAGGGCAGCCCGGGACCTCCTGCTGGAGCTGCGCGAGGACCACGACGCCGCCGTCGCCAAGTTCAGCTGGCCCCGGCTGGAGAAGTTCAACTGGGCGCTCGACTGGTTCGACCGGATCGCCGAGGGCAACGAGCGCACCGCGATCCGGATCACCGACGGCACCGAGGCCGTCCAACTCAGCTACGCCGAGCTCTCCGCCCGCTCCAACCAGGTCGCCAACTGGCTGCGCGCCCAAGGCGTCCGGCGCGGTGAGCGGGTGCTGCTGATGCTCGACAACCAGCTCGCCGTCTGGGAGTCCATGCTCGCCGCCATCAAGCTCGGCGTCGTGGTCCTCCCCACCTACACCACCATCTCCGGCGACGACCTCGCCGACCGGATGGAGCGCGGCGAGGTGGCCCACGTCCTGACAGCCAGTCACCTCACCGGGCTGTTCGACCCGTTCACCGAGGTCACCCGGATCGCCGTCGGCGAGCCCGTCCCCGGCTGGCGGCCCTACGCCGAGGCGTACCGCGAGAGCACCTCCTACTGCCCGCAGCGCGAGACCCGCGCCGACGAGCTGCTCTTCCTCTACTTCACCTCCGGCACCACCTCCCGCCCCAAGATGGTCGCCCACACCCACGTCAGCTACCCCGTGGGCCACCTGACCGGCATGTACTGGAACGGCCTGCGCCCCGGCGACGTGCACTGCAACGTCTCCGCCCCCGGCTGGGCCAAGCACGCCTGGTCCTCCTTCTTCGGCCCGCTCAACGCCGAGGCCACCGTGCTCTCCGTCAACCTGCCGCCCGGCGCCTCGCCCCGGCTGCTGCTGGAGATCGCCGACCGCGAGCAGGCCACCAGCCTGTGCGCCCCGCCGACCGCCTGGCGCACCCTGCTGCAGACCGACCTCGGCCACAAGCCGGCCGCCCTGCGCGAGGCCTCCTCGGTCGGCGAGCCGCTCAACCCCGAGGTGATCGAGCAGGTCCGCACCGCCTGGGGCCTCACCGTCCGGGACGGCTTCGGCCAGACCGAGACCACCGCCCAGATCGGCAACACGGCCGGCCTGGCCGTCCGCCCCGGCTCCATGGGCAAGCCGCTGCCCGGCTACCCGATCCTGCTGGTCGACCCCAAGACCGGCCGGGCCGGCGACGAGGGCGAGATCTGCGTCGACCTGACGGACCGTCCGGTCGGCGTGATGACGGAGTACCTCGGCGACCCCGAGAAGACCGCCAAGACCCTCGCCGACGGGCTCTACCACACCGGCGACATCGCCCGGCGCGACGCCGACGGCTACCTGGTCTACATCGGCCGCAACGACGACGTCTTCAAGTCCTACGACCACCGCATCTCCCCGTTCGAGCTGGAGAGCGTGCTGCTGCGCCACGAGGCGGTGGCCGAGGCCGCCGTCGTCCCGGTGCCGCACCCGGTCGGCTACCGCGTCCCCAAGGCCTACGTCGCCCTCGCCGACGGGTACGCCGCGGACGCCGACACCGCCCGGGCCATCCTCGCCTTCTCGGCCGGGCAGCTGGCCCCGCACCAGCAGATCAGCGCGCTGGAGTTCGCCCACCTGCCGAAGACCACCTCCGGCAAGATCCGCCGCGCCGAACTGCGGGCCGGCGCCGCCGGGGTGGAGCACCGGGCCGAGGACCTGCTCGAGGAGCAGACCGTCCACGCCGCCCCGGGCCTCTGACCCCTCCTCACCTCCCATCCCCTTCCTAGGAGTTCCACCATGCCCGAGTACATCGCCCAGCAGCGCAAGGTCGAGGTCTTCCCGGACCTGCTCGGCGCCGGTTCCAGCGGCGACAACCTCAACTGGCAGGCCTACGTCCAGCCCGGCCGCCAGGCGGTGGACGTGCACTGGCTCTACACCGGCGAGGAGACCGGCCCCGACGGCGCCGAGGCCTACATCGCGCACTTCGGCCCCGGCGCCCACGGCGACCTGCACCGCCACCTCGGCTTCGAGCTGCTCTTCATCCTGGAGGGCGAGCTGGAGAACGACAACGGTGACCGCTACCTCCCCGGCACCCTGGTGGTCGAGGTGCCGAACAGCATCCACCGGGTCTCCAGCACCAAGGGCTGCAAGATGATGGTCATCCGGGAGAAGCGCACCCTCCCGATCCAGCCCGGCGAGATGCCCGACACCGGCCTCGCCCTGGACGGCGCTCCGCTTCCGTCGGACGCGCAGGGCTGACACGCCTGGTACCGGGCACACCTGGTACCCGGCACACCTGACATACCCGCTTGCCGTGCACCGGAGATCCCTTCCCGCTCCGGTGCACGGCTGCCACCGTTGCTGTACGCCCTTTCTGCGGTCCGCCCCGAACCACGACCAGGAGACCTCCCCATGGTCCAGTTAACGACCCCGCCCACACCGTCCACCCCGCCCACCCCGGCGGAGCCCACCGTCGGCCGGTCCGGCAAGGTCCACGGCACCCGCTACAAGTGGGGCATCCTCTGGATCGGCATCTTCGCCCAGGCCGCCTTCAGCGCCACCTTCCAGGGCATCCCGACCTCCGGCTCCATCCTGCAGACCGCCTACTCCCTGAGCACCGGTCAACTCGGCTTCGTGCTCGCCGCGGTGACCGCCGGCATCTTCGTCACCGACGTCTTCTGGGGCATCCTCTCCGACCGGATCGGCGAGCGGGTGGTGCTGATCACCGGCCTCTCCGGCACCACCGTGGCGCTCGCCCTGGTCACCGCCTTCCTGGTGCCCTCCGGCGGGGCCGTGCCCTCCTACGTCGCGCTGGCGGTGGTGCTCTTCTTCGCGGGCGCCCTCGGCGGCTGCGTCAACGGCGCCTCCGGCCGCGCGGTGATGGGCTGGTTCCCGCCCGCCAAGCGCGGCTTCGCCATCTCCCTGCGGGTCGCGGCCGTCCCGGCCGGCGGAGCGATCGGCGCCGCGGTCCTCCCGCCGCTGGCCCTCGGCGCGGGCTTCCGCTGGGTGTTCGCCTTCCTCACCCTCTTCTGCCTGCTGGCCACCCTCGCGGTGGTGATCTGGCTGGACGAGCCCCCGCTGGCCCGCACCAAGCGCGACGGCTCCACTGCCGCCACCGAGGTCCCCGACCCGCTCAAGCGCTGGGACATCTGGCGGGTCGCCATCACCGCCTTCCTGCTCGACCTGCCGCAGTTCCTCGTCCTGACCTTCGGCTCGGTCTTCCTGCACACCGTCAAGGGCATGTCGATCGGCTCGATCGCCGTCCTGCTGGTGGTCGTCCAGATCCTCGGCGCCATCTCCCGGGTCTGGGGCGGCCGTTGGACCGACCGCCACGGCGGCCGCTACCGCCGCACCCTGGTCACCCTCTACTCCTGGGTCATCGCCGTCGCCTACACCGGCATCGCCGTCTTCGAGTCCTCCCCGACCTGGATCGTCGCCGGCCTCCTCATCCTGGCCGGCTTCCTCTCCTGCGGCTGGCACGGCGTCCACTACGCCGAGATCGCCACGATGGCCGGCGCCGAACGCTCCGGCACCGCCCTCGGCCTCGAGAACACCATGGTCTTCGCCGGCGCCTTCGCCACCCCCCTCCTCATCCCCCTCCTCCTCGACGTCTCCGACTGGTGGGCCGTCATGATCCTCATCGGCGCCGCCCCCGCCGTCCTCTCCGCCCTCCTCATGCCCCGCGAACTCCCGCGCACCGCATGACCACATGACGAAGGGCGGCACGCCGTCGTGGCGTACCGCCCCAGAAGGTAGAACGTGCGGCCCGCCAATTCATTCGAATCGGCGGGCCGTGCTCACTCGGCTCGCGTCAGGGGTATGCAGATCCGGGCCTGGGCCGGAGCAGGGGAGAGCGCCAGGACAAAACCCATGGCCAGAGCCATGCCGAGGGCGAGACGAATCAAGGTCGTGCATCCATTTCGGTCTGAGGTTGCGCCAAGGGAACCTAATCCATTAGATTGGGTTCCGGGGAGTACTGATGATCGAAATTTATCCCACCAGCCCCACGCACCACAAATCCGAGTGGCACCCCCTTTTCGAAAACTCATTCCCCCTGGAGGCGGGTGCGGAGGTATTCGGAGGCGCTCAAATCAAGAGAGGCACCGAGTGCCACCGCCCGGTGCCAGACTTTCCGGGCCTCGTTGCTCTTGTCGAGGCGGACGAGAACCGCGGCGAGGGCGTCCGATGCCTCGGCCTCGTCGGCGGCGTGCGGGATGGACCGGGCGGTCAGGACCGCCTTCCGGAGGTGCTCCTCGGCGAGTGGGAGCAGGTCGAGCCGTGCGGCGGCCCGGCCTGCACCCAGGAGAGCGGTGGCCCGTTCGTGCAGTGCTCCGATGTCGCGGGCGATTTCCTGGGCTTCGGTGAAACTGGCGAGGGCCGAGTGAGGGTGGCCGCTCCTGAGGTGGATGTCCCCGAGGGCGGTGAGGGCGTTGGCCTGGTTGCGACGGTCGCCGAGCTGTCGGTAGGTCTCCAGGCCCGTTTCGCAGAGGATCAGCGCGTGCGGAAGTTCTTCGGGGCTGTCGATGGCGTCGGCCAGATTGATCCGGAGCGCGGCGCGGTCGACCTCCGAACCGATGATGGCATTAAGTGCCAGTGCCTCCTCGAAGCTTCTGCGTGCGGAGAGCCGGTCGTCCATGGCCAGGTGGACTTCTCCGATGTTGTTGAGGATGCCGATCTCCCTCTGGAGGTCGCCGATCTGGCGCACCTCCGTGAGGGAGTCGAAGAATGCCGCCAAGGCGGACGGATAATCGGACGAATAGAGCAGGATGATGCCCAAATTGTTCGAATACCGAACACGGTTGTGCCTGGTCACCGGGAGTGCCAGCCCCCGTCGCTGCAGCGTCAGTGCCACGTCGTACTCACTGACGTGCCAGTGCAGCAGCGCGAGCTGGGCGAGCGCCTCCGCCTCGCCCTCGAGGTCCTGGACGCCCCTGGTCAATCCCAGCGCGAGCTCCCCGGCCTCGGCGGCCTGGACGTAACGGGAGGAGCGGGCATGACTGGCACTCAGGTCGATCAGGGCCCGCGCCTCGGCCGTCCGGTCGTTGACTGACCGCCAGTGGTCGACGGCGGCGCCGTGCATCTCCACGGCGTCCTGCCAGTGCCCCTCCTGGTTGAGGTGTTCGGCCAGTACGTGCGCCATCCGGGCCGCCTCGGACCTCAGGCCGTTCCGGCGCGCGTGCCGTTCGACGGAGAGCAGGGAGGCGCGGGTCTCGCTGAGCCACTTCCTGGCGTCCGCCTCGTCCTTCCAGTGCGGCTCCGGCGCGGGGCTGATGCCGGCGGGCAGCGGAAGACGGGGGCGGCCGGGATGGACGAGGCGGTCCGCCCGGTCGGCGAGCCGGATCTGGCAGTGGGCCAGGCGACGGTGGGCCGCCGCGCGTTCGTCGGGCGTCTCCTCGGTGTCGGCGAGCGTTCTGGAGTACTCCGCGAGCAGGTCGTGGAAGCGGTAGCGGTCGGGAGAGAGTTCGGTGATCAGGTGGTAGTCGAGGAGGTTCTCCAGGATGCGCTCCGCAGTGTCGAGCGACCTTCCCATCAGGGCGGAGCCCTCGTACAGGTCGAACTCGCCGGCAGGATGGAGCCCGAGCCGCCGGAACGCACTCTGCTGGTCCGGTGTCAGCAGCATGTAGGAGAGTTCGAAGACCCGTGCCACGTCCCGGAACTCGTCCCGGATCTCGCCCAACCGCCCCGGCATCCGGGAGAGGCGTCGGGAGAGGTGCTCGAGGGTCCAGGTGGGATGGTCCTTGAGCCGGCTCGCGGCGATCTCGATGGCCAGCGGCAGGTGCCCGAGCTGGGCGACCAACCTGGCGAGCACCTCAGTGTCGTCGACCCGCTCCGGGCCGACCAGGTGCTGGAACAGCGCCGCTGCCTCCTCGGGGGCGAGCAGGTCGACGAAGTAGGTGTGTACGCCGGGAAGCCCGCTCAGCCGGTGACGGCTGGTCAACAGGACGACGGAGGAGGCCGATTCGGGTAACAGCGCCCGGACCTGCTCGGGGTTCGCGACGTCGTCGAGCAGGACGAGCACTCTGCGCCGCGAGAGCTCGGAGCGCCACAGCGCGCTCAGTTCCGCGGTCTCGTGCGGCAGCGCGGCGGTCGGCGTGCCCAGTCTGCGGAGAAGGGTGACCAGAGCGCTGTGGACCGAGACGGGGGGCTGGCCGGGAGAGTGCGCCCGCATGTTCTGGTAGATCTGGGCGTCGGGGAACCGGGCTCGGAGGCGGTCGGCGAGGTGGAGGGCGAGTTCGGTCTTCCCCACGCCGGCCATGCCGGAGAGCGTCTGGAGCGCGAGATTTCCCTGAAGCCGTTCGGACAGGCGGTCCAGGTCACCGTCACGACCGATCAAGTGGCTCCGGCTGGGCAGGTTGGACGGGCCGGCGGCGGTCGGCGGCTGGGCGACCGGAGCGCCCCGTCCCCGGTCCGGCAGCAGGTCGCCGACCGGGACCTGCTGGAGGATGCGCTCGTGCACGAAGGTCAGGCGCGGGCCGGGGTCCACCCCGAGGTCCTCGCGCAGCCGTTGGCGCATCCGGTGGAAGAGGGTCAGTGCATCGGACTGGCGCCCGGAGCCGTAGAGGGCGACGAGCAGCTGTTCGGCGATGGTCTCGTGGGTCGGGTGCTGGTCGAGCTCGGCGGAGAGGTCGGGCACGAGGTCGGCGAACCGGCCGAGCGCGAGCTCCAGGGAGAAACGGCCGAGCCGGACCGAGAGCCGGCGGTGGAGCATGGTCGTGCGGGCGTTCTCCGCCCAGGCTCCGGGCAGGCCGGTCAGCGGCTCCCCGTGCCAGAGCTCCTCGGCGTCCTGGAAGGCCCGCAGGGCGCGGTCGCCGTCACCCGCCTCACTGAAGGTGCGGGCCCGTCCCGCCAGCCGGAGGTACTGCTGCCAGTCGACCTCGGCAGGGTCGGACTGCAGGGCGTAGGTCTGCGCGCCGGAGACGAGCGTCGCGCCCGTGGTGGGGCTCGCCAGTTCGGCGGCACGCCTGAGGGTGGAGCGGAGGCGGGAGGCACAGCTGTAGAGGTTCGACGGAGTGGCCGTGGCGGGGTCGTCCCACATCCGGTCGGTGAGGGTCGTGTGGGAGAGCGGTCTGCCGAGTTCGTACGCGAGTGCGGCGAGGAGGGTCTTCTCCCGTGCCGAGCGGAGCGGAAGTACCTGACCAGCCGCTTTCACCTGCACCGGTCCGAGCAGACGGATCGTCAACACAGCCCCCCCAGCGGACAGTTTGCGTGTTTTCGATTATGGGAGCATGACAGGGGGGAGCATGGCCATAGCACCTCGGAGTGGAGAGCAACTGATTTACGTAGGGTTCAGTATCGGACCGCGACAGACCTGCTATGGGAGTTCGCCGCGGGCAACGGGGGTGCTGTGGAACTACTGACCAGCGCGGAGCTGAAGGCCGCCCTCCGGCGGGCGACCGGTCGGCAGTGGGAGCAACTGATGCTCCTGGTCGGCCCGTTGGCCAAGCCGGAGAGCGAGGATGAGTACGAGTCCCTGGTGGCCTCCCTGCTGGCCCACCCCGAACTGGTGCCGGGGCTGCGACTGTGGGTCGCGATCTCGGGGAGCGAGGCGGGCAACACGATTTCGGGGTCGGCGCAGTTCACCGGGACGACGGTGCAGGCCCGCGAGATCCACGGAGGAATTCACCTGGCTTCGAGCCACCCTGCGCACCCCGCACCCCGCCAGTTCCCGCGTTCCAGCGGCGAGTTGGTCGGACGGGCCGGAGCCGTTGCCCGCCTGGAGGAATTGCGGCGGGAGAGTGGCCGGGACGACCCGCTGGTCGTGGTCACCGGGCCTGCGGGGGTCGGCAAGACCACGCTCGTCCTGCACTGGCTGCGCGGTCTGGCGGACGAGTATCCGGACGGCCAGCTCTACGTGGACCTGCGCGGGCACGAGATGGAGTCCGCAGCTGGCGCCGGGGAAGTGCTCGGCGGCTTCCTGCGGGCACTGGGCATCACCGCGGTGCCGCCGGACCAGGCCGAACAGGCATCGCTCTGGCGCTCGTTGAGTGACGGAAAGCGCTTGATGGTGCTCTTCGACAACGCCCTGAGCGCGGCCCAGGTCCGGCCGCTGCTGCCGGCCTCGGGTCGCTCCTTGGTGGCGGTGACCAGCCGACTGCGGCTGTCCGGGCTCCAGCTGGACGGCGCCGGCCTGCTGCGCCTCGGCCTGCTCGGCCCGTCGGCCTCCGCCGCCCTGCTCCGCGACCGGATCGGGCCGGACCGGGTGGCGGCCGAACCGGGGCCCGCCCGCCAGGTGGTGGACCTGTGTGCGGGGCTGCCGCTCGCGCTGTGCGTCGCTGCGGCCCGGGTGGTCACCAGTCCGTCCCAGGCCATCGCCGACACGGCAGCAGCGCTGGACCGCGAGGCGGACCGGCTGACCGAGCTCCGGGTGGAGGGCGAGCGGGCGGTCCAGGGAGCGCTGGACGCCTCCTACCGGGTGCTCGCGGAGAGGGCGGCCGACCTCTACGGGCGACTGGGGCAGGTGCCCTTCGCCGATTTCCCTGCGGAGTTGGTCGCGGCGGTCGCGGGCGAGCCGTGGCGACGGACCGCGGAACTGGTCGAGATGCTGACGGGCATTCACCTCCTGGAGGAGTCGGGCACCGGTCGGTACCGCTTCCACGACCTGGTGCGCCTGCACGCCCGGAGCGTCGGGGCCGCCGGGCCCGAGGTGCTGCGCCGCGCGGTCGAGTGGTACCTGGCGAGCGCGACGGAGACGGAGGCCCTGATCACACCGAGCCACCGGACGCTGGAGCGGACCTACCGGGAGTCGCCGGTGGAGCCGCGGCGCTTCGCCACCGAGTCGGAGGCCCTCCGGTGGCTCGGTGCGGAGCAGTACCAGCTGATGGCCGCACTGCGGGGCGCCGAGGAACGGGGCTGGCCCGAGTACGTCTGGCAGCTCGCCGACGCGATGTGGCCCTTGTTCCTCAGGCTGCGCCCGTACGGAATCTGGCTCGAGGCCCTCGAGCGGGGGCTCGCGGCGTCCCGGGCGGTGGGCGACCGCGCGGCGGAGGCCCGGATGCTCACCTCCGGCGGCGGGGCGCTGCGGGCGCTCGGGCGGCACACCGAGGCGGCGGAGTGGTACCGGGAGGCGTTGGTGCTGGCGTTGGCGGACGGGAACCGCCGGGACGAGGCGCAGGCGCGGCACGGGGCGGGGCAGTCCGAGTTCCTGGCGGGGCGTCACGAGGAGGCGGTGGCGGAGCTGGCGGTCGCGCTGGCCATCCGGGAGGAGATCGGGTACCCGCGCGGGGCGGCGCTGACCAGGGTGGTGTTGGGGGAGGTGCGGCAGGCCCTGGGGGAGCCGGAGGCGGCGGTGGACCTGTTCGGGTCGGCCAGGGCAGGGCTGTTGGCCGTCGGGGACCGCTACGACGCCGCGCGGGCGCTGGCGCTGCTGGGGCGGGCCAACGGAGCGGCCGGGGCCGAGGCGCTGGCGGGGGAGCAACTCTCGTCGGCGCTGGCGGAGTTCGAGGAGGCCGGATCCGTGCAGTGGCAGGCCAGGTGCCGGGAGTTCCTCGGTGAGCTGGCGGAGACGGCGGGCCGGCCGGGGGCGGCCCGCCGCTGGTACGAGGAGGCGCTGGAGCTCTACCGGTCGCTGCACGCCCCGGACGTGTCGAGGCTGACCGAGAAGCTGGAGCAGCCGTCCGACTGAAGGCGCATCGGAGGGTGCCCGGGGAAGGTGAAGCCCATCGCCCTGGGCTTCCCGGCGAGCAGCCAGGAGTGCACCAGGGAGCCGGTGAGGGTGAGGGCCACCGGACCGGGCGCGATCACCACGGGCCCGGTCCGGGTGGCTGCCCGGACGGTGCCGTCGAGGGCTGCGAAGGCGGCCACCGTGCAGCCGGGGAGGAGGTCGAGGAGCCAGGCGGCGAGCCGGGTGGCCTCGACGGCGGACATCAGCTGGCGGCTGGTCAGGACGTCGGCCTGGCAGAGTTCGGCGGCGGGCGCGTCTGGATCGAGACCGACGGCGAGGTGCTCGTCCTGGCCGACCGGGTCCGAGAGGTGCAGGCGGACGAGGTTCACCAGAGCCTCCCCGGGTCGTGGCTGCCGAGTGCGGACGGCAGCGGCAGCGGGTCGTCGGAGGGTGCGTGGGCGGGTTCGCCGAGTCCGAGCAGGCGGTAGATCAGCGCGCGGACGTTGTGGTTGAAGCGGCCGGGTTCGGAGGAGATCCGTTCCGCGATGGCGGTGGACTCCTCGGGCCGCAGGCGCTGTTCGGCGTAGTCGAGCTGTTCGGCCAGCGAGTGGGTGAGGGAGAGCGCGGGGGCGGTCCGGGCCAGCAGGGCGCCGGGGGAGTGCGGGTTGAGGTCCCCGGCGGCCGGGAAGCGGGCCAGCAGGGTGGGGGTGCCGGTGAGGGCGCCGTAGAGCGAGACCGAGCCGTGGTCACCGATCAGGTAGTCGGCGGCGATCAGCAGCTGGCGCCAGTCGGTCTCCGGCGGCAGCAGGTGGACGCTCTCCCTGGCGCGCTCCGGGAGCCAGCCGTTGACCTGCCAACGGCCGTGCCCGGCCCAGACGTTGGGGTGCACCAGCAGTGCGGTGCGGTAGCGGTCGGCGGGCAGTTCGGCGAGCAGCCTCGGGAGCAGGGCGTCGATCCGGTTGAACGAGGAGGCCCGTCCCCAGGTCGAGGTCGTCAGGACCAGCCGCTCGCCCTCGCGCAGGCCGAGCGCCCGGCGGTACTGCTGACGCAGTGGCAGGCTGGCGGCGATCCGGTCGTAGCAGCCGTCGCCGATCACCTCGGCGATCGGCAGTGCCTCGGGGCACCAGCGGGCCAGCTCGTCCAGGTCGGCCCGGTGAGCGAGGGCGACGGCGGCCGGGACCACCCGGCCCTCCCAGGTGAGGTACGAGCGGCCGATGCCGCCGATGGTGCGGTCCGGGCCGAGGGCCGGGCGGTGGTTGAGCTTGACGTGCCCGGCGCCGTGCGGGAGCCGGAGCAGCGGTCCGCGGAGCTGCTCGACGCCCTTGGACCCTGCGGCGAGGGCGAGGTCGAAGTCCGTGCGCAGTGCCTCCCGCCAGGGCATGACGGTGGCGCCGAGCGAGCGGAGGAAGTCGGCGGCCCCGGCGTTGAACTGGTGCGGAGCGACGGTGAAGACCACGTTGACCCGGAGGTCGGCGCGCAGCAGCGGGAACACGTCCTGGAGACGGAGTCCGTAGACGAGCGTGTGGACGACGACGAGGACGCGCTTGCAGTCGGGCAGCGTGAGCCACTGCCGGTGCTCGTCGGGGGCGGTGGCCCCGGGTGTCGTGATGGGCTCGGTCGAGGCGAGTGGCATGGTTGCGGTCCCCCTGGATCCGGTACGGCGGCCGCGGGTGTGCGGCCGCCGTTGGGAGGGTTGCCCGGCGGGTTTGGCGGAAGCCCTGCCACCTGCTTGCGGAAACCTTGCGAAGGAGGTGACCGGCTAGATGCGGTCACCGAAGTCGGCTTGGAGGCGGTGGAGTTGGCGGGGGCCGGGGATGCCGTCGGCTTCGGGGCCGGTGTCGCCGATGTGGAGTTGGTAGGCGCGCATGGAGGCGGTGTCGGCGGGGCCCCAGTCGGGGCCGGGGCCGACGGTGTAGTGGGAGCAGCCGGCGGCGGTGAGGAGGCGGCCCATGGTGGTGATGTGGGGGCCGTGGGAGCCGGGGCCGTAGGGGTGGCCGTCGATGACGACCTGACGGGGGATCAGGGGGGTGGGGAGGTCGGACTCGTCGGCCTGCTGGCCGAACCAGGTGATGCCGGGGCGGCCGCGCCAGGCCGGGTCGGCGCAGACCAGGCCCTCGGGGAAGTCGGGGTAGCCGTAGGAGTCGACGTAGGCGGAGCGGCGCCGGTAGGTGCGCTGGTAGACGCCGTCGCCGTTGGCCGAGCCGTCGTCGTTGGTGTTGCCGGCGATGACGGTGATGGTGTCGGCGGTGTAGGCGGTGACCAGGCCGGTGTGTTCGCCGCCGGGGCCGTAGGGGCCGTCGGGCGCGCCGAAGAGGACCTGGGCGCCGACGGCGGGGCAGACGGAGAGGCGGCTGCGGCGGGCGAACCAGTCGCGGGCGGTGGAGCAGGAGGCGGTGTCGGGGTAGAGCCCGGAGTTGCCGCTCTCGGCGGCGACGGCGGAGACGAAGTCGGCGCACCAGCTCTCGGCCGGACGGCCCATCGCGGTGGAGAAGCGGTTGCGGTTGCCCGCGCCCTCGCGGTAGCCGAGGTGGCTCCGGGCGGTGTGCAGCATGGCCCGTGCACCGGACATGGTCTGTCTCCTGACGAATAGGCGAGCGGGCCCTGCCAAACGAGGTTCGGCAGGGCCCGGTTACGGAGCGTCAGGCCCGGTCAGGGGCGCGGGTGGAGGCGCGACGGAGGCGCGGGCGGGGGTGCGGGGAGCGCTCAGCAGCGGCCGAGGGTCTCGCACTCCTCCCAACGGGTGGCCGGCACCAGGGCCGCCTCGGGCGAGGCGGAGGACGGCGCCTGGAAGGAGCGGGCGGCCGGGGCGTTCTGGCCGCTCTTGGCGGGGGCGTTCGAGCCGGCGGCCGGGGCGGCGGGCGCCGGGCCGGTGGCCAGGCGGACGGCGATGGCGTCCAGGACGAAGCGCGGGCGGGCGCCCGGGAAGTTGTTCATCATCGCGCTGAAGGCCAGGCGGCGGCCGTCGGGGGCGGTGGCGTAGCCGATCAGGTTGTCGACGCCGCTCATCGAGCCGCTCTTGGCGTGCACGTTGTTCTCGGCGGCGGTGCCGCGCATCCGGGCGGCCAGGGTGCCGCCGACCATGCGCTCCGGGTTGCCGGCCACCGGGAGGGCGTCGTACCAGGTCTTGAACCACGGCTTGCGGGTGGCCAGGTCGAGCAGCGAGGCGAGCTTGCCCGGGGTGACCAGGTCGTAGCGGGAGAGGCCGGAGCCGTCCACCTGACGGCCCGTCGGGAGCTCCAGGCCGTTGGCCTTGAGGAAGCCGTTGACCTGGGCGGAGCCGGTGGCCCAGGTGCCCTGGCCGCCCTTGACCTTGCCGATCTCCTTGATCAGGTGCTCGGCGATGCCGTTGTTGCTGATCTTGAGCATCGGGACGATCAGCTTGCCGAGCGGCTCAGAGTCGTGCGAGGCGAGCGGCTGGGTGGTCTCGGTGCCGCTGGCGGCCTTGGCCGGACGGACCACGTCGACGCCGGCCCGCTCCAGGGCGCCGTTGAAGACCTCGCCGGTGTAGGCGGCCGGGCCCTCGACGGTGACCAGGGAGTCGACCGGGGCGGCGCCCGCGGCCAGGCTGCCGGTCAGGGCGATCTCGTTGACGCCGCGCTTGCGCTCGACTCCGCTGGAGTTGCCGGAGCCGGCCGCGCCGGTGGTGATCTGGCCGGTGAACTTCACCGGGGCCTCGGCCGGGAAGGTGGTGACCTTGGCGGGCTGACCGGCCGTGGTCGGGGTGACGGTCACCTTGACGGTGTCCATCGAGTACTCGGAGTCCGGCGCGACGGTCAGCGCGGAGATCTGCGGGCTGTAGGAGTACGGCTCGTCGTCCCAGGCCCAGCCCGGGCCGAGCGGCACCGAGTCGTAGCGGGTGGCGTCGGTGAGCACCCGGCCGGTGACGGTGGTGATGCCGGCCGCGGCCACCTGCTTGGCCAGTGCGTCCAGGTCCGCCGGGCGCAGGCTCGGGTCGCCGCCGCCGCGCAGCACGACGTCGCCGACCAGGACGGAGCCGTAGCGGGTGCCGGAGGTGAGGACCTGGGTGGTGAAGACGTGGTTCTCGCCCAGCAGGTCGAGGGCGGCCGCGGTGGTGACGGTCTTGAGGACCGAGGCCGGGGTGAGCAGCGCGTTCTGCCCGCGCTGGTAGACCACCTGGCCGGTGGTGGTGTCGATGACCTGGACGCCGGCCTGGGCGTTGGCCAGGGCCGGGGTGGACAGGATCGCGTCGATGTCGGCGATCAGCTTGGGGTCGGCCGGGGTGGAGGTGTCGGCCTGGGCGACGCCCGCGAGGAGCGAGGCGGCGACCGCGACGGCGGCGAAGGGCAGGACGTGGCGGCGGCTGGTGCGCAGCGACAAGGGAGCTCCCGAGCTCTCGGACGTGACGGGGGCGCGCGCAAGCGCGTCCGCGCCCGACAGATCGGTGCGGAACAGGCCAAAGCCCCCCGTTGGCGTGCACAGACTAGCAGTTGACGAACGGTCTGATGATCGCCGGCGGGGGGCCTCGGCGGAGGGGTGGACGGGTGTGGTTCAGACCTGCGGGGCGCGGGCGTTGCCCGCCTTGGTGGCCTCGACCATGGCCTGGTGCAGATTGCGGGCGGTGGTCTCGTCGGCGGCGGGGAGCGGGCTGCCGAGCACGGTGAACCAGTCCTGCGCGCCGGTGTACTGGACGGTGATCTTCACCTGCCCCTCGACCCAGGTGGTGTGAAGCGTCAGATTGCCGGTGATCGCGCCGAGCTCCTCGGTGAGCACGCCGCCGTGCCCGGCATGGATGCCCTGAGTGGTCCAGGTGGCCCACGTCTCCACGGTTCCTCCTGCTGCTGTCCGGGGGGTGATCATGCGTCAAGAGTTACCCGGCCACGGTACCCCGGCTCGGCGGCCATCACCCCCTGTCACCTGTCAGGGGCGCGGCGCACACTGGGAGCATGTGCCGATCGATCAAGACCCTGCGCGCCCCGGTCACCCCCGAGGTGACCGAGGACGACATCCACGCCGCCGCCCTGCAGTACATCCGGAAGGTGTCCGGCTTCCGGGCGCCCGCCGCGCACAACCAGGAGGTGTTCGAGCGGGCGGTGGAGGCGGTCACCGAAGCCACCCGGGAGCTGCTCGACCATCTGGTGGTCAGGGGGCAGCAGCACCAGGCGGCCCACGAGCACTGAGGCGGCGTCCCGGGGAGGCGGCCGGGATCAGCCGAGGAAGCCCCGGAGCAGGGCCGCGGTGGCCTCCAGGTGCTCCTCGGTGGTGCGGCGGGCGGCGGCCACGTCCCCGTCGAGGATGGCCCGGACCATGGCGCGGTGCTGCTCCGAGGCGTGCTCGATGTTGCGGCCGAGCACCGGGATGGCGTTGAGCAGGTCGTTGAGCCGCATCCGGCCGACCGCCACCCCGGCGGCCAGCGAGGGCGAGCCGGTGAGCTCGGCGATGGCCAGGTGGAACCGCGAGTCGAGCTGGCGGTAGTCGGCCGGGTCGCAGTCCTCCAGCTCGGCCAGCCGCTGCTCCAGGTGCTCGCGCTGGACCGGGGTGAGGGTGCGGCGGGCGGCCTGTTCGGAGGCGCCGGTCTCCAGGACCAGACGGTACGTCAGGGCGTCCTCCAGCTCGGCCCCCATGTCCTGGACGGCGCGCCGGAGTTGACCGAGGTCGGGCGGGGGCAGGCGGTAGGTCACGAAGGTGCCGCCGTAGCGGCCGCGGCGCGGCTCCACGCAGCCGGCCTGCTGGAGCGAGCGGAGCGCCTCGCGCAGGGTCTCGCGGCTGACGTTCAGCCGGGCGGCGAGCTCGCGCTCGGGCGGGAGGCGGTCGCCGTGGGCGAAGACGCCGAGCTTGAGGGCGGCGAGGATGCGTTCGACGGTCTCCTCGAAGGCGTTCCCGGTCCGCACCGGACGCAGGACCGATGCGCCGCGCCAGTCCACGCCCTCGTCAGCCACGGCCGCATCGTACCCAGGGCGGGGGTGGGGGCGGAGGGGGTGACCGGTGGGTGAGAGGGGTGGTGGGGCGGGGACGGGGGAGGGCGGGGCGTCCGGGTGGCGAAAAGGCGGGGCGGGGACAGGGGTGGTGCTGGCATGCTGCTCCCGTGGACAAGCCCGAGATCTCGATCGAATTCGCCCCCGAGCTGCACGTCTTCGTGAGCACCCCACGTCGAGGCGGCTGGTCCGGGGTGAGGACCGACGGGACCTCGACCCTCGGGCACGTGGTGGAGTCGCTCGGCGTACCGCTGACCGAGGTGGGCGCCTTCGAGACGGCGGCCGGCGAGGCGCTGGCCACCTCGCACGTGCCGGTGGACGGCGAGCGGATCGCCGTGCGGGCGGTGGTCAGGCCGCAGGCGCTGCCGGGCGCGCCGCGCTTCCTGCTGGACGTGCACCTGGGCACGCTGGCCCGGCGGCTGCGGCTGCTCGGGGTGGACGCGGCGTACGAGAGCCTGGACATCGGGGACCCGGCGCTGGCGGCCCGTTCGGCGGCCGAGCAGCGGGTGATGCTCTCGCGGGACCGGGGACTGCTGCACCGGCGCGAGCTCTGGGCCGGGGCGTACGTCTACAGCCACCGCCCCGCGGAGCAACTGCGCGACGTGCTCTCCCGGTTCGCGCCCCCGCTCGCGCCGTGGACGCGGTGCACCAACTGCAACGGGGTGCTCCGGCCGGCCGACAAGGCCGAGGTCCGCGAGCAGCTGCGGGACGGCACCGAGCGCTCCTACGACGTCTACGCCCAGTGCGGGGACTGCGAGCAGGTGTACTGGCGCGGCGCGCACCACGCGCAGCTGAGCGGGATCGTGGACGCGGCGGTGGCCGAGTTCGGCGGGGCGGTCGTCAACGGCTGAGGCCCGGCCGGCTGCCCGCCGAGGAACCACTGGGGCGCGTGGTCTTGACGGGGAATCAGGGGTAACGGGAACATGCTGCCCACGCCAAAGGTCTGAAACCGGTCCTTTGGCCGCCACGATGACGTGGGCGCACGTTTCGGCTCTCTCCCGAACCCCTCAACCCCCAAGGGGTGCGCATGCCTTCCGAGCAGCACACGAGCGACGACGAGCACCGGCTACGGCAGCTCGGCTACACCCAGGAGCTGGCCCGCTCGATGTCGGGCTTCGCCAACTTCGCCGTCTCCTTCTCGATCGTCTCCATCCTCTCCGGCTGCCTGACCCTCTACGGCTTCGGGCTGAACACCGGCGGCCCGGCCCTGATCACCTGGGGCTGGCCACTGGTCGGCCTGATGACGCTCTGCGTGGCGCTGTCGATGGCCGAGATCTGCTCCAGCTACCCGACCGCGGGCGGTCTGTACTACTGGGCCGCCAAGCTGGCCCGCCGCAACGGTGCGGCGGCCTCCTGGTTCACCGGGTACTTCAACTTCATGGGCCAGGTGGCCGTCACCGCCGGGGTCGACTTCGGCGCGGCGTTCTTCACCAACGCCTTCCTGGACCTCCAGTGGGGCTACGCCGCCACCACCGAGCACACCATGGTGCTGTTCGCGGTCATCCTGCTGCTGCACGGCCTGCTCAACACCCGGGGCGTGAAGCTGGTCGCGCTGCTCAACACGGTGAGCGTCTGGTGGCACGTGGCCGGAGTGACGGTGATCGTCGGCGCGCTGGTGCTGCTGCCGTCCGAACACGCCTCCGCCTCCTTCGTGTTCACGAAGTTCGTCAACAACACCGGCTTCTCCAGCGGTTTCTACGTCGCGATGCTCGGCCTGCTGCTGGCCCAGTACACCCTGACCGGCTACGACGCCTCCGCACACATGACCGAGGAGACCAGGGACGCCGCCCGCTCCGGGCCCAAGGGCATCGTCAACTCGGTGCTGGTCTCCCTGGTGGCCGGCTGGGTGCTGCTGCTCGGGCTGACCTTCGCGATCACGAACTACGAGGGCGTGACCGGCACGAGCACCGGGGTGCCGCCCGCGCAGATCTTCCTGGACGCGCTCGGCCCGACCGGCGCGAAGCTGCTGCTGCTGATCGTGATCGGCGCCCAGTTCTTCTGCGGGATGGCCTCGGTGACCGCCAACTCCCGCATGATCTACGCCTTCTCGCGCGACGGCGCGCTGCCCGGCTCGCGGATCTGGCACCGGATCAACCCGCGCACCCAGACCCCGACCGCCGCCGTCTGGCTGGCCACCGGAGGGGCCTTCCTGCTGGGCGCGCAGAACCTCTGGAACGCCACCGCCTACGCGGCCGTCACCTCGATCTCCGTCATCGGGCTGTACATCGCCTACGTCGTCCCGGTGTTCCTGAGACTCCGTCAGGGTGACGCCTTCGAGCGCGGCCCGTGGCACCTGGGCCGGTGGAGCAAGCTGATCGGTAGCGTGGCGGTCGGCTGGACGGCGCTGATCTCGGTGCTGTTCATGCTGCCCACCCTCAGCCCGGTCACCGCCGCGAACTTCAACTACACCCCCGTCGCGGTGGCGGTCGTGCTCGGCTTCGCCGGGATCTGGTGGCTGGTGTCGGCCCGGCACTGGTTCACCGGCCCCAAGGTGACCGCCGAGGACGAACCGGCCGACCGCGCAAGCACCTTGGAGAAGCGATGAGCAGCCCCCGCCTCACCCTCGACCGCCTGCGCGCGCTGGTCGCCGACGGCTCCGTGGACACCGTGGTGCTCGCCCTCACCGACATGCAGGGCCGCCTCCAGGGCAAGCGGATCGCCGCCGGGCACTTCCTGGACGAGGTCGTCGGCCACGCCGCCGAGGGCTGCGGCTACCTGCTCGCGGTGGACGTCGACATGAACACCGTCGACGGCTACGAGGTCTCCTCCTGGGAGACCGGCTACGGCGACTTCGTGATGCGGCCCGACTTCGACACCCTGCGGATGGTGCCCTGGCACCCGGCCACCGCGATGGTCCAGTGCGACGTGCTCCAGCAGGACGGCACCCCCGTCCCGGTCTCCCCGCGCCAGGTGCTGCGGCGTCAGCTGGAGCGGCTGGCCGGCTACGGCTGGCAGGCCTACGCCGGCACCGAGCTGGAGTTCATCGTCTTCAAGGACAGCTACGAACAGGCCTGGGACAAGGGCTACTCCGGCCTCACCCCGGTCAACCAGTACAACGTCGACTACTCCATCCTCGGCACCTCCCGGATCGAGCCGCTGCTGCGCCGGCTGCGCAACGAGATGGCCGGGGCCGGGCTCACCGTGGAGTCCGCCAAGGGCGAGTGCAACCTCGGCCAGCACGAGATCGCCTTCAAGTACGGCCCCGCGCTGACCACCTGCGACGACCACGCGGTCTACAAGACCGGTGCCAAGGAGATCGCGGACCAGGCCGGCTACAGCCTCACCTTCATGGCCAAGTACGACCAGCGGGAGGGCAACTCCTGCCACGTCCACCTGAGCCTGCGGGACGAGAGCGGCGCCCCGGTCTTCGCCGGGGACGGCCCGTACGGCTTCTCCCGCACCATGGAGCACTTCCTGGCCGGACAGCTGGCCTGCCTGGGCGAGTTCGCCCTGCTGCTGGCGCCGACGGTCAACTCCTACAAGCGCTACGTCCCCGGCAGCTTCGCCCCCACCGCCATCGCCTGGGGCCGGGACAACCGGACCTGCGCGCTGCGGGTGGTCGGCCACGGCCCCTCGCTGCGGTTCGAGAACCGGGTGCCGGGCGGGGACGTCAACCCGTACCTGGCGCTGGCCGCGCTGATCGCCGCCGGTCTGCACGGGGTCGAGCACCAGCTGCCCCTGGAGCCGGAGTTCACCGGCAACGCCTACGCCTCCGACGCGCCCCGGGTGCCGTCCACGCTGCGTGACGCGGTGGCCGCCTTCGAGGGCAGCGAGGCGGCGGCGCTGGCCTTCGGCAAGGACGTCGTGCGGCACTACGCCCACGCCGGGCGGGTCGAACTCGCCGCCTACGACGCCGCGGTGACGGACTGGGAGCGCCGCCGCGGGTTCGAACGCCTGTGACCACCGCTTCGCCGACCGAGGAGAGTACGCAGTGACCGACAGCCCCGACCTCTACGAGGTGGTCAACCCCGCCACCGAGGAGGTGATCACCACCGTCCCGATGGCCACCCTGGCCGAGACCGACGCCGCCGTCGCGCGGGCCAAGGCCGCCTTCGAGGGCTGGCGCAAGGTCGCCCCCGCCGACCGGGCCCGGCTGCTGCGCGCCTTCGCCGCCGCCGTGGACGCCGACCGGGAGGAACTGGCCCGGCTGGAGGTGGCCAACGCCGGTCACACGGTGGGAAACGCCCGCTGGGAGGCGGGCAACGCCCGGGACGTGATCGAGTACTACGCGGCCGCCCCCGAGCGCCTGTTCGGCCGTCAGATCCCGGTGGCCGGCGGAGTGGACCTGACCTTCCAGGAGCCGCTCGGCGTGGTCGGGATCATCGTGCCGTGGAACTTCCCGATGCCGATCGCCGCCTGGGGCTTCGCCCCGGCCCTGGCGGCCGGCAACACGGTGGTCCTCAAGCCCGCCGAGCTCACCCCGCTCACCGCCCTGCGGCTGGCCGAACTGGCGCTGCGGGCCGGGATCCCGGAGGGCGTGTTCCAGGTGCTGCCCGGGCGCGGGCCGGTGGTCGGCGAGCGGTTCGTCACCCATCCCGACGTGCGGAAGGTGGTCTTCACGGGTTCGACCGCGGTCGGCAAGCGGGTGGCCGCCGGGTGCGCCGAGCAGGTCAAGGCCGTGACCCTGGAGCTCGGCGGCAAGAGCGCGAACATCGTGTTCGCCGACGCCGACCTGGCGAAGGCGGCGGCCACCGCCCCGTACGCGGTCTTCGACAACGCCGGGCAGGACTGCTGCGCGCGGTCGCGGATCCTGGTGCAGGCCACCGTGCTGGACGAGTTCATGGCCGGGTTCGAACGGGCCGTGCGCGCGGTGCGGGTCGGCGACCCGGCCGACGAGAAGAGCGAGATGGGTCCGCTGATCTCGGCCGCCCAGCGCGAGCGGGTCGCCTCCTACGTCAAGGACCCGGCGTTCACCGGGAGTTGCCCCGAGGGACCGGGCTTCTGGTACCCGCCGACGGTGCTCGCGCCGGTCCGGCACGACGACCCGGCGTTCACCGAGGAGATCTTCGGCCCGGTGGTGACCGTGGTCCCGTTCCGCGACGAGGAGGACGCGGTGCGGATCGCCAACGCCACCGAGTACGGCCTCTCCGGCTCCATCTGGACCAGGGACGTCGGCCGCGCCCTGCGGGTCGCCCGCGCCGTCGAGGCCGGCAACCTCTCGGTCAACTCGCACTCCTCGGTGCGGTACTCGACCCCCTTCGGCGGCTTCAAGCAGTCCGGTCTCGGCCGGGAGCTCGGGCCGGACGCCCTGCACGCCTTCACCGAGACCAAGAACGTCTTCATCGCAACGGATCAGGAGTAGTCGGATGAGCAACCGTCTGGACGGCCGGGTGGCCGTCATCACCGGAGCCGGCAGCGGCATCGGCCTCGCCACCGCCCGGCGCTTCGCCGCCGAGGGAGCGAAGGTCGTCTGCGTGGACCTGGACGAGGAGAGCGGGGAGAAGGCGGCCAACGAGGTCGGCGGCCTGTTCATCCGCGCGGACGTGACGGACGAGGACGCCGTCCGCCAGATGTACCAGACCGCCGTCGACACCTACGGCAGCCTGGACATCGCCTTCAACAACGCCGGCATCTCGCCGCCGGACGACGACTCCATCCTGACCACCGGCCTGGAGGCCTGGCAGCGGGTGCAGGACGTCAACCTGAAGAGTGTCTACCTCTGCTGCAAGTACGCCATCCCGCACATGCAGCGGCAGGGCAAGGGCTCGATCATCAACACCGCCTCGTTCGTCGCGGTGATGGGCGCGGCCACCTCGCAGATCTCCTACAGCGCCTCCAAGGGCGGCGTGCTGGCGATGTCGCGCGAGCTGGGCGTGCAGTTCGCCCGCGAGGGCATCCGGATCAACGCGCTCTGCCCGGGCCCGGTCAACACGCCGCTGCTCCAGGAGCTCTTCGCCAAGGACCCGGAGCGGGCGGCCCGCCGCCTGGTGCACATCCCGCTGGGACGCTTCGCCGAGCCCTCCGAGATCGCGGCGGCGGTGGCCTTCCTGGCGAGCGACGACTCGTCGTTCATGACGGCGAACACCTTCCTGGTGGACGGCGGCATCTCCGGTGCGTACGTGACCCCGCAGTAGGAGGACGCCCCGCGGGTGGCTGACGACGGCTCAGCCGCCCGCAGGGGGTTCCAGTTCGTACCAGACGACCTTGCCGGTGTCGGTGACGCGGGTGCCCCAGCGGTGGGCGAGTTCGTTGACGAGGTACATGCCGCGGCCGCCCTCGTCGGCCTCCTCGGCGACCCGCAGGCGCGGCGGGCGGGCGTCGACATCGGTGACCTCGACGGTCAGCAGCCGGTCGCGGAAGATCCGCATCTCGACCGGTCGGCCGGCGTGCACCAGGGCGTTGGTGATCAGTTCGCTGGTGAGCAGTTCCGCGTGGTCGGCCAGGACGTCGAGGCCCCAGGCGGCGAGCACCTCGCGGGTGAAGTGCCGGGCCCGGCCGACCACGGCCCGGTCCTCGGCCAGTGGCAGGACGGCGTAGCGGTCCGGGCCGACCGGGCGGGCCCGGGCCAGCAGGACGGCGACGTCGTCCTGGCCGGCGGGGGCCTCCAGTGCGGCGAGCAGTGCGTCGCAGGTGCGCTCCAGGCTGCCGCGGCGGCCGGTCACGGCGCGGCGCAGCAGCTCGATGCCGTGGTCGATGTCGTGGTCGCGCCGCTCCACCAGGCCGTCGGTGTAGAGCAGCAGCAGGCCGTCCTCGGGCAGGGTGAAGCTGCGGTTCTGGAACGGCACCCCGCCCACCCCCAGCGGCGCGCCGGCGGGCAGTTCGACGAGCTCGGCCTCGCCCGAGGGCGGCGCCAGCAGCGGGGGCAGGTGTCCGGCCGAGGCCGCGGTGCAGCTGCGGTCCAGCGGGTCGAACACCACGCAGACGCAGGTGGCGAACTGGCCCTCGCCGAGTGCCGAGGCGGCCTCGTCCAGGCGGCGCAGCAGCCGGGCCGGATCGAGGTTGAGGGTGGCCAGGGTCCTTGCCACGGTGCGGAGTTGGCCCATGGTGGCGGCGGCCCGGATACCGTGGCCCATCACGTCGCCGACGATCAGCGCGACCCGGCCGCTGCCGATCGGCACCACGTCGAACCAGTCGCCGCCCACCTCGCTGACCACGCTGCTCGGCAGGTAGCGGTGGGCCAGTTCCAGCCCCAGCGAGTGGTGCACCTCCTGCGGCAGCAGGCTGCGCTGCAGCGTCAGCGCGGTCTCGCGCTCCCGCCGGTAGAGCCGGGCGTTGTCGATGCAGACGGCGGCCCGGGCCGCCAACTCCTCGGCCAGCGCCACGTCGTCGGCGGTGAACGGCTCCGGGTTGACGGTCCGGATGAACTCGGCACCGCCCAGCACCGTCCCGCGCGCGAGCAGCGGCACCATCACGTACGAGTGCACGCCCGCGGCCAGACCGGGCTCCACCCGGTCGGGTGCCGCCACGATCCGGTGCAGGGCCGCCTCGTCCACCTCGGCCACCAGGATCGAGCGGCGCGAACGCAGGCTCTCCGCATAGAGGTTGGCCGACCGGCTGGGTTCGCCGACCTCGTCGGCCGCCCCCATCAGCACCTCCGAACCCTTCACCTCGCCGACCGCCACCGCCCGCAGCAGCGCCGGGCCCTCGTCCGGCGGGGCGGCCGGCTCCTCGCCGTCGAGGACCGACTCCAGCAGGTCCACGGTGACGAAGTCGGCGAAGCGCGGCAGCACCACCTCCACCAACTCCTGGGCGGTGCGGGAGAGGTCGAGGGTGGTGCCGATCCGGGTGCTGGCCTCGTTGAGCAGGGCCAGGCGCTGCTGGGCGGTGTGCGCCTCCTCGAGGGCGAACTGCCGGGCCCGGGCGGCGTCCCGCTCCCGGGTGTAGAGCAGCGCGTTGTCCACCGCCACGGCTGCCCGGGCGGCCAGCTCGGCGGCCAGCGCCGCGTCCTGCGCGTCGTAGTGACGCTCCGTCACGTTCCGATAGAAGACCGCGATCCCGACCGCCGCCCCGCGCGCGATCAACGGCACCACCATCGCCGTGTGCACCCCGTCGCCGCGCATCGCCGCGGCCTCGGCGGGCGCGTCCGCGAACCAGTGCGAGGCCCCGCCGTCCAGGGTCGGCAGCAGGACGGGACGGCGGTGCGCCAGCGCCCAGGCGTACGGCGTCGACGGGTGGTAGTGGTGCACCGCGCCGACCGGAGCCAGCGGCACCATGCCGGAGCCCGGCGCGGAGTGGAAGGCCATCCGGCGCAGCACCGCCGAGCGGTCGGCGGGGCTGGGCAGCTCGGCGGGCTGGCCCGCGGCGAGGGTGTCCAGCACCTCCACCGCCACCGTGTCGGCCAGCTCCGGGGTCGCCACCTCCGCCAACTCCTGGGCGGTGCGGGCGAGATCGAGGGTGGTGCCGATCCGGGTGCTGGCCTCGTTGAGCAGGGCCAGGCGCTGCTGGGCCCGGGCCGCCTGGGCCTCGGCCCGGAACCGCTCGGTGACGTCCACGATGGTGGAGCTCACCCCGAGCACCCCGCCCTCGGGCCGGTCCAGCCGGAAGTAGGAGGCGGACCAGGCGCGGTCGTGGCCCGGGTCGCCAGGGGTCCGGCCGTAGGAGCGGGCGTCCAGCACCGGCTCGCCGGTCGCCATCACGTGGCGCATCACCGCCTCGATCTCCTCGCCGTTGATCCCCGGCAGCACCTCGGTGACCCGGCGGCCGATCTGCTGCTCGGCGGGCAGGCCGTTGGCGCGGGCCAGCGCGTCGTTCAGCCGGACGAAGCGCAGGTCGGTGTCGTAGACCGCCATGCCGACCGGGGACTGGCTGAAGAAGCTGTCCAGCACCGCCAGGTCCGCGTGCAGCCGGTGCACCGTCGTCACGTCCGAGGCCACCGCGAGCACCAGCGGGCGGCCGTCCGGGCCGAGCACGGGGTGGGTGCGGAACTCCAGGTTCACGTGGTGGCCGTTGCGGTGCAGCACCGGGAAGACGCCGGACCAGCCCCGGCCGGTGAGGATGTGCCGGAACAGTTCGAGCACCTCGGGCCGCTGGTCCTCGGTGACCAGCAGCTGGGCCGCCCGGGCGCCGATGGCCTGCCGGGCGGGGTAGCCGAGCAGGGCCTCGGCGTCGGTGCTCCAGTGCAGGATGCGGCCGTCCTCGGCGATCAGCGCGGTCGCGATCGGGACCGTCAGGAGGCCGTCCTGCTCATCACTACGCATGTGTCGACCACCGCCCGGGGCTGGGGCTGCCGTCCTGTCATCCTCGCACGGGGTGCTGCGGCTGGCACGGCTCTGCGAGGGGCTGCGGTGGAGGGTTCCCGGCGGGCGGAGGGCCGTACGGCGGGGCTCCGGGCGCGGGGGAGCGGATGGTCACGTTCCCGTAACGGCGGCGAAGCGAGAGCGACAACCGAGGCTCCTAGGCTCGGCCGCAGCCGTCCGGTCAGGTCGAACGAGGAGGACCCTGGTGCACCGCCCGCCCGTCTGGCTCGCCCATCCGCTCCGGTGGCCCCGCGGCGGGCCGGTGCCCTGGCCGGCGGTGCTGCGCGGGGCGCTGGGCACCGGTCCCGCACTGGCCCTCGGGCTGGCGGCGGGCCGCCCGGCGGAGGCCATCGCCGCCGGGCTGGGTGCGTTCTTCGGCACGCTCAACGACCGGCCGGGGACGCGGCGGGTGGCGGCGGTGCGGATCGGTCTGCCCGCGGTGGCCGGGGCGGCGGGGTTCTTCGGGGCGCTGGCCCCCGGGTGGTGGGCGCTGCCGCTGCTGACGGTGGTCGGGCTGGCCTCGGGTGCGGTCAGCGTGGCCGGGCCGGTGTGGTCCGCCGCCGCCGTGCAGCTGCTGGTCTTCACGGCGGTCGGCGCCGGGATGCCGGTCGCGGCCCCGCCGTGGGCGATGGCGGCGGCCTTCCTGGCGGGCGCGCTCTGGCAGCTGCTGCTCCGGCTGGTGGTCAGCCCCTCGGGCGCGGACGGCGAGCGCCACGCGGTGGCGGCCGTCTTCGACGCCCTGGCCGACGCCCTGGCCGCCGTCGGCACCCCGGGAGCGGAGGCCGCCCGGAGGCGGCTGACCGGCGCGCTGAACGAGGCGGACCTGGCGCTGCGCCTGCGGTGGCCCCGGGCGGGGCGGGCGGGACGGGTGGACGGTCCGTCAGGGGACGACGGGCGGACGCGGACGGGTGGGGCGTCGGGCCTGGGTGTCGGTGAGGCCACACCCCGGCGCGCCCTTCCGCCCGTCGGCGGGTCCGCCGGAGGGGCGCTGCGCGGGGGCGGTGGTGTGAGCGGCCGATTCTTCGCCCGGGCGTTGCGGCGTGGCGGTGCTCCGAGGGTGGTCGGGGCCGAGGAGGGGCGGCTGTGGGAGCGGTTCGGGGCGGCGGCCGCGCTGTGCGAGGCGGGCGTGGCGCTGCTGTGGGAGGGGGAGCGGCTGCCGGAGCGGATCGTCGAGGGGCCGCGGCGGTTGGCGGAGGCGGTGCGGGCGGGGGCGGTGCCCGGTGCGGTGCCGGCTCCGGTGTCGGACAGTCCGGCGAGGGCGGCGTTCGACCTGGCGGTGCTGGAGGTGACGCTGGCGTTCTCGGGGGCGGGAGACGAGCCGGTGGCCGCGCCGCACCGGGTGCGCCCCGGAGCGCTGCCGACCGGCCCGGCCGGGCGCGAGTACGGGCTGCGGGTGGCGGCCTGCGTGGCCGTCTCGACCACGCTCGCGCTGCTGCTCGGGGCCGCCTACTGGTACTGGCTGCCCGTCACCGCCGCGTTCCTGGTGAAGCCGGACATCGGGCCGCTGTTCTCGCGGGTGGTCAGCCGCTGCGCCGGGACGGCCGTCGGGGTGCTGTTCGCCGCCGTGCTGCTGCCGCACGGCGCGGAGGTGGCCGCCGCGACCCTGGGCGGGGCGCTGGTCCCGCTGGCGGCCCGTCACTTCGCCGCCCAGACGGCGGTGGTGACCGTCACCGTGCTCGCCTTCGTCTCGCTCGCCGGGGACACCAGCGCGGCCGGCACCCGGCTGGCGGACACGGTGCTGGCCTGCCTCGCCGTCCTGCTGGTCGGCCACCTGCCCCGGCTCAGCTCCACCCGGACCCGGGTCGGTCACCGGTACGCCGTCGCGCTGCGGCACGCCCAGTGCTACCTGGACCACGTGCTCGCCCCCGAGCGGTCCGTCCGCGCGGAGCGGGATGCCCTGCGTCGCACCGCCTACCGGGCACTGGCCGAGGCGCGGGCCGCCGCCGAGACCGCCGCCGCCGAGCTGCGGGCGGACCGCGACTGGCTGCCGGTCGGTGCCGGGGCGGAGCGGATCGTCGACGCGACCACCGCCTGCGCCGTCCGGCTCGACCACGGCCGCCCGTACCCGCCGGAGCCGGACGCTCGGCGGATCGTCGCCGAACTGGAGCTCCTGGCAAGGGAGTTGGACGCCGGGAAGGTGACGCCCGGCCCTGCGGAGGGCGCCGTCCCCGCCGACTGCCGCACGCTGGCCGAGATCCACGGCGAGCTCCGCCGGATCCGGACGCTGACCTCGGCTCGGTAAACTGCCCCGAACCCTCGCGCAGGTGGTCAGTGGCGACCGCCCCATGTCACCCCACCCCTGGAGTTGGTCCCGTCATGCCGCTGGCGCTCGTCGCCCTCGCCCTCACCGCCTTCGCGATCGGCACCACCGAGTTCGCCGCGATGGGCTTGCTCCCGCAGGTCGCCGACGACCTCGGAGTCCCGGTGCCGCAGGCCGGCTGGCTGATCTCGATGTACGCGATCGGTGTGGTCATCGGGGCCCCGCTGCTCACCGCGCTCTGCGCGAAGCTGCCCCGCAAGGCCGTGCTGATCGGCCTGTCCGGGCTGTTCACGGTCGGGAACCTGCTCTGCGCGCTGGCCCCGAACTTTGCCCTACTGGCCGCCGCCCGGCTGATCACCGGGCTGCCGCACGGCGCCTTCTTCGGGGCCGGCGCGGTGGCCGCCGCCGAGCTGGCGGCGCCGCACCTGCGGGCCCGGGCGGTCTCGGTGATGTTCTCCGGGCTGACCGTGGCCACCATCCTCGGCGTGCCGGCCGCCACCCTGCTGGGCCAGCACCTCGGGTGGCGCTCGGCGATGCTCGTGGTGGTCGGCGCCGGCGCGGTCGGCACGCTCGCCTTGGCCCGGCTGCTGCCCGAACTGCCCAGCCGCCCCGGTGCCGGCCTGCGCAGTGAGCTGGCCACCTTCCGCAGCGGCCAGCTCTGGCTGGCCCTCGGCACGGTGGTGACCGGCTGCGCCGGGCTGTTCGCCTGTTACACCTACATCACCCCGGTGCTCACCGAGGTGGCCGGCTTCTCCGGACAGGGCGTCACGGTGGTGCTCGCCCTGTTCGGCGTCGGGATGACGCTCGGGAACCTGATCGGCGGCTACGCGGCGGACCGCGCGCTGCGGCCCTCGATCAGCGCCGCCTTCCTGCTGATGGCGCTGGCGCTGGCCCTGTTCGCGGTGACCGCGGGCACCCCGTGGGCGGCGGCGCTCACCGTGGTGCTGATCGGCCTGTTCGGCTTCGCCACCGTGCCGACGGTGCAGACCCTGGTGATGCAGAAGGCACGGACCGCGCCGACCCTGGCCTCGGCCACCGTGCAGGGCGCCTTCAACCTCGCCAACGCGCAGGGCGCCTACCTCGGCAGCCTGGCCCTGTCGGCCGGGCTCGGCTGGACCTCGCCCACCCTGGTCGGCTCCGGGCTGGCCCTCACCGGCTGCCTGGTGGCCACCGCGGCCTGGGCGCTCGACCGCCCCTCCCGGCGGTCCGCCCCCGTCGAGCCCGCCGCGAGCCCGGCCGTGGAGCCGGTCGGCTGACCCTCCGTCAGGAGGACCGGTCCGGCGCGGCGGCGAGCAGGTCCGTGACCGCCTTCCCGTGCGCCCGCTGCCCGGGGGTCACCCCTCCTCGGACTGGCGGGCCCGCAGGGCGCGGACCTTGTGGCGGTTGCCGCAGTGCTCCATGGAGCACCAGCGGCGGTTCCCGGGGCGGGAGGTGTCGACGTACACCAGCTGGCAGTCGCCGGCCGAGCAGGTGCGGACCCGGTGGGCGAAGGGGCCGGTCAGCAGGTCGACCGCGTCGCGGGCGAGGGTGGCGACCAGCTGGGCGCCGGTGGCCCCGGGGGCCCACCCCCGGCCGCCGTCGGCCGTCACGGCCGGTGCCAGCGCGGGCCGGGCGGCGGCGGCGTTGAGGACGGCCAGCTCGTCGGCCGGGAGCGGTGCGCCGTCGAGGTGGGCGCGCACCAGCCCGAACAGCGCGTCGCGCAGCGTCCGGAGCTCGGCCACGTCCCGCTCGGCGACCTCCAACTCGGGTGTGGGGTCCAGGCGTGAGCGCCCGGCGAAGTCGGCCACGTCGGCCGGAGCGTGCAGCACCTCGAAGACGCGGTAGGGGCCGGGGCCTCCGGTGGTCATCAGCTCAAGGCAGAGCGCCCCGGGGTCGAAACGGTAGGTGGAGCCGCTGCGCGAGCGCAGCGTCAGGCCTCTGGTTGCGGACGGATCCATGTAACCAATATAACTGGTTACATGGCTCTGAACTGGAAACTCGTCATCGACTGCGCAGACCCCTCGGCCCTGGCGGACTTCTGGGCCGCCGCCCTGGAGTACGAGGTGGAGGACCCGAGCCCGCTGATCGACCAGCTGCTCGCCGCAGGCCACCTGCCCGAGGCGGCCGTCACCGAGCACCGCGGCCGCAAGGTCTTCCGCGGCTACGGCGCCGTCCGCCACCCCGAGGACCCCTACGACCCGGCGAGCGGGGTCGGCAAGGGCCGCCGCCTGCTCTTCCAGCAGGTCCCCGAGCCCAAGACCGTCAAGAACCGCCTGCACATCGACCTGCACGCCGGGCCGGAGGGCCTGGCCGGGCTGGTCGCGCGGTTGGAGGGGCTCGGCGCGGTCAAGGTCCAGGAGGTGGACAAGGGCCCGGCCGGGCACTGGTGGGTGATGCGCGATCCCGAGGGCAACGAGTTCTGCGCGGCCTGACCGGCGGACCGGTGCGCCCACAACCCTTTCGCCTGACGGAACGTCTACAGTGTTGGCGGTCAGGGCGGCTTGAGGGGTGGGCGTGGCGGAGCGACCGGAGTCCGACGAGGTGGCACAGCGGGCGGCGGCCGGGGTGAACCGGGTGGACGGCGGCCGGGTGGACGGTCACCTCATCCAGGCCCAGGTGATCGAGCACCTGACGGTCAGCGGCCCGCAGCGGCCGGTGCCCGGCCAACTCCCGCTCACCAAGGGCAGGTTCTTCGACCGTCAGGCCGAACAGGCCGGTTGCACCGCGGAGCTCGGCCGCCCCCGCACCGGGCGCCCGGCGGTGCTGGTGCTCAGCGGCGTCGGCGGCGTGGGAAAGAGCGAGCTCGGGGCCCACTGGGGCCACCGGATGCGCGAGCGCTTCCCCGACGGCCAGCTCTACGCCGACCTCGGCCGGCTGCGCCAGGACGGCGCGGTGGACTTCGCCGCTGTGCTCGGCGGCTGGCTGGAGTCGCTCGGTGTGGACGCCGGCTGGCTGCCGCCCACCTTGGCGGAGCGTCAGGCGCTGTTCCGCTCCCGGACCACCGGCAGCCGGGTGCTGGTTCTGCTGGACGACGTCCAGGACGAGGCCGAACTCGCCCTGCTGCTCCCGGCCGGGGAGCAGAGCGCGGCCGTGGTCACCAGCCAGGCCCGGCTGCCGGAGGCCGAGCAGAACGGCGCACACGCCGTCCCGCTCGGCATGCTCCCGCCGGGAGACGCCCGCCGCATGCTGGCCGAGCTGATCGGCCCCGAGCGGGCGGCCGCCGAAGAGGCGGCGGTGGCCGAACTCGCCGAGCTGTGCGGCGGGTTGCCGATCGCGCTGCGGGCGGCCGGCGGGCAGCTGCGCCGGATGCGGCGGGCCCGGGTGGCCGACCTGGTCGACCGGCTGAGAGCGGCCGAGGCGGCGGCGCGGACCGACGGTGGGGCGGGTACGGGTGGCGGGGTGATCGGAGGCACGGGCGTGGAGGCACTCTGGGACGCGAGCTACCAGGCCCTGCCCGAGGACGCCGCCCTGCTCTACCGCTCGCTCGCCGACCACCCGGGCGGCGGGTTCGCCTCCGGGGCGGCCGCGGCCGCCGCCGACCTGGACGCCTGGGCCGCCGAGGCCGGGCTCGCCGAGCTGGTGGACGCCGGGCTGCTCGAGGAGGACGCCGCCACCGGGCGGTTCGGCTACCACCGCCTGCTGCGCGAGCACGCCGCCCGCCGGGCCCGGGCCGCCGACCCGAGCGGCATCGGCCGCTCGGCGATCTGGCAGCGCACCGTCCACTGGTACGCCCGCCAGGCCGAACGCGCCGACCGGGCGATCGGCGAACGGCTGCGCTACCTCGCACCGCTGCCCCAAGGCCCCGGGCCCGACGTGGAGTTCGCCGACGACACGGCCGCCCTCCGGTGGTTCCGCGCCCAGCGGCACAACCTGCTGGCCTGCCTCCACACGGCCGCGGCCCTGGGCGACGACCCGATGGTCTGCCGGCTGGCCGAACCGCTCTGGAAGCTGGTCGAGGACCAGCGGCCGTACGACTACTGGATCGAGGCCTACACCCTCGCCGTCGCCTCCGCCGAACGCGAGGAGGAGCTGCTGCTCCTGGCCCGCTACCGGGCCCAACTCGCCCGGGCCCACTGGGAGCTGCGCGACTTCGACGCCGCCCACGCCCAGTTGCGCCCGGCCCTGGCCGCCACCCGGCTGGCCGGGGACCGGCGGGCCACCGCGATGGTGCTGGAGTTCTCCGGCAAGGCCTGGTTGGCCCAGGGGCGGCTGAACGAGGCCCAGGCCGCCTTCGAGGAGTCGCTCCAGATCAACGAGAACCTCCGTCAGGTCCGCGGCACCCGGCTCCAACTCCACCACCTCGGGCAGGTGTTGGACCGGCGCGGGCAGTGGGACGCGGCTGCGGAGGTGCTGCTGCGCGCGTACCGGCTCGGGGACGGCACCGACCGCCGCACCACCGCCCGGATCGCCACCAGCCTCGGCGGGGTGCAGCTGCGGCTGGGGCGGCTCCAGCAGGCCACCGAACTGCTGGAGCAGGCCCTGCACGTCTTCACCGAACGGGACACCCCGGTCGACCGGGCGCCCGTGCTGGAACTGCTCGCCGAGACCGCACTGGCGGCCGGGGACCGGGCGGCCGCCCACCGGCACCTGGACGCCGCCTGGCGGATCCACCAGGCCACGGGCAGCCCCCGGGCCGCCGAACTCGGTGCCAAGGTCGAGGAGTTGGAGGCTTCCTCGGAGCCGGAGTGCTCCGAGGGCTGAACCCCTGACCCCGCCAGGCGCGCCGAGCCACGGGTTCAGCGGAAGGCGGCGGCGTGGCGCCCGGCCCAGTCGGCGAAGGAGTGCGGGGCGCGGCCGAGCACCGTCTCCACGTCGGGGCTCAACCGCACCTCCTCGGCGTTCGGCTCGCCGAGGATGTCGAGGGTGCCCTCCGCCACCACCTCCGGGAGGAAGCGGGTGAGGTGCCCGCGGGCCTCGTCCCGGCTCAGCTCCACGAACCGGACCGGCTCGCCGACCGCCGCGGCCAGCGCCTCGGCCTGCTCGCGGGGCGAAACCCGCGCGGGGCCGGTCAGTTGGTAGGTCCGTCCGGCGTGGGCGCCCGCCCGGTCGCGGAGCGCCGCGGCCGCCACGGCGGCGATGTCCGCCGGGTCCACCAGCGGCAGGCCCACCTCGCCGAAGGGCGCCGCCACCGTCCGGTGGGCCTTCACCGACTCCAGCCAGAGGTAGGCGTTGGAGGCGAATCCGCCGGGGCGCAGAACGGTCCACTCCAGGCCCGAACCGCGCAACGCCGCCTCGAAGGCCCGCAGGCCGTCGTGCGAAGCCAGCCCGGGACGGGTACCCGCCGCCTGCGAGGACTGGAGCACCACCCGCCGCACCCCCGCCGCCTTCGCCACCCCGAGCACCGCCTCCGGATCGAGCTCCGCGCCCGATCCCGCGATCAGCAGGTACAGCGCCTCCGCCCCCGCCAACACCGGCTCCAGGGAAGCCGGTTCGGCCAGATCGGCCACCCGGTGCAGCACCCCCTCCGGGAGCCCCTCCGCCGCGTTCCGGGACACCGCCGTCACCCGCTCCCCGGCCTCGGCCAGGACCTGCACCAGCGGTCGGCCGACGTTCCCGGTGGCTCCGGTCACCACGATCATCTTCTGCTCCACTCTCGTCACTGCCCCGTCCGTCCGGGGCGATGAGACCAGCCTTCCGGTCAAAGTGGCCACCTTCTGGCCAGTTTGACGAGCCGCCGGAAAGCCGGTCGGAGTGGGCGAAGGCTTGAGTTGGCGGATCTCGGTTCGGTAACGCCGAGTTGCTGCAACTCTCTAGCTAGATGACACCTGGTCGCAACGGTCGACACCGACGAGTCGAGACGGCTCCGCGTCGACCGGCGCCGACTGGGCTCACCTTCATGTCCGAACCAGCCCCTGGCCCTCGCATGCAGTCTTTAGAATCGCGATGTCTCCCTCTGTCGATAGGGTGCCCGGATGCGCTATCTCGCCGAGCCTTTCGCTGTCGGTGCCCTGACCCGCGGGCGATCAGTCGAGCAGTTCCTCGGCTCTGCTGGTGATGCCCAGGCACCTGGCGTCCGCTGGGTCGAGGTTGTTCCGACCGGCTCCCGGTTCAAGGTAGTTCTCCACACGTCGGCGGACATCGGAAGCGAGAACTTCTGCGACCTTGTCGAGTTCCCGCCGCTGGACCCCGCGAATGAAGACGACGAGTTCGGCCTGGAGATCGCCGCAGCAACAGAGGCACGTGACGCCCTCGCCCTTGCGGAACATCACACTGGAGCCGTTCGTGGCCGCTGGGTCAATCAGGGTATGGCTCAGGACGATTACAGCGACTTCGTGCTCGCCGGCCGACCGGGGCAAGCTTCACCGGGCTGACGGCGGCTTGTGCGCTGACCCACCGCCAGCCGTTGGATACCTCTCCCATCAGGCGACAGGTGTCGCGCTGACCGGACCAGAGGGCCGAACGTCGAGTATCACCGCGAGCGACAGCAGTGTGCCGAGTCACAGTTGCCGTCGGCTTCGAAGAATGCCCCGCAAGCCTGCGCCAGGTGGTGCTCCGGGTGAGTGGGTAGCGGCTTAGTGGCGAGGACACCGAGTACGACGTGGCTGATCGGAGCCGGTGAGGTCTCCTGGCTGCTACGCGTTACGGTGGCCGTGCCGATGACGTCGTCCCGGCCGGTGCAGACGTTCACTTGGCGGGCGGAGCCATGTGCGATCATCGCTGACATGTTCGAAGATCAGCGCCGGAAGCAGGCCATTGCGGCCGTCGAGTCGCATGTCCGCGACTTCTTCGCCGGTCACGAGATCCAGGCGCATGACTACGATCTTGGGCCTGGTCGGCGGGAGGCCGTTCCGGGTCTCCGCATCATCGCGGCCGGCCCGGGGCCACGCTGCAACCTCTGGACGTACGTCACCGCTGGCTGCTGGTCAGCGGTGGAGAAGCACGGACACGGACTTGAGTTCGCGTTGACCGCTCCAGCGGGCGATGTGAGCTTCGTCGATCTTCTCGCGAAGATCGCGTACTACCACGCCGGACATCATCTCGACCTTGAGCACAGCATGCCCATCGGTGAGCCGTGGATCCCTGGGTCCTCCTGTGACCACCTGCTCGTCTGTCTGCCCTACGTTCATGGGCCGGATCTCGAACACTGCCCTTTGCCCAACGGCCATGCGCGAATCCTATGGACTCTCCCGGTGACGGCGGCCGAGATCGCGTTTCGTCGCGAACACGGCCATGAAGCACTTGAGCAGCTCTTCGACGAACACGAGATCGAGCCGGTGGATCCCCAGCGCGCCTCAGTGGTCTGACGATTCCGACTGGGCACTCAGTGGGGCCGAGCCGTACGGCTGATCCCGTCCGCCAACTATCGTCATCGAGATCCGCCAAGGCGGGTTGTCCGCGGCGATGCCGGCCTGGGTGTCGTGCAGAGCCACCCGCGTACCAGAACCTTCACTCACACGCGGAGCCAGCAGAATGGCGGTCCATGAGAGCCGATCGACTGGTCGCCACCCTGCTGCTGCTCCAGCGGCGGGGCCGCGTCACCGTGGCCGAGGTGGCCGCCGAGCTGGAGACCTCCGAGCGCACCGCCCGGCGCGACCTGGAGGCGCTGGCCGCCTCCGGCGTGCCGCTGTACTCCCAGCGTGGCCGGGGCGGCGGTTGGACCCTGGTCGGCGGGGCCCGCACCACGCTCAACGGCTTGACCACGGACGAGATCCGCTCGCTCTTCCTCACGGCCGGGCCCGCCGCCTCCTCACCCGAGGCCCGCACCCTGCTGCGCAAGCTGGTCCAGGCCCTGCCCGCGCCCCAGCGGGCCGGGGCCGAGGCGGCCGCCCGCGGCGGTGTGGCCGACCCGACCGACTGGTCCCGGGCGCCCGTCACCGCCGCCGAACCGCACCTGGAGGTGCTCCAACGGGCCGTGGTGGAGGGCGAACAGGTCCGGCTCGGCTACGCCACCCCAGGGCGGCCCGAGCGGGAGCGCACCGTCCACCCGCTCGGCCTGGCCACCAAGGCGGGCGTCGGCTACCTCGTCGCGGCCACCGAGGCGGGCCTGCGCTCCTACCGCCTCAGCCGCGTCACCGGGGCCACTCCGACCGGCCTGCCCGTCGACCGTCCGGAGGGCTTCGATCTGGCCGCCGTCTGGCGGGAGTTGGCCGCGGGGATGGAGGAGCGCCTGCATGCCGCCACCGTGCTGGTGCGGGTCGAGCCCGGCACCGAGGCCCTGCTGCACCGCCTGAGCTCCGGCCGGGTCCGGCCGCTGCGCGAACTCCCGGACGGGCGGCGGGAGCTGGAGGTCGACGGCCCGGCGCCCGAGGTCATCGCGGCCCGGCTCGCCGGGCTCGGGGCGCGGATCGAGATCCTGGAACCGCCGGAGGCCAGGGCCGAACTGGCCCGGATCGGGGCGGAGCTGACCGCCCGATACGGTGAGGACGCATGAGGACGAGTGGTGGGGGAGTGCAGTGGTCGAGGTGGACCGGCGCGGGGCGTTCGGCGTGAACTTGGTGGGCCTGGCGGGGGCGGCGTTCCCGCTGGCCTTCAGCGTCCGGGAGGACGAGGGGATCCGGACGGTCTCGGCCGCCGCCGCGCAGGGCAGCGAGCTGCTGGACCTGCTGCTGCGGTCCGCGCGGGAGGAGGTGGTGGTGGCCGGCCTGGCGACCAACAGTTTCCTGGACGAGGACTACCGGTTCTGGAGCCCCGGGGAGATCGCGGCGGACCAGGGCGCAGCCTGCCGGGTCCACCCGATCGGTGACCGGGCCGGTGGGTCGATCGACCTGAGCGAGGAGCTGCTGGTGCTGGAACGGGACGTCATGCCCCGCTTCCTGGACGGCAGTTGGTCACCCTACGAGCTGACCCTGGTGGACGTGGAGCCGGGGCAGACGGCGGAGCAGCTGGACGAGCTCGCGCTGGCGATCGGCACGGCCCGGGCCGGTGAGCCGGTGCTCACGCGCCTGCCGGGCTCGCGGTTCTACTTCTCCGGGCACGACGACTGCTATGTGCACCTGGAGACCAGGGACGCGGAGCTCCCGGCCCGGCTGTTCGCCCGGCTGCTGGCGCTGATGGCCGGCTCGGCCCTGCACGGCGTGCGGGGCGCCGCCCGGCGCCGACGGACAGACCCTGGCGGTTCCGGAGCCCGACGGGGCGCTGGTGGAGCGGCTGATCGCCCGGAGCCCGCACTGGATCGGCGTCGTGGCGGAGGCTTCCGAGGCCGGGGTGGGCATCGCGCTGGGCGTGCTGGAGCGGCCCTGGCGGCTGGGGGAGTGGCCGGAGCGGACCGACCGCACGGCCGTGCTCGACCTGGGCACGGGGACCTGGCGGATGGCCGACGGGGAGTCAGCAGGCCGAGGGTGACGCCGGTTCGACGGTGGCGGTGTGGCGGTGGCCGCCGATCTCGATGCGGACGGCGCCGGGCACGGGCTCGCCCAGGGACAGCAGGTGGTGCAGGGCGGAGGCGGCGAGCAGCGGGTCGGCGTCGGCGGTCAGGGTGGTGGTGAGCAGCTCGCCGGTGCGTAGCCGCAGCAGGCAGCGGTGCCGGTCCAGGACGACGGCCGCGATCCGGCAGGCGGGGTGGCGGGCGAGGGTGCGGTCGAGCCAGTCGGTGCCGAGGGTGGGCTCGTGGGTGGAGAGGACGGCCGCACTCTGGGCCAGACGCCCGGCCTCGGGCGAGAGCTCGGCCAGCCGGTGGCGGTGGGCCGCCTCGTCGTGGGGGTGGAGGTCCGACAGCCGGGAGGGGCGGCGCTCCAACCGGACCAGGGCGGGCTTGCCCTCCGTCGCGGGCTCCACCAGGGCGGTGTGGACGGTGAGTTGGCGGACCGGCGCGGTGTCGAGCCGGGGGAGCGGGACCGGCTCCGCGGTCGGGGCGGTGGCGGGCGGGGTGAGGCCGAGGTGGCGGTGGACCAGCTCGGCGAGCAGTGTGAGCGAGGAGCCCTCGGCGGCGAACGCGCCCGGCGGCAGCAGGGCCGGGGCGAGGTCGCCGGAGAGCTGCGGGAGGAGTGGCGCGGTGAGGTCCAACCGGGGTGCGGTGGCCATGAGTTCGGCCATCGGTGAGTCCGGGTCGAGCTCGTCGTGGCCGGTGCCGTCCGTGCCGCCCGTGCCCTCCGCGCCGACCGTGCCGTCGGTGGCGAACAGGACCGGCAGCCCGGCTGCCGCGGCGTAGAGCGCCACCGAACCGTGGTCCCCGATCAGCACCCCGGCGGCCGCCAGCGCCGCTCGCCACCCCTCCTGCGGCGGCACGCAGATCAGCCCGGCGGCGCGGGCGCTCGTCTGCCGCAGGCGGAGGGCGAAGGCGCCGTGCTCGGCCCACTCGTTCGGGTGCAGCACCAGGGCGACCCGGTACTCGTCCACCGGCAGCTCGGCCAGCAGGCGGGTGAGCAGCTCGGGGTGACGGTGGCTCAGCGAGGCGCGGCCCCAGGTGGAGGAGACCACGACCAGCTGCTGTCCCGCCCGCAGCCCGAAGGCGCGGCGGTACTCCTCCCGCCACTCCAGACTGGCCCGGAGACGGTCGTGGCAGGGGTCCCCGACCACGGTGGCCCGTTCGGCGGCGGGTGGGCAGGCGCGGGTCAGCCTGGTCAGCTGGGCGGGGTGGGCGAGGCCGATGGCGGCCGGGACCACCTCGCCGTCGTGGAGCAGCTGTTCGGGGGAGAGGCCGGAGGGCGCGGCGGCGTCGGCGCCGCCCAGGCGCTTGTTAAAGCCGGCGCCGTGCGGGACGAGGAGGAGCGGGGAGCGGAGACGGTACAGCTCGCCGTTGGCGCTGGCGCCGATCGCCAGGCCGTAGCGGCGGTCGACGGCGTCCCGCCAGGGGGTGACCCGGATGTGGTGACGCTCCAGCAGCTCGGGGAGGCCGTCGTCGTAGGCGGAGCCGGGTGCGATCGTCCAGTGGAGGCGGACGCGGTGGTCGTCGGCGAAGAGCGGGACGACGTCGAGCAGGCGGTTCAGGGTCGTCGCGGTGCGGATGACCAGGAGCACGCTCGGCCCGTCGGCCGACTCCGCCACCGCATCCCCCGTACCCCGTGCTTCACCCCGTGCCGCGCCCCCGTTCACGCCGCCACCCGCGAGGGCCGTGCGCGGACCGCCGACCGCGAGACGCGACGGCTCCCGGCTCCCGGCTCCCGGCTCCCGGCTCCCGGCTCCCGGCTCCCGGCTCCCGGCTCCCGGCATGATACCGCTCCGATCGTCAAAACCGCAGGTCAAGGGCGTTGTGGGCGCCGACCGGCCGGCGGGGCCGGTCGGCAGGGCGTGACCCCGAGACGATACCCCGTGGTCAGCTCCCGTTCCGGCTCCACTGGTGGACGACCTCCGGATAGCGCCCCGACGGCGCATCGAGCAGACCGCCGCCCGGCCGCAGGAGCAGGAAGCGCTCGAAGAAGGCCGCGACGTACGCGCGGACCACCTCGGTGCCCCGCCGCGCCGCGACGGTGCCGAGGAAGGCGCCGTGGGTCGCGGGGTCCCAGACCTGGTCCAGCCGCCCCGGCCCGGCCAGGTGCGGGATGTCGGTGGCGGTCAGGTGCCCGGCTCCGGTGATCCGCAGTTGGCGGCCCCAGGCGTGGTGGTGTTCCCGGAAGAGGCGCCAGGTGTCGTGGTCCTCCAGGGAGTTGAGGAGGAGGAAGGGCCGGTCGAGTCCGGTCCGGGGGACGGTCGAGCCGAAGAGTCCGCCGTCCAGGTCGAGTCCGGCCGCGAAGCGGCGGTCCTGCCGCATCGCCTCGGCGGCGGCCGCCCCGCCCAGGGAGTGGCCGAGCACGCCGACCGGCCGCCCGGCCGTCCCGGGCAGCAGCCGGGTCAGCCGCTCCGCGACGAAGCGCAGGTCGGCCGCCCGGGCCGCGACCTCCTTGCGGTCCTGGGCGTCCCAGTCCTCCGGTTCGGCGGGCAGGTTGCCCGCCACCAGCCGGCCGTCCGGGAACTCCACCGCCGCCGCGTCGTAGGTGTGGTCCACGGCGGCCACGACGAAGCCGCGCGAGGCCAGTTCCTCGGCCAGTGCGGTGGCCCCGGCCCGGATGCCGGTCCGCCCGGGGCTGAAGAGCACCAGCGGGCCGCCGCCCGGAACCCCGGCCGGAACCCCGGCCGGCGCTCCGGTGACGGCGTGGCCGCGCAGTCGGCCGACCAGACCGGCGGGCAGTCCGAGCCCGGCCTCGACCGCCGCCGCCACCCGGGGTGAGGTGTACGCGGCCGCCGGGCCGCCGTCCACCGACCGTGCCGGGTACCAGAGTTGGACCATCAGCTCGCGCGGCGCGGGCACCGGCGCGAACGGGTCCTGACGCTGACGGTCGATCAGATGGACCGAGCGGGTGGCGACTTGCCGGTGGCCGGTCGGTGCGGGCAGCCGCACGCTGCTCGGGGCGGCCGCGTGCGCGGTGGGGGCGGCGAGCAGCGCGGCCGCTCCGCCTCCCGCGATGGTCAGGACGGTGCGACGGGCGATCACGACTGCCTCCGTGGGGGTGGGAGTTCAGCGAACGGCACGGCGCGCACGGGGAATTGGTCTGTACCTCTGCGCCGATGCCCGCACTGTAGCGAACCGCTGCCGCACGTGCCGAGGGCCCGGGCGGTGGTGGCACCGCGCCGGGCCCTCCGGAGGCTGGGGCTCTGGGATCAGTCCAGGTAGTCGCGCAGGACCTGCGAGCGCGACGGGTGGCGCAGCTTGGACATGGTCTTGGACTCGATCTGGCGGATGCGCTCGCGCGTCACGCCGTAGACCTTGCCGATCTCGTCCAGGGTCTTCGGCTGGCCGTCGGTGAGGCCGAAGCGCATCGAGACGACGCCCGCCTCGCGCTCCGCCAGGGTGTCGAGCACCGAGTGCAGCTGCTCCTGGAGGAGGGTGAAGGAGACCGCGTCGGCCGGGACGACCGCCTCGGAGTCCTCGATCAGGTCACCGAACTCGCTGTCGCCCTCGTCGCCGAGCGGGGTGTGCAGGGAGATCGGCTCGCGGCCGTACTTCTGGACCTCGACCACCTTCTCCGGGGTCATGTCCAGCTCCCGGCCGAGCTCCTCCGGGGTGGGTTCGCGGCCCAGGTCCTGGAGCATCTGGCGCTGGACGCGGGCCAGCTTGTTGATGACCTCGACCATGTGCACCGGGATGCGGATGGTGCGGGCCTGGTCGGCCATCGCGCGGGTGATGGCCTGACGGATCCACCAGGTCGCGTAGGTCGAGAACTTGAAGCCCTTGGTGTAGTCGAACTTCTCCACGGCGCGGATCAGACCGACGTTCCCCTCCTGGATCAGGTCCAGGAAGAGCATGCCGCGGCCGGTGTAGCGCTTGGCCAGCGAGACCACCAGGCGGAGGTTGGCCTCCAGTAGGTGGTTCTTGGCCCGGCGGCCGTCCTCCGCCAGCAGCTCCATCTCGCGGCGCAGCTGCGGGCTCATCGAGTCGTCGGTGTCGACCCGCTCCTCGGCGAACAGGCCGGCCTCGATGCGCTTGGCGAGCTCGACCTCCTGCTCGGCGTTGAGCAGCGGGACCTTGCCGATCTGCTTCAGGTAGTCCTTCACCGGGTCGGCCGTGGCGCCGGCCGTGGCGACCTGCTGGGCCGGGGCGTCGTCCTCGTCCCCGTCGGAGAGCACGAAGACCTCGGCCTCCCGGTCCTCCTCGGGTTCGGCCGCCTGGGCGCCGTTCTCCTCCCACTCGCCGTCGTCGGACGACGGTGCGGCCACCGGCACCTTGGCGGTGGCCCGCTTGACGGGACGCTTCTTCTCGGCGACGGAAACCCTGCTGGGCGAGCTGAGCGACACGAGGAGCCTCTCACAAGGGGAGTGGGACAGCGCGGGTACGGACTCGTCCCGCGCGACAACACCTCCCCTTTCATCGCGGCAGGAGTCGATCCGTTACGGATCTAATTACGTGACGTGGACCACGGTATTGCGCCCAATGGCCGAAAGCCGCTACGCCCGACCGGGGGGATATGGGGTGGTTCGTCCAGGATCATGGCGGACGGTCGGTGGAGGGGAGCACCCGGTCGCCCTCGTCGGTGAACTCTCCGGGCAGTGTTGCACCCCCTTTCGGAACATGATCGTCCGGATTCGTGGGGGAAGTGTGTTGCCGCGGTGGGGGCATGTCGTAATCTCAGGTGCTCGTGTATCGATCTCGGGGGGATTCTCGTCATGCGTCGTGCCGTGTCCGCAGCCGCGTTGGTGGCCGCGCTGGCCTTGGTCGCCGGTTGTGGGGAGGAGCCGCACCCGGCCGGCAGTGACCACGTGGAGCCCGGCTCCGGGAAGTCGTCCGCCGCCGCCCAGGCCTCCGGCGGTGCGGCCTCGCCGACGGGCACCGGGGCGGGGGCCGCCGCGCCGGGGACGACGTTCACGGTGGCGTTCGCGGGGGACGTGCACTTCGAGGGGCGGACCGAGGCGCGGCTGAACCTGAAGGCGCCGGAGCAGGCGCTAGGGCCGATATCCAAGAAGCTGGCCGACGCCGACCTCTCGGTGCTGAACCTGGAGACCGCGATCACCGAACGCGGTGCTCCCGAAGTGAAGACCTACACCTTCCGCACCCCGGCCCGCTCGCTCAAGGTGCTCCAGGACTCGGGCGTGGACGTGGTCTCGCTCGCCAACAACCACGCCGTGGACTTCGGCCAGCCGGGGCTGACCGACACGCTGGCGGCCAAGGCCTCCTCGCCGATCCCGGTGGTCGGCATCGGCAAGGACGCCGCCGAGGCGTTCACCCCGTACGTGGCGGACGTCAAGGGCGTGAAGGTCGCCGTGGTGGCGGCGAGCCAGGTCGACGAGGAGACCAACCGGAAGTGGCGGGCCGGGGCCGGCAAGGCCGGCATCGCCTCCGCGCTGGACGAGGCCGCGCTGCTGAAGGCGGTGACGCAGGCCAAGGCGCAGGCCCCGGTGGTGCTGGTGTACCTGCACTGGGGCGAGGAGGGGAAGGCCTGCCCGACGGCCGGGCAGACCTCCATCGCGAAGAAGCTGTCCGCCGCCGGTGCCACCGCCGTGGTCGGCACGCACGCCCACACCATGCTGGGCGCGGGCATGCTCGGCTCCACCTACGTGGCCTACGGCTTCGGCAACTTCCTCTGGTACGGCACCTCCAGCTACGCCAACTCCAACGAGACCGGCGTGACCACCCTGACCCTCACGGCCGAGGGGAAGGTCACCGGCGAGGAGTTCACCCCGGCCCAGATCAGCGGGCAGGGGGTGCCCGTCCCGGAGACCGGGGCGCAGGCCGCTGCGTCGCTCAAGCGCCGCGACGGGCTGCGCGGCTGCACGGGCCTGGCCCCGGTCCCCAAGTAGGGCGCGGCGTCAGCGGCCGCCGTTGACCACGGCGCTGGAGACGCCGCCGGCCGGGACGTTCCAGCGGGTGAGGATCTTGTCGTACTCGCCGTCGCGGATCAGCTGGTCGAGCACCTTGGCCAGGACGTCGCGCAGCGCGGTGGAGTCCTTGGCCAGGGTGATCCCGTACGGGCTGGTCAGGAACTGACCGCCGGTCACCTGGAAGCGGCCCTTGCCCTGGCCGTCCCGGGTGTTGTACTCGGCCACGGGGTAGTCGTTGAGGTCGGCGACCGCCCGGCCGGCGGCCACCTCCGCCAGGGCCTGCTGGTCGTTGTCCATCCGTCGGATGGTCAGCGGCTTGCCGGTCTTGGCGCAGGCGGCGGTCTGCCGCTGGGCGATCTCGTCCTGCACGGTGCCGCGCTGGAGGGCGACCGTCTGGCCGCACAGGTCGTCCAGCGAGCCGATCCGGGCCGGATTGCCCTGCCGGACCAGGATCGAGGTGCCGGTGACGAAGTAGTCGACGAAGTCGACGCCCGAGTCGACGGTGCGGCCCTGGTCGTCCAGTCCGAGCTGGCGCTGGCGGGTGTCCAGCACCGCCGACATGGCCAGGTCCACCCGGCGCTCGCGGACGGCCGGCAGCACCTGCTCGAACGGCAGGTCGGTGAACTCCGCCCGCAGCCCGAGCCGGGAGGCGAGGGCCCGGGCCAGGTCCACGTCCAGGCCGGCCGGGGAGCCGTCCTGCTCCTTGAAGTCGACGGGCGGGTAGTTGAGGTCGGAGGCGATCCGCAGGACACCCGCATCCCTTATGGCGCGCGGGAGTTGGGCGCGGAGCTTGGCGGTGGACCCCGGTTCGTCGGTGGTGGCGCTGGCGCACGCGGCCAGCGTCAGGCAGCCCAGGACCGCGAGGGCGCGGCCGGGCACGGTGGAGACGTGCATGGCGAGGGTGCTTCCTGAGGGAGGGAAGTGTGAGGGGAGCCGCCGCCGTCGGGCTGCCGGGGTTGTGCAGCCTGCCAGGGTGCGGGCCTCGCCGTGCCCCTGATACCGCCGCTGTGTGAGCGGCCGGCCGGTCGGCGCAAGGGCCCGCCGTACGGGGCGGGACCGCCATCCTCGCACCCCGGGCCGTGCGGAGTGCCACCACCCCCTCGGTCCGCCGTCCGCCCGGCGGGCCTACCGGGCGTCGAGGTAGACCCAGGCGCCTTCTTCGCGGACGAAGTGGCTGTGCTCGCGCATCGAGCCCTCCTCGCCGCCGTCGCGGTAGTGCGCGCGGAAGGTGACGGTGCCCTCGGTGTGGAAGGCCCCGCCCTCGGTGGTGGCCAGCACCTCCAGGCGCTCCCAGACCAGGCCCGGGTCGAAGTCCAGCGAGCCCGGGCGGGTGGCCGCGGCCCAGCTGCGCAGCAGGTAGGGCTCGTCGTGCACGGCGAAGGCGCTGTAGCGCGAACGCATCAGCTGCTCGGCGGTGGCGGCGGCCTTCTCACCCCGGTGCAGCGGCCCGCAGCAGGCACCGTACGCGGCCTCCCGCCCGCACGGGCAGGGGGCGGTGTCGGGCAGCGCGGCGGATGTCAGCGCGGTGGCGGCGGGGCGTGGTGCGGGTGCGGGCTTGCGGCGTCGGGACATCGCACCATTGTCGCCCAGGCCGCAGCGGCGCCCGGCGGGGCGGCGGCCACGCGGGTCAGAGACCGCGCAGGCGCTCCAGGTCTCGGCGGTCGCGCTTGGTCGGGCGGCCGGTGCCGCGGTCGCGGATGCCGAGCGCGGCGGCCTCCTCGCGGGGCGGGGGCGGCGGGCTGTCGTCCCGGTAGCAGCCGACGGCGATCTCGGCGCCGACCCGCTTGCGGATCAGCTTGCGGACCGTCACCACCCGCTCCCGGCCGTCGTGGAAGAGCCGGACGACGTCGCCCTCGCGGACCACCTGGGCGGGCTTGGCGCGCTCGTCGTTGACCTTGACGTGCCCGGCTCGGCAGGCCGCACCGGCCATGGAGCGGGTCTTGGTCAGCCGCACCGACCAGATCCAGCTGTCGACCCGTACGCTCTGCTCTTCCTCCGCCATGGCACCGACCCTACCCCCGGCGGGGTGGGGTCGAGCCGGATTTTCCGGGCGGTGCGCGCGGGCCCGGGGGAGAGTGCTGGCGTTGACGTCGGGGGCAAGGTCTACGGTCGGGGCATGCGGATCGGAGAACTCGCGGCACGGGCCCACACCACCACGCGCACCCTGCGGTACTACGAGTCGCGCGGTCTGCTGCCCGCGCGGCGGAGCGTCAACGGCTACCGCACGTACGACGAGGAGGACCTGCGGCTGCTGCGGCAGATCCGGATGCTCCAGGACTTCGGCTTCGAGCTGGAGGACACCCGCCCGTTCGTGGAGTGCCTGCGGGCCGGGCATCCGGCCGGGGACTCCTGCCCGGCCTCCCTCCAGGTCTACCGGGCCAAGCTGGCCGAGCTGGACGAGTGCATCGACCGGCTGCGCCAGGTCCGCGACCAGGTGGGAGCCCAACTCCTGCGCGCGGAGGAGGACATGGCGCGGCTCGCCGGGGAGGCGGCCGACGCCGAGCCCTCCTGCGAGCTCCTTCCGCACGGTCATTCCTGACAGAACACCGACCCGCCCGAGGAGGGCCTTTCCGATGAGTGCTCAGCTGACCTCCGTCACCGACGAGACCTTCGCCGCCGAGGTGCTCGCGGCCGACCTGCCGGTCCTGGTCAAGTTCACCGCCGACTGGTGCCCGCCCTGCCGGATGGTCGCCCCGGTGCTGGCGGAGATCGCCGCCGAACGGGCCGGCACCCTGCGGGTGGTCCAGCTCGACGTGGACAGCAACCCCGAGACCCAGGCCGCCTACAGCGTGCTCTCGATGCCCACCATGATGGTCTTCCGCAACGGCGAGCCGGTGAAGTCGGTGGTCGGGGCCCGGGCCAAGGCGCGGCTGCTGCGCGAGCTGGACGACGTGCTCTGAGACCCGGCCCGGGCCGACCCGGACTGGCCCGGTCCGGGCCGACCAGCCGTCAGAACACGATCTGGTCCAGCTCGGAGAGCTCCGTCCAGCGGTGCTGCGGCGGGGCGCCCTCGGGCACCGGGCCCGGGCGGAGCCGGTCGGCCGCGGGCAGGGGTCCGAGGTCCAGGCCGGTGAGAGCGGCGATGTCCGAGACCGGGGTCTGGAAGGTCCGGAAGGCGCCCAGCGGCGGAACCGCTCCCGCCGCCTCGGCGGCGGCCAACGCCGGACCGGCCGTGGCGAGGTCCGGACTCTGGTCCAACAGGTAGGCGGTGGAGGCCAGTTCGCCGTCCTCGGTGAGGAAGGCGGTCACTTTCCAGAAGCTCAGCGGGATGCGCACGCCCCGGTAGGGCGGATCGCCCGCCCGCAGCACCGGGCCGCTCAGCACCACCAGCTTGCGCTCGGAGTCGGCGGCGTGGTCCAGCAGGTAGCTCTCCAGGCCGAGCCAGAGCAGCTTGCCCCGGTTGAACTCCTCCGACTGCGGCGCGGCGTTGGTCAGGTAGAAGGTGTCGTCGTTGGCCTGGAGGGCCTCGGCCTCCCCGCCCCAGACCGGATCCAGCCGACGGACCAGGTGGCCCCGGTCGAGCGTGTTGTGCTCGTACACCGGGGCACCGGTCTGCTGGTCGGAGGGGATCCGGGGGTCGAAGCGCCAGCGGTCGTCCTCCCGCGTCAGGTCGCGCAGCCGGTGGCCGTCGATCGCCACGGCGGTCGCGGCCGCCAGCCGCCGGTCCGGGCGGAAGACCACCGAGAAGTGGGTGTAGCGCAGCACCACGGTGCCGATGCCGGGGTCGACCGGCAGCGGCAGCGGCACCTCGGGGCCCAGGAAGCGCGGGCGGTAGCCCCGGCGGCCCGCCAGCTCGCCCGGGGTGGGGGCGGGGGCCGGCTCGGGGTTCCGGTGGCGGAGCGGGTCGGGGGAGCTGGAGGTCATGGCGGCCCCCTACCGCCGCCCGGGCCCGGTCACACCTGCTGCCACCCGTTCGGCGGAGGGGTCGTCCCGCGTTCGCCCGTCCGATGAGCGGGCGTCAGTTCCCGTTGCCCGTGCGCTGGTTGCGGGTACGTCCGTCGCCGGTCCGAAGGTCGGAGGGCGCGGCCGTCACCGGTCCGCCCGTCGGCGGAGGAGGCGGCCGAAGTCCGTGCCGGTGCCCGAGGGCGAGGGGAGGGCGCGGGCGGCGGCGTCGTCCAGCAGGGCGGCGACGGTCTCCTGGGCGCAGCCGCGGTTGCTGCCGATGCCGCCGACGGGGCCGCGCTTGGCCCAGCCGACCACGTAGGTGCCCGGGAGGGCCCGGCCGGTGGCCGGGTCGGTGACGCGGCCCAGCCGGTTGGGGAGGGTGCCGGTGCTGTCCTCGTGCGGCAGGCCCGGGACAGGGGTGCCGCGGTGGCCGATGGAGCGGATCACCAGGCCGGCGGGGACGGTCGCGCCCGGCCCGTCGGTGCCGGTGGTCCGGACCTCGATCCCCTCCACCCGCTGCCCGCCGGTGACCGCGGTCGGGGTGGTGTGGAAGCGCAGGGTGATCCGGCGGGCGCCGGCGGGTGGCGCGGGGGCGTCGGCCGGGACGGTCGGCAGACCGGCGAGCAGGGCGCCCTTCTCCCCGGGCAGGGCGGCGGCGATCGCGGCCAGGGTGTCCGGGTCCTCGGCCACCACCACTTCCACGCCCGGGAGTTGGCGCAGCGCCAGGAACTCGGGAGCGGTCCAGGCGGCGTCCTGCGGGCCGCGGCGGGCCAGCAGGACCACCTCGCGCAGCCGGCTGCCGCGCAGGGCGGTCAGCGCGTGGGCGGCGATCTCGGTGCCGGCCAGCCCGTCCGGGTCCTGGAGCAGGACGCGGGTGATGTCGAGGGCGACGTTGCCGTTGCCGACGACGACGGCGCGCTCCGCGGTGAGCGGGACGGCCTCGGCCGGCACGTCCGGGTCGCCGTTGTACCAGCCGACCACGGTGGTGGCCGGCAGGCTGCCGGGCAGGTCCTCGCCCGGCAGGCCGAGGCGGCGGTCGCCGTCGGCGCCGGTCGCGTACACCACCGCGTGGTGGTGGGCGGCGAGTTCGGCGTGCGAGAGGTGCCGGCCGATCTCGGTGGAGAGGTGCAGGCGCAGCCGGGGGTGGCGGTAGACCTGGGCGAAGTGGCCCGCGATCCGGCGGGTGGTGGTGTGGTCGGGCGCCACGCCGAGCCGGAGCAGGCCGCCGCTGACGCTGCGTCGGTCCAGCACGGTGAGCTGGGCGTCGGTGGAGCGCAGCAGCTCCTGGGCGGTGTACGAGGCGGCCGGGCCGGTGCCGACGATGGCGATCCGCAGCGGCTCGGCCCGGGCCGGCAGGCTGCGCGGGAAGGAGGGGGCGCCCCAGGCGTGGTCGGTGGGGTTCTCCTCGTAGTAACGGCGGTTCAGTTCGACGAACACCGTACCGGGGCCGGTGAGTTCGTCGGTCGGCTTGATGGCCTCGACCGGGCAGGCGTCGGCGCAGGCGCCGCAGTCGATGCAGGCCTTGGGGTCGATGTAGAGCAGGTCGGTGCGCCCGAAGTCGGGCTCGTCGGGGGTGGGGTGGATGCAGTTGACGGGGCAGACCGAGACGCAGGTGGCGTCGTTGCAGCAGGAGCGGGTGATCGCGTAGGCCATGGCCGGGTGGGGTCCTCGGTGCTGGGAGCGGTGGGGGCTGCGGCTGGGTGGCGGGCGGACGCCGGTGCTCAGAGCATGTCGACGCGGCGGTAGAGGGCGACGGCCCGGTCGGTGAGCAGGCCGTTGTCGGCGAGGAAGGCCATCAGGTGGGCGGAGCTGGTGCGCATCATGGCCTTGCGGTGCTGGTTCCCGCGCGCCTCCGCGACGGCGCGGACCGGGTCCAGCCCGGCGGCGGCGTAGACGCCCTTGTTGACCATGCTGGAGACGATCACGAAGGCGGCGGTGGCGATCCCGCCCGCTGCCAGCCGGCGGCGCAACGGGCCTGCGCCGTACAGCCGTTCGCGGATCTCCTGGCGGGCGAACTTCATGTGGCGGGACTCCTCCACCACGTGGATCCGGGAGGTGCCGCGGACGATGTCGAGGACGTTCTCGCCGCGCATCCAGTCGCGCTGCATCACGTCCAGCACCTCCTCGGCGACCAGGATGCCGCCGTAGGCCATCTCGCCCCGGGCGGTGGCCTTGAACAGGCGCCCGGCTTCGGCCAGCACGCGCTTGGGCTTGTACTGGGGGGCGCCCATCTTCTCGCAGGCGCGGGCGAACATGATGGAGTGCCGGCACTCGTCGGCGATCTCGGTGAGGGCGAAGCGGAACTCGGCGTTGCCCGGGTTCTTGAGGTACTGGTCGCGCAGCACCATCTGCTGGAGGATCATCTCGAACCAGATGCCGGTGCTCATGATCGAGCAGACCTCGTGCCGGGTGAGGGCGACCCGCTGACGCTCGGTCATCTCGTCCCAGAGCCGGGTGCCGTAGAGGGTGCTCCACTCCGGGTTCAGCCCGTAGTGCTCCTCCGGCAAGGGCGCGTCCCAGTCGATCTCGACGGACGGGTCGTAGGACAGCCGGGCCGAGGAGTCCAGCAGTCGCCGGTACACCTCCTCGCCGTCGGCGGGCTCCGGGTGGATCCGCTCCGCCTGCTCCGTCGTCCCTGCCGCACCGGTCCGGGCCATGGCTGCCTCCGTCGTACGCCTCGCGGGCCCCGAGCCCGCTATTAGACGGAGAGTACAATAAGCGGGTCGCGACGAGAACCCCTCCGGCAGTGCGAAGCCGTGGCGAAGTCGGGGCGAAGCCCGAGTGGAGCCAACTCGGCTTTCCCAGAGGGTGGTTGGACGTGCGTTCGACGCGGTGCCGGATCAGGCCTGCGGGCCGGCGGGGGGCTTGGGCGGGGTGCGGTAGCCCGGGTGGACGCCGGGGGTGAGGCCCTGCTGGTCGGCGACCAGGGTGAGCAGGTCGGAGAGCAGGGCCCGCTGGTCGGGCGTCAGGGCGGCGAGCAGGTCGGCCTCGTGGACGGTGGCCACCTCGCGCACGGCGTGCAGCGACTGCAGCCCCACCGGCGACAGGTGCAGCTCGTGGTGGCGGCGGTCCTCGGTGCTGCGCCGGCGCTCGACCAGACCCTTCTTCTCGAGACCGTCGATCAGTGCGACCACCCGGCTGGGGACGACGCCCAGTTGCTCGGCGAGGGCTCGCTGGCTGAGGCCCGGGCGGGTCGCGATCATCCGCAGCAGGCCCACGTCGGGCGGGTTGAGGCCCAGCTCGGCCGTCCGTTCGGCGAAGCGGGTGGCGGCGTGGCCGCCGACCTGGGCGAGCAGGAAGGCGGGATTGGTCGGGGCCGGGGGCGGTTGCCGGTGGGTGCTCACGGGGTTATCGTACTGCCAGGAAAACGATTCTCTGCTGTGAACGATTCACCTGGGGGAACTGATGTCCGTTCAGTCCGAGACCCGCCCCGGCCCCGAGCCGGTCGACGGGTCGGCCGGGAGGGCCCGGGAGGCGCAGGGCGGCCCGCCGCCCGGGATCCTGGCTGTGGTCGTCACCGCGCTCTTCGTCGCCGGGCTGGTGCTCGGCACCCTGCTGGCGGGCGGTGAAACCTTCCCCTCCCCGTTCGGGGACGCGGAGGGGACGGTGGCCTACTTCCGGGAGCACGGCCGGGCGGTCCAGGTGATGGGCGCCCTCCAGGTCGCCGCCGCCGTCCCGCTGGCCGTCTACGCCGCCACCGTCTCCGCCCGCCTCCACCGCCTCGGCGTCCGCGCTCCCGGTGCGACCATCGCCCTGGCCGGCGGCGTCCTCGCCTCGGCCTTCCTCACCCTCTCCGGCCTGATGCTCTGGGTGCTCGCCCGCCCCGAACTCGGCGAGGCGCCCGCCCTGATCAGGGCGCTGCACCAGACGGCCTTCGCTGCCGGCGGCCCGGCCCACGTGGCGCCGCTCGGCCTGCTGGTGGCCGGGTTGGCCGTTCCCGGCCTGCTGGCGGGGCTGCTGCCCCGATGGCTCGCGGTGGCCGGGCTGGCGGTCGCGGGCCTGGCCGAGATCTCGGTGCTGGTGCTGCTCGCCGACGGCCTGGCCCCGGTGCTGCCGCTGGCCCGCTTCACGGCGCTGGCCTGGCTGGTGGCGGTGGGCTTCCTACTGCCCGTGCGGCGGGGCCGGTCGGGAGGGGTTCGGTGACGCCCATGAGCGCCAAGGGAGTTGACGTCACGGTGTCGGCCGAGCGGCTGGTGCGGTACCAGCAGCCCGAGCGGGCGCTGCCGTACCTCGGCCGTCCCGGCGCCTCCGTGTTGGCGGCGCTGTTCGGTCTGGAGCTCGCGGACTACGAGGCTCTGCTGGCCCGGTTCGAGCGGCAGGCCAGGGACACCGCAGAGGAGTTGGCGTCCGACCCGGCCTTCGCGGCAAGGGTTGCGGCGCTGCCGTTCCGGCCCGGGCAGCGGGTGCTGGTGCTCGGCGAGAGCACCACCGCCGACCGGCTGTCCTGGTGCGAGATCCTCCGTCATCTCCTGGCCGGGGGCGTGGAGTTGACCAATATCGCGGTCTCCGGCTGCACCAGCACGGAGGCGCTCGGCCGGGCGCCGTGGCTGGCGGCCCGCGCACCGGACGCGGTGCTCTGCATGCTGGGCGCCAACGACCTGCGGCGCGGCGGGCCCGACGGGGTCCGGCTGGTGAGCGAGGAGGAGACCGGGCGCAACCTGCGCGAACTGCGCAACTCCCTTCCGCGGGTGCCCTGGTGGTGGATCACCCCGAGCGCGGTGGACGAGGAGCGGATCGCCGCCCACCCTGCGTTCCGCGCGGCCGGGATCGCGTGGCGGAGCGAGGACGTGGCTGCCCTGGCCGCGCAGCTGGCCGGGTGCCCCGAGCCGGTGATCGACGTCCGGTCCGTGACCGAGGGCCGGCAGGCGGAGGACGGCCTCCACCTCACCCCGGACGGACAGCGGGCGGTCGCGGTCGCCGTGGTCGAGGCCCTGGCCGGTGCGGGGGCCGTCGGTGCGGAGGCGGAGCGGTGAGGCTGCTGATCGTCGGTGCCACCGGCGGGACGGGTGCCCGGGTGCTGGACCAGGCCCTGACGGCCGGTCACCAGGTCACGGTGCTGGCCCGCGACCCCTCCCGGCTGGCCCCCGACGTCACCGGGGCGGCCCGGGTGGTGGCGGGTGACGTGCTGGCCCCGGCGGGCTGGCGCGGGGCGGCGGCCGGGCAGGACGCGGTGGTCTCCTGTCTGGGCGCCACCGACGGCCGGGGCCCGACCCGGGTGTACTCGCGGGGCACCGCCCACCTGGTCGCGGCCGCGCGGGAGCACGGCGTGGGCCGTCTGCTCTGCCTCTCCTCGGCGGGGCTCGACCCGGAGCCGGACGTCCCGTGGTTCCAACGGCTCGTCATCCGGGCCGTGGTGCGGCCGCGTTACCGCAACGCCTACGCCGACATGGCCGCGATGGAGAGCGCGCTGGCGGCCGACGGCGCCGCGCCGGACTGGACCGTCGTCCGCGCCCCGATGCTCACCGACGGCCCGCTGACCGGCCGCTACCGGACGGCCGTCGGCACCCGCCTGGCCCGCCCGGGCCGGATCTCCCGGGCCGACCTCGCCCACTACCTGCTGGCGTCCCTGACGGACCGGGCGGCCCACCGGGCGGTGGTCGAGATCGGCTACTGACGCTCCGGCAGGTCCGGGGCGGGGAGTCCGGGGAGGTTCAGGAGTGGCCGGTGAGGGTGACGATCGGGGAGTCCCAGTCCGGCCCGTGGTCGACGACGGCGGAGAGCACCACGTCGGTGTGCCTGGTCCAGGAGTCCACCCGCTCCTGGACCTCCTGCTTGCAGGCCTTCTTCACGGTGTCGCCGCCGAGGTAGGTGCCGAGGTGCATGTTGACCACCTTCAGCTCCACGCACCCCTTGGTGGCCTCGACATAGCCGCGCAGCCGGAATCCGCCGCTCTCCTTGGTCACGGTGAGCCGGGCGATCCCGCCGACCGAGCCGTCCCCGGCGTGGGCGTCCAGCGCGACGCTCTGCTGCGGCAGCAGGCCCCGGGGACCGGCCGCCGAGGCGGCGGCGGGCAGCGCGGCGACGAGCACCGCGGTGACGAGAAGGACGGTCCTGCGCACGGGGTTCTCCCTGGCCGATCGGACGACGACGGTCCGTGCCCAACGCCGCCCGCCCCCACCGGTCACGGCAGTTGGGCCACCCGGGGGACTCACCGGCAGCGCCGAGCTGTCCACGCCGGGGGTGTCCCGGGAGGTTGCCGAGGCGACCCATGATCTTACCAGTTGGAGAAGTGGTCAACAGGAAGTGGCGTAGACCAATGAGGCTCTCAGTGCCCTTGCGGCGCACGGCGCAGGGATGCGGACGGCGGGATTTCGTTCTCGAACGTCTGTGCCCGGACGGGCCGAACTGGTAAGTTCCGTGCAGGTCGGCGGCACGAGAGGAGGGGCGCGATGGCGGAGGCGGTGGGTTCGGCGTACAAGCGCACCCGGGTCCGGGATTACCTGCGGGATCTGGTGGAGGCCGGTGCGCCGGGCGATCCGATCCCGTCCGAACGCGTGCTCTGCGAGCGGCTCGGAGTCTCCCGGCCGACCCTGCGGGCGGCGGTGGACGGGTTGGTGAGCACCGGGCTGATCGTCCGCGAGCACGGCCGGGGCATGTTCGTGGCCCGTGCGAAGATCACCCAGGAGCTGGCCGCCCCGGCCGAGCAGGGGTTCACCCTGCCCCGGGCGTCGGGCAGTTGGGCCGGCCGGGTGCTGGAGTTCTCCGAGGTCCAGGCAGGTGCCCGGGTCGGCCGCAAGCTCCAGCTGCCGCCGATGGCCGGGATCGTCTACATCGCCCGGCTCCGGCTGGTGGACGGCGAGCCGATGGCCATCGAGCACCTGCACGTCCCGGCCGCGCTGGTCCCCGGGCTGGCCCCGGCGGACATGGAGAGCGGCGACTTCTACGAACTGCTGCGCGGGCGCCACGGGGTGAGGGTGCACCACGCGGTGCAGTCGATCGAGCCGACCGTGGTGAACGAGAAGGAGGCGGGCCTGCTCGGCGTGCCGGTCTTCTCCCCGGCCCTGCAGTTCGAGCGCCTCACCACCGACCGCGAGGGCCGCCCGGTCGAGTACGTCCACTCCGTCTACCGGGGTGACCGCTACCGGATCCTCTCCCACATCGCCCTGGCCGAGGAGGACGCCGCCGCGGCCACCGCCGGCGCCGGGCACCACCCCGGCATCCCGCCGGGTGACCTGGCCACCGCCCCCGTGGGCCAGACGCTCACCACGGGGGACGTGCAGCCGCTGATGTGAGGCGCCGTCACGGAGCCCTCCCGGTACGGCCGGCCGGGAAGGCTTTGCGGCCGGGCCGTGCCGGGCCGGGGCGCTCAGTAGGTGACGGTGATCCGGCGGGCCGGGCCGTCCACCCGGACGGCGCCGCCGACCGGGATGACCAGTTGCGGGTCGGTGTGTCCGAGGTCGACGTCGAACACCACCATGGTGTCGGGCGCGTACTCGGCCATCGCGCGCAGCACGGCCTCGCGCTGCTCCCGCCGGTAGACGGCCTTGGCGGCGGTGTCCAGCGGCTGCTCGAAGGACCACGCGCGGGCCCGGCCCCAGAGTAGGGCGGGGAAGCGCTGGAGCAGCCCGCGCTCGCCCATGTTCCGCAGGATGTAGTAGATCTCCTGCGCGCGCGGCATGTCCTCGGAGGTCTCCAGGAAGAGCACCTCGCCCTCGTGCTCCTCCAGGGCCCCGATCTCCTTGTCGGCCATCATCAGCCAGGAGAGGATCTCGACGTTGCCGCCCCAGGCGCGGCCCTCGACCACCCGGTCGGCGTTGTGCCAGGACCAGCCGTCGGCGGGCTCCATCAGCGGCTCGCCGTCGAAGGTGGCCGGGTCGTCCCAGCGGCCCACCACGTCGCCGTACTCCGCGGCGGCAGTGAGCTCGTACGGGCCGGAGCCGAGCAGCGCGGCGCGCAGCGAGGCGGCGGTGAGCGGGTGCAGGGCGCCGGGGCGGCCGAGCTCGACCATCACGCAGGCGCCGTGGTAGGCCACCATGCCCGCGTTGCGCAGGAAGAGCAGCAGGTTGGTGTTGTCGCTGTAGCCGAAGAAGGGCTTGGGGTTGGCGCGCAGCAGGTCGCGGTCGAGGTGGCGCAGCACGGTCAGCTGGTCGTCGCCGCCGATGCTGGCGATCACGGCCTTGATCGAGGGGTCGGCGAAGGCGGCGTGGAGGTCGGCGGCGCGCTCCTCGGCGGTGGCGTCGGTCGCGCGGGTGGTCGGGTACTCGACCGGCTCCAGGCCGAACTCCTCGCGCAGACGGCGCAGTCCGAGCTCGTACGGGAGCGGGAGCAGCCCGGGCAGGCCGGCGGCGGGGGAGAGGATGGCGACCCGGTCTCCGGGGAGCGGCTTGGCGGGGTGGCTGATGTCCGTCATCCGATGATCCTAGGAAACCGGGTACCGGGGGAGGCAAGCGCATTTCGGATGACCGCGAACGAGCCCGAGCAGAAGGCCAGTTGACGGACCGTCGAACCGGCCGAGCTGACGCGGACTCTTGACGGCCACTTTTCTCAAGCGTTAAATCTCGTCGCGAAGTAAGTGGCCGCACCTCCCACCCCCCCACCCTTGGGAGCTCCCCCATGTCCGAGCCGCTCACCCGGCGCTCCGTGCTGCTCGCCGCCACCACCGGAGCCGCCGCCCTGGCCCTGCCCGCCCTCACGCCCGTCCCCGCCGGCGCCGCCGAGCCCGGCGCCGAACCCGGTTGGGACGCCGACCGGGCGGCCGCCGCCTACGCGGCCCGCCCCGCCGCCGCGACCAGCTCCGGCAGCGAGGCCCCGCACCTGGCCGCCGGTCAGGCCTTCGACGCCAACCCGACGTCCCGCTTCTCGAGCGAGTTCGCCGACGGCGCCTGGCTGGCCGTCGACCTCGGCGGCATCATCCGGATCACCCGGGTGGTGCTGGTCTGGGAGGCCGCCTTCGGCCTGGAGTACGCCGTCGAGGTCTCCCAGGACGGCACGGTCTGGCAGTCGGTCTACACCGAGAACGCCGGCACCGGCGGCACCGTCACCCTCCACACCCACCCGCAGCCCGCGCTCGGCCGGTACGTCCGGATGCGCGGCATCCGGCGGGCCACCCCGTACGGCTACTCGCTGTTCTCCTTCCAGGTCTTCGGCGGCCCGCCCGCCCCGGCCTCCGCCACCACCGCCAACCTGGCGCTGCGTCACCCCGCCTACGGCGACCGGTACCAGGACGCGGGGCACAGCCCGCTGCACGCCTTCGACGGCGGGGTGCCGGACGGCCTGACCGGCGACACCACCCGCTGGTCCAGCGACTGGAGCGACAGCCGCTGGGTCGGCGTGGACCTCGGCGCCACCGCCCGGCTGACCGGCTTCGACCTGTACTGGGAGGCCGCCTACGCGGTGGACTACCGGATCCAGGTCTCCGACGACAACCGCACCTGGCGCACCGTGCACCAGCCCACGGCGGCCGAAGTCGCTGCCCGGGACGCCGACATCGGAACGCCCGGCAGCTCGGCCGGGATCCACGACCGGATCACCCTGCCCGCCGCCGTCACCGGCCGGTACGTGCGGATGCTCGGCGTGAAGCGCCGCCGGTTCTACAGCCCGGCCCCGTACACGGCCCAGTTCGGCTACTCGCTCTACGAGTTCCAGGTCTGGGGCACCGGCGGCTCGGCTGCGGCCGAGTACCCGGTCCAGCCGGGTGAGCGGGCCGGCACCTACCGCACCGTGCTGTTCGACGACTTCGAGGGCACCGCGCTGGACCGCGGCCGCTGGCGGGTGGTGGTGACCGGCTCGACCATGGGTTCGGTCAACGGCGAGTCGCAGGCCTACGTGGACGATCCGGGCGTCCTGCGGGTGAGCGGCGGTCAACTCCTCATCACCCCGCGGTACGTGCCGAACGGCCACACCGCCCCCGGTGGCGGCAGCTACCGCTTCACCTCGGGCCGGATCGACACCAGCAGCTCGTTCACGTTCACCTACGGCCGGGTCAGCGCCCGGATGAAGCTCCCGGCCGGGGACGGACTCTGGCCCGCCTTCTGGCTGCTGGGTGCCGATGTGGACGACCCGGCGGTCTCCTGGCCCGGCTGCGGGGAGACCGACATCATGGAGAACATCGGCTACCCGTCCTGGATCAGCGGCGCCCTGCACGGCCCCGGCTACTCGGCGGACGGCAACATCGGTGCGCTGTACCGCTTCCCGGCCGGGCAGGACGTCACCGGCTGGCACGTCTACGCGGTCGAGTGGACCCCGACGGCGATGCGCTTCTCGGTGGACGGCGTTCGCTACCTGGAGGTCACCCGGCAGAAGACCCAGGCCACCCGGGGCGCCTGGGTCTTCGACCACCCCCAGTACGTGATCCTCAACTTCGCGCTCGGCGGCGCCTATCCGGCGGGCTGGAACAAGGTGACCACCCCGTTCTGGGGCCTGCCGCAGTCCAGTGTGGACCAGGTGGCGGCGGGCGGTGCGGTGCTCGCGGTGGACTGGGTGCGGGTGGAGCAGCTGGTCTGAACCGACGGTGGTGCCCGGCCCCTGCGGCCGGGCACCACCGTGCGGTCAGGGCTCCCGGCGACCCGTCAGACCGGCGGGGGCGGCCGGGAGTCCGAGCGCCGCCAGGTCCTGTCGGGCGGTGGCGGTGAGCGGGACGCCCCAGGCCAGGTAGAAGGCGGTCAGGTCCTGACCGGCCACCCGGCTGGTGGTCAGTGCGAGCCCGGCCCAGCGGTCGGTGCCCGTCGGCGGGTCGACCCGCACCGCGTGGTGGACGGCCGGCCAGAAGCCCTCGCCGTACTCCAGCGTCAACTGCTGCAGCATCACCAGCTGTTCGAAGGCGCCGAAGTCCGACCCGTAGGAGACGCCGGACCGTCCGAGCTTCGGCAGTGCGGTGTCGTAGGCCTTCTCGGCGACCAGCCGGGAGGGCCGGCCGAGCGCCTTGGCCACCGCGAGGGAGTGCAGGTTGACCGAGACCTCCGTCAACTCGCCCGGTTTGACCGCCCGTTGCTGCCGGTGGTGGCCCTGCTCGTGCCAGACGCCCCAGCCCGCCGAGGCGCCGTCGGCGATCCAGGAGACGGATTCGTCCTGGAAGCCCATGTAGTCGTTGGTGGCGAAGGCGGCCCCGGCCCGCCGCTCCACCTCCACGTAGTGGAAGGGGAACACCCCGGGCGAGTCCGGCCCCGGCGCGGTGCTCGCGTCGGCGGCCCCGGGCGGGGTGAGCCCGGCGGAGGCGTCCTCGATCGCCCGGGCGCACTCCAGGTGCCGCAGCACCGGCTCCGGCGAGGCGGCCGCGTACCGTGCTGCACCCTCCCGGGTGAGCGTCACCACCGTCCGACCGGCCACCAACTCGGCGTAGCGGGTAGGGCGTTCGGCCAGCAGGGTACGCCACTCGGCGGCCGTGGTGCGGCCCAGCACGAAGACCGGGGCGGCCTGGCCGCCGTCCAGGGTGACGGTGACCCGGTCGGTGGCCGCACCGTCGAAGGCGAGGTACACCATGCCGCCGCGGTGGTCGCGGACCGGGGTGGAGCCGCTGGTGGCGACCGGGTAGCGGCGGGCGGAGACCAGCCGGGAGCCGACCGGCGGGCCGACCAGCACCCGCAGGCTCCCGGTGGCCGGGGCCCCGGTGACGGAGACGGTGAGCGTCCCGCCGGGCGGCAGGTGGAGACCGGTCGGCCGGATGTCGGAGGGCAGTTGGTCCAGCCCTTGGCGCTGCCGCTCCTGCTCGGCCGAGGGCAGGCCGGTGAGGGTGACGGCGTAGGGCCGGCCCGGTACCGGCGGGACGAAGGGCGGCAGGCCGTCCGGCCCGGTCGGGCTCGGACAGGCCGGGGCGGTGAGCACGGCCTCGGGGCTCGGGGCGGACTCGGCGCCGTCGGCGGAGACCGCGGTCACGGTGTAGCGGTGCAGGCCGCCCGGCCCCAGGCCGTCGTCCCGGAAGCTGCGCCCGGTGGTCACGCCGATCCGGCCGCCGTCGCGGCGGACGGCGTAGCCGGCCGGGGCGGGGCCGCTCGGGGCCGGCCAGGAGAGGGTGGCCGAGGTCGGTGAGGTGGCCTTGGCGGTGGGGGCGCCCGGAGCGGCCTGCACTCCGGCCGGGCCCGGTAGGTCGGTGGCGGGGACCGCGGCCCAGGACTGGTTGGCACCGCCGTTCGCCCCGTACAGCCCGGCGGTGCCGGAGGAGCGGAAGTGGTCGAGCGCGAGCGTCGGGTCGGCGGCCCAGCGCAGCACGCCGGTGGCCGGGTCGTACTGCCAGCGGGCCCGGTCGGAGCCGTTGCTGACGGGGCGTCCGACCACGCTCCGGTCGGCGGTGACGTCCAGCACGGGGTACGGCGCGGTGGTGGACTGCACCTGGCCGTCAGGGGTGACCGTCCAGCGCTGGTTCGCCGGGGTGGGCGCCCCGTTGAGGGAGGCGCAGGGCTCGACGGTCAGGGTGCGGACCGGGGTCGGCACCGGATCGAGCGTCAGGCAGCGGTTCTCGGTCCGCAGTTCGGTGGCGGTGCCGGTGGGCGGGGTGGTGGCCGTGACGGAGGGGGAGAAGGACCACTGCTGGTTCTCGCCGCCGTGCGGGGCGTAGAGCGAGGCCCGGTCCGCGCCGGTGTTGAAGTCCAGCACGTACCGCGAGCCGTCCTGCCAGCCGAGGCGGCCGGTGGCGGCGTCGTAGGACCACGGCCCGGTCGAGGCACCGCCGGAGCCGGTCGCCGGGACGGCGGCCGTCAGCGCGCCGGAGGCGGGGGAGCTCCCGGCGGGCAGGCCGAGCGCGAGGGCGCCGGGCAGGGCGCTGAGCAGCAGGCCCTGGCCGTCCAGCCGCCACTGCTGCCCGGCCGGGGTGGGCTCCCCGTACTGCGAGGCGCAGGAGCGCAGCCGTACCTCCCGGGAGTCCTCCACGGTCAGGCACTGGCCGTAGGCGCGCAGCTCGGACCAGGCACCGGCGGCCCGGTGCGGCGGTGCGGTCGGCGGAGCGGCGGCGAGCAGCGGCAGGAGGGCCAGGCAGGAGGCGACGGGACGTCTCAGACGGTGGGGGAGGTGCACGGTTCCACCTTTACAAAAAGGGACAAAAGGGGACATGGTTGCGACCAGGATCACCGCACCCGTGGCTGAGGCACCGTCACCACAGCCCCCTGACCTGTGGAATCACCCCGTCGGAGGGGCCGGAAGTCGTCTACTGTGTCCGCCATGGCGACTGATGAGCTCCGCGCGGACGGGCCGGTGACGGCGTGGAACACGAGCTGCGGGCGGTGCGAGCAGGCCGACGGGCTGAGCCCGTTCACGGAACGGCGCACCTCGGTCACCGGGACCAGGGGCGTGCTGCGCTTCCTCGGTGCGGCGGTGCTGACGGTCACGGCCGTCGAGCTGCTGCTGCTCGGGAGCCCGACGGCCGCCACGGTCCTGCTCGCCCTCGCCGCCACGGCCGCGGCGGGCTGCGCGGTGGCGGTGCGCCGGGCCCGGGGGGAGACCGTCACCGTCCTGCACTGCCCGCACTGCCTGACCCGCACCGAGGTCTGAGGCGCCCCCGGGGAGTCCGGGAACGGCGGCGCGGGCCGCTCCCCCCGGAGAGGGGGAACGGCCCGCGCGGTGGAGAGCCGGTCAGCCCGTGAGGTCCGGGCGCTGGGTGACCCGGACCGCGTTGAGCAGGGTCTTGCCGTTGGCGGCGACGAAGCGCACGTCCAGACGGCCGTCGGTGACGGTGGCCGTGAAGGTCTCGGTGAGGGCCGTCCTGGTGCCGGACCTGAGGGCGATGTCCAGGTTGGGGATGACCTCCCTGTCCTCGATCAGCACGTCGAAGACCCGGGAGTTGGGCGACTTGCGGTCCAGCTCGGCGAAGTCCAGCTCGACGGTGTAGACGCCGTTCGGCACCTTGTCGAAGGCGTAGCCGTACATGCCCTCGCGGGCGGTCTGGAAGCGCTTGGGGTCGGCGGTGCCGGCGATGGCCTCCCGGGTGTCCTTGACGCTGGAGCGGCCCTGGTAGCCGTAGGAGCCGGCGGCGTACTCGCGGTCCTTGGTCCAGGTGTCGCCGAGCGAGTCGGTGAGGGTGCCCGAGGCCCCGGCGTCCAGGGCCACCTGGTAGGCCGGGACGACCAGGGTGACGGGCACCGTCAGCTGCGGGGCCCGGCCGCTCGCCGAGCGGACCAGCAGCTGGGCGGTGAGGACCGTGCCGGGCGTGACGCCGGCCGCGTCCAGCGCCAGGGTGACGGTCTGCTGCCCCCCGGTGGGCAGTTGACCGGCGGCCGGGGTGACCTTGAGCCAGGCCGCGTCCACCGCCTCGGTGACGGTGAACGCCGTCGCCGCACCGGAGTTGGCGAGCTGGAGGGTCCGGCTGCGGTTCTGCCCGGCCGGGACGACGGCGGTCAGACCCGGTACGGACGCGGTGACCCGGCCGGTGGCCAGTGCGGTGGCGGGCCGCTGCACGGTGCCCGCGGTGACGGTGAACGGCGTACCGGAGGTCACGTAGTCGGGTGCCGCCACCTCCAGGGAGTAGTCCCCGGCGGCGGGCTGGACCAGGTAGCCGCCGTCGGTGCCGCTGACGGCGGTGCCGGCCGTGGCCCCGGCGGCGGTGAGCAGCTTGACGGTGGCTCCGGCCAGCGGCTTGCCGTCGTTGGCGTCGGTCACCGTGCCGCGCAGCAGACCGGTCCGGACCGGACGGAAGGTGAGCGCCAGACCGTCCGTCACCGATGCGGTGTTGAAGGAGTACTGGAAGCCGTCGGTGCCGGTGGCGTTCTCCAGGCCGACGGTGGCGCCGTTGCCGTTGGTGGGCGCGGCGCCGACGTCCTTGTACCGGTAGGTGAAGCTGCCGTCCTCCCCGATCGCCACCGAGAAGGAGAGCCGGGTGGTCTTGGCCGCGTAGAAGGCGGCGTTGCGCCACTCCACCACGAAGGTGCGGTTCGGCGCGGTGCCGGTGGTCGCGGTGTAGACCCCCGACTGGGCGTCCAGCCAGAGGTCGTCCCAGAACGGGTAGAGCGCCGCGTTGGGCAGCGAGGCCGAGGGAAGCGCGGTGTTGGCGTACACCGTGGAGGAGGCCGGGAAGGAGACGTGGCCGTCGGTGGAGAGGTACGCCGAGGTGTACACCGAGCCGTACAGGGCGACGGGGAACGGGAGTTGGACCTGCTCGGCGGCAGTGTCGCCGGTCAGCGCCAGCTTGGCGGTGCCGGGCGTCCAGCCGCCGGTGGCGGCCGAGCAGGTGTAGCCGAAGGTGTCGCTGCGCACCGGGAGTTCGATGTCCAGCGCGGTGTCGGCGGCCAGCGCCACGTGCCGCCTGGCCTGGTCGGCGCAACGGTACGGGGAGCTCGCGGTGAGGTCGTACTCGCCCAACGGGAGGGCGAGTTGGTAGCGGCCGGCGGCGTCCGTGGTGGCGCTGACCGGGGTGCCGGCGGCGGTGACCACCGAACCGGCCGCCGGGGCGCCGCCGCTGCGGACGGTGCCGGAGACGGTGGCGCTCGGTGCCTGCAGCACGGCGAAGTCCCGGCTCACGGTCTGGTCGGCGACCACCGTCACCTCGGCGGTGGCGGCCAGGTAGCCGTACTTGGAGACGGTCAGGGTGTAGGCACCCTCGGCGAGGTTCGCCAGCGCGTACCCGCCGTCGGCACCCGTGGTGGCGGTGCGGTCGCCGCTCGCGCCGTGCACCAGCACGGTGGCCCCGGCCAGGGCCGAACCACCGGACGTGACGAGGCCGTTGACCGCGCCGACCGGCCCGTGCGGGGCGGCCGAGACGGCCGCGAAGGCGTCCAGCTTCCCCTCGCCGAAGACGTTGTTGCGGGCCGCGGTGCCGCCGCAGGCGGTGGCGTCGGTGTCGACGGCGGTGCGGTTGAGCAGCGCCTCGGTCTCGGCCACGTTGCCGCGCAGGGCGGGGGAGCGGGACCAGATCAGGGCCACCGTGGCGGCGGTGTGCGGCGAGGCCATCGAGGTGCCGCTGAAGGAGGCGTAGCCGCCGCCGGGCACGCTGGAGCGGACGTTCTCACCGGGGGCCGCCAGGTCCGGCTTCAGCTGGCCGTTCTCGCCCGGGCCGCGGGAGGAGAAGCTGGAGATGGCGCCGGCGCTGTTGAAGGAGCCGGAGGAGTAGCCGGTGGTGTAACCGCCCGGGTAGCCGTTGGAGTTGCAGCCCGGCCCGCTGTTGCCGTTGGAGAAGGCGGGGAAGATGCCCGCGTCGATCCAGGCCTGCACGGTCTGCCGGTACCAGGTGTCGTAGAGGGTGCCGCCCCAGGAGTTGTTCACCACGTCGGGTGCCAGGTCCGGGCGGGGGTTCTGCCCGGCCAGGTCGGTCGGGGCGATCACCCACTGGCCGGCCGCCAGCAGCGAGGCGTCCGAGCAGGAGTTGGACTCGCAGCCCTTGGCCGCCACCCACCTGGCGCCGGGCGCGACGCCGACCCGGTCCGCGCCGTTGGAGCCGACCATGGTGCCCATGGTGTGGGTGCCGTGGTCGTTGTTGTCGCAGGGCGCGGCGGTGGAGCAGATCCCCGCCGGGTCGTACCAGTTGTAGTTGTGGTCGTAGCCGCCGCTCGCGGTCCGTCCGCGGTAGGCGCCGTTCACCGCCGGGTGGGTGTAGTCCACCCCCGAGTCGATGTTGGCCACCACGACGCCCTCGCCCCGGTCGCCCAGCTCGTCCCAGACCCGAGGTGCCCCGATCCGGTCCACGTTCCACTCGACCGCGTCGGCGGCCTTGGGTTCGGCCGTGCCGGGCAGCGCCTCGTCCAGCTTCACGGTCACGGCCGCCCGGACCTTGGCCACCTCCGGCTGACCGGCGATCAGCTCCAGCAGCTTGCGGTCGCCGGTGACCCGGATGGTGTTGACGATCCAGTACGAGCGGTACTCGGCCTGGGCGTTGTCCAGCAGGCCGCGCAGGTGCTTCTGGCTGGTGTCGGCGTGCTCGGTCTTGGAGCGGTAGAGCGCCTGGGTCTTGGCGGCCTTGGTGGTGGCGCGCTGCGCCTCCACCGTGCTGGCCTGGGAGTTGAGCTCGACCCAGTACACCGCCTTGTCCTCGTCGGCGAGTTGCTCCAGCACCTTGGGCTCGACCTTGGCCGCGACGGCGTCGGGTGCGCTGCCGGTCGGGGCGGCCTGGGCGGGAGCGGCCAGTGCGGCGGCCGGGATGGCGACGGCGGCTATCAGCGCGGTCAGCGCTGACCTCCATCGCCCGGTCGGATGTGCCACGGATTCTCCTTCACGCGGTGGCGGCGTACAGGGGACGCCGCACGGACGGGTGAGATCGGTGGTGCGGTCGGCATCCCTGCCCGGCGGCTGGTGGCGGGGAAACGGATTTCACATGGCCGTGACATGACATGGCAGACAAGTGACGGACTGTGTCCTGAATCTGACGTTCGGTCAGCGGGCCGTCGGCCACACGGGTGGGCGATCCGGAGTTGCACGGCGCCGGCGACGTGCACAGAGTCGGATCATGACCGCCCCCGCGCATCCCCAGGCCGAGCGTCCGTCGCCCGAGTACCGGGGCCCCGCCGTCGTGCTGGCCGAGGGCCGGGAGATCCCGGTCCGGGCCGAACTCACCGGCAACCTCCCGCAGCTCGGCCTGCCCAGCTGGACCGGCGAACTGCGGATGGCCGGGGCGGAAGGGGTCGGCGAGGCGGTGCGCACCGGCCGCCTGCGCCTCCCCGGCGGCTGGGAGGGCGGCTTCGCGGTGATCCGGCGGATCTTCGGCGTCTCCGCCGTCTGGGTGCGCGGCAACGACCCGGAGGTCTCCCCGGCGGACTGGCCGGGGCTGCCCGGCTGACCCGCCGTCGGGTGAGGGTCCACCCGTCGGGCGGAGGTTCGCCGAGGTGACTCCGTGCGCGACGTCGGCGGGTCGGCGGCCCGGCCGTGTACGCACGGGTATCGTGATGCCGCGTGACGGCAACGGGCTGGAAGGGCGTCGGGCTGCTGCTCTGCGGGCTGGCGATGGTCACCGGATGCTCCGGCGGTGGTTCGGGCGGTGGCTCGGGCGCAACGGCGACCACGACCGCACCGCCCGGGGTGCAGGCGAACTCGGGCCTACCGCAAGGGACTTCGGAGGCCCTGCCCGGTGAGCCGGACTCCGCCCCAGCAGTCGAGGGCTCCGGGAGGAGCTCGCCGCAGGAGCGCACCTCCCCCGGAGGCAAGCAGGGCGGGTTCGACCGGGCCGGCATGGTGTCGTCCCGGATCGACGGGATCTGGCCCAACGCCCGGGTGTCGGTGGAGAACAGGACGGACCAGGCCCTCACCGTGGTCGTCAGCCAGGTGGGCGACTGCCACGGCAGGGCGGCGGTCCCGGTCGACGACGCCGCGGAGCCCCGGACGATCGCGGCCCGGGGCGACATCGCCGTCGCCTTCGCGTTCCAGGGCCCGAGCCCCGGCGGCTTCCCCCTCACCACCTGCGGCACCGTCACCGTGGAGGGCTCACCGGTCCCGGTCAAGGGGGCGGTGACCAGCCCGTCCTTCGAACAGCGGGCCCCCTCGCAGCCCGGGCCGAAGAGCGCCTCGCCCGGCGGGGCGGTCACCTCCTCCGGCAGGCCCACACCTTCTGCGAGCACCTCCTGAACGGACCCGCGGCGGAGGAGGAACGGCCCGGTGCGGGGGACGGCGAACGGGCCGGCGCGGGGGACGGCGAACGGGCCGGTGCCGGGGAGCGGACCCCTGCCGGGGAGGCGGCCGGAGCGGCGGACGACGGCCCGCGGCTGTGGAGCAGCTGGATCAGCCGGCTCGCCGGCTGGATCGCGCCGACCACCTTCGTCACCGCCCTGCTGCTCTACTTCGGGTACGCCTACACGGATGCGCTCTACGCCCACTTCGGGGTGGACGCCGCGACCCTGGGCTTCTCCGTCCAGGACTTCCTGCTGCGCAGCTCCGCCGCGCTCTACCTCCCGGCCGGGGTGCTGCTCTGCGCCGCCCTCGCGGGCGTGCTCGTCCACTACCTGGTCGCCGCTGCCGCCGATGCCGACCCCGGTGCGGGCGCCTCGGTCTGGGCCCGGCGCGTCCGCCGCGGGTGTCGCGGCCTGACGGTGGTGGCCGTCCTCTGCCTGCTGCTCGGGCTGTCCGCCGGGTTCGGGGTGATCGACGCGGGCGCGCTGGGCACCCCGCTGCTGATCGGGGGCGGCCTGGTACTGGTCCTCTACGCCCGGGTGCTGTCGGTGCGCAGCACCGGTGCGCCCTACCCGGTCGCCCGGGAGAAGGCGGCCCTGGCCGTCCTCGCGGCGCTGATCGCCCTCTGCTCCTTCTGGGCCGTGGGTGCCTTCGCCCAGGAGAAGGGACGCCGGGAGGCGCAGCGGATGGCGGGCAACCTCGCGCTGCGCCCGGCGGTGGTCCTCGACACCACCGAGCGGCTCTACCTCCAGTGGCCGGGCGTGGAGGAGCGCCAACTGCCCGGCGCCGGTGCCGAGCAGCGCTTCAAGTACCGCTACCGGGGCCTGCGGTTGCTGACCGACTCCGACCACCGGCTGTTCCTCGTCTCGCAGGACTGGACCTGGCGCGACGGCAACGTGCTGGTCGTCCCGGTCGACGACAGGGTCCGCGTGGCGTTCCACCCGGGCTGACACCCCCGGATGGCAGGATCGGGCCCATGAGGATCCATCTGACCAGCGTCTTCGTGGACGACCAGGCCGCCGCCCAGACCTTCTACACGGAGGTCCTCGGCTTCCGCACCAAGGCCGACGTCCCCCTCGGCGAGGACCGCTGGCTCACCGTCGTCTCCGCCGAGGACCCCGACGGCCCCGAACTCCTCCTCGAACCCTCCGGCCACCGCGCCGTCAAGCCCTACAAGCAGGCCCTGGTCGAGGACGGCATCCCCGCCGCCTCCTTCCTGGTGGCCGACCTGGCGGCCGAGCACCGGCGCCTGCTCGACCTCGGAGTCCGCTTCACCCAGCCCCCGACCCCGATGGGCCCGGTCTCCACCGCCGTCCTCGACGACACCTGCGGCAACCTGATCCAGCTGATCCAGCACCACTGACCGGCCCGGCGGGCGGTAGCGTGGCCGCGTTGACCGTCCGTCAGGGGTGGTTCAGGTGTGGTTCAGGGGCGGAGAGGTGCGTGCGTGATGGGTGAAGCCGACGAGCGGGTCGGACCGCCGCTGCTGGGCGACGAGCGCGGGACGCTGCGGGGATTCCTGGAGTACCAGCGTGCGACCCTGGCCATGAAGTGCGCGGGGCTCACGGACGAGGAGCTCCGGAGCAAGTCCTCGCCGCCCTCGACCCTGTCGCTGCTCGCCCTGGTGCGGCACATGGCTGAGGTCGAACGGGCTTGGTTCCGGCGGGTTTTCGAGGACAACGAGGTGCCACTGGTCTGGTCGGAGGAGATCGACTTCCAGGCCGCCTACGACGCCTCCCGCTCCACCCGGGCCGAGGCCTTCGCGGCCTGGGAGGCCGAGGTGGAGACCTCCCGCCGCATCGAACGGGAGGCCGCCTCGCTCGACCTGGTGGGGCGTCAGCCCCGGTGGGAGGAGGACGTGTCGCTGCGGATGGTGATGGTGCACGTCCTGGTGGAGTACGCGCGGCACAACGGGCACGCCGACTTCCTCCGCGAGTCCGTCGACGGCAGGGTCGGGGCCTGACCGCGGGTCAGCCCCGGGGCCGCCACTCCTCGCGGAGCATGCCGAACAGCACCTCGTCGTGGCGGACCCCGCCGACCATCACGGCGGAGCGGCGGCGGCCCTCCTCCTGGAAGCCCAGCTTGGAGAAGGCCCGCACCGCCCGCTCGTTCCCGCTCCAGGTGTCCAACTGGACGCGGACCAGCGGGAACTGGCCGAACAGGTGGTCCACCAGGAGGCCGAGCGCGTCGGAGCCGTGGCCCGTTCCCCAGAAGTCGCGCTCGCCGATGGTGATGCCGACGGTCACGGAGCCGGCCCAGGGGTCGAGGTCGCGGTAGTCGACCATGCCGATCACCTGGCGGTCCGTCAGCGTCTCGACGGTGAGGACCGCGGACTCGTTCGGGATCAGCCGCAGCATCCTCTCGAAGCCGAGCCCGACCGCCTCCCGGGTGGCCGGCCCGAAGGTCGGGTCCCCGGCGCAGGCCCAGTGCACCACCTCCGGGTCGTTGCGCCAGCGCAGGTGGTGCTCCGCGTCCTCCTCGCGCAGGGCGCGGAGGGCGACGAGACGGCCTTCGATCATGCGGGTGTCCCCTTCGGGGTGGGTGAGGGTCGACCGCACACCGTACCCGCCGGTGATCACGCGAGCGAAGGGTTTTCCTCCCCGGAGCGCCGCGCCAGCAGGAACGCCTGCGGGGCCGTCTCCCCGCGCTCCACGTCCTGCGCGCGTCGTACCTCCGCCCGCACGGTGAACCTGGCCGCCCGCAGCAGCCCGGTGAACTGCTCCGGCCGCCGGCGGCGGAAGTCCAGCGCGACCGGATGCCCGAACGGCTCGGCCACGTGCAGCGGCTCGTCGCCGGTCTGGAAGCCGAGCAGCAGCAGGCCGCCGGGGGCCAGGAGACGCCTGAACTCGGCCAGTGCGTCCGGCAGCCGCTCGTCCGGCAGGTGGATCAGGGAGTACCACGCCAGCACTCCGGCGAGACTCCCGTCCGCCCGGTCGACGGCCGTCAGGGTGCCTTCCTCGAATCGCACCCCCGGCTGCGTCCGCCGCGCCAGTGCGACCATCCGCGGCGACAGGTCGACCCCGAAGACGTCCACCCCGAGGCCCGCCAGATACCCCGTCACCTCCCCGGGCCCACACCCCAGATCGGCCACCTCCCCGCCGCCGACGCCCTCGGCGAACGCCCCGAGCAGGGCCCGGTCCAACGGCTGCCCGCCGAGCACATCCCGGAAGTGCTCGGCGTAGTCCTCGGCGATCGCGTCGTAGAAGGTGCGGGTGGGTGCGAGGAAGTCGTCGTCGGTCATACGGCGAACCTAGCGGTCGGCGGGGCGCGGCGGGTCGTCGCACGGTCCCGTCGGGCAGGCGCTCAGGGGCCGACGGAGAGGAGCAGCTGCGGGAGCACCCGGCCGGGGATCGACTCGGACGGGACGGTGCCGGTGCGGACGGCGCCCATCGCGCGGTAGAAGGGCTCGGCGTTCGGGTCCGCGTCGATGGTGAGGCCGGTGAAGCCCAACTCCCGGGCAGTGGTCACCAGATGGTCGAGGAGCAGTCGGCCGATGCCCTGGCCGATCGCCTCCGGGGCGACGAACAGCATGCCCAGGTCGCCGGTGAGCGGTTCCCCTTCGAGCGTCGCGAAGCCCAGCACCCGGTCGCGGTCGTCGACGGCCACGGTCGCCCGTCGGGGGGCGATCTCGGCCGGAGCGAGGGTGAGTTCGTCCCGGCAGGCCGCCATGAATGCGGCGTCGTAGCCCCAGTACGCCTTCGAGCGAAGGGCCAACCCGCTGAGGAGCCCCGCTTCGTCGGCCCGCGCCGCTCTGATCCGCATCGCCGTCACACAGCGACCAACGGCGGTGGCACCGGTGGCGTTCCCGACGGGGCGGAGTCGACGGTGGCGGGAAGTTCGCCCGGCAGGTATCCGAAGCCGGCGCGGCCCGGCACGGCGCGGGCGAGGTCCTCGACCAGTGGGGCCGGCGGCGCGGCGAAGATCATCGCGTAGTCCCGCTCACCCAGCTCCGGCCGGACCGGCCACGCCAGACGCTCCCGCTCGAGGTCGTACTGCGCGTCCACCCCCTCCCGATTGCCCCGCGCGTCCAGCCGGGACCAACGGCCGTTGAGGTGCACGGCGTTGAGCGCGTGCAGCACGAACCCGCCCTCGTCGTCCTCCAGTCGCTGGTAGCACAGGCCCGTCGGCACGCCCTGGGCCCGCAGCAGCGCGGCCAGCAGGTGGGCCTTCCCGTGGCAGACCGCGTTCCCCGCCGCCAGCACCTCCGACGCCCGGAACGCCCCGCTCCACACCCCCGCGTCGGCGGAGTGCGACACCTCGTCACGGACGAAGCGGAACGCCGCCTCGGGCCCGTCCAACCCGGCGGCCAGCGCGGCCAGCTCCGGGCGCTGATGGTCGATCACGTCGTCCGCCACCAGGTAGGCGGCCAGGTCCTCGGTCTCCGCTTGCAGCATCATGCCGCCCACTCTGTCGTCGTCGGCGTCCGTCGCACGCAGGATTCCAGTCTGCGGACAGACCCCGGGACGCGGGTGTCGCCGGGCCTCACAACGGCACGTCCGCGCGGAACCCGCGGTCGGGGTGGATGAGGGACACGTTCAGCTCGCGCGCCACCACGCCGCGGACGTGCGCGTCGGTCTCGGAGCGCCACATCCGCTCCAAGGCGTCGGTACGCCGCTGCGCTCCCGAGTCGATCACGGAGACCAGCTCGGCTGCTCCGCTCCGCACGCGTGGTTCCGGGTGCTCCAACAGGGCGTAGTGGACGGGGCGTTCGCGCAGCAGAAGGGCTTGGATCCGCTCCAGTTCGCCGTCGTCACGTGGGCCGCGTGCCGCGGGGCCTCCGTGCCGACGACGCGGAGGCCGGAACCACCGGGGCGGGCCGGGCGTTGAGGGGCGGTCGGGTGATCGTGGGTGGAGGAACGGGTGCGGCTGGAGTCGGTGCGGGTGCGGTACGGGTGCCGGGGCGGGTTCGTGCTGGACGGGGTGACGCTGGAGCTGCCGGGCGGGGTGGTGACGGCCGTGGTCGGTGGGAACGGGTCGGGGAAGTCGACGCTGCTGAGGGTGGCCGCGGGGCTGGTGCGGGCGGACGGCGGGGTGGTGCGCGGGCGGCCCGGGCGGGTGGGGTACGTGCCGGAGCGGCTGCCGGCCGGGCTGCGGCTGTCGGCGCGTTCGTACCTGCGGCACATGGGGCGGATCCAGGGGCTCGGGACCGCCGCCGCGGCCCGGCGCGGCGACGAGCTGCTGGAGCGGTTCGCGCTCGCCGGGGACCCGGAGGCGCCGGTGGCCACCCTGTCGAAGGGGAACGCGCAGAAGGTGGCGCTGGCCCAGGCGCTGCTGGCGGAGCCGGAGTTGCTGGTGCTGGACGAGCCGTGGTCGGGGCTGGACAGCGAGGCGCACCGGGCGCTGGGGGAGTGCCTGGCCGAGCGGCGGGAGGCCGGGGCGGTGGTGCTGCTGACGGAGCACCAGCAGGGGACGGTGGCCGCCACCGCCGACGCCGTGCACCACCTGCGGGGCGGGCGGCTGGCGGCGGAGGAGACGCGCGTGGTGGCGGTGCGGCTCGCGCTGCCCGCGGCGGAGCGGCTGACCTCGCTGGACGGTGTGCGGGCCCACGACGGCGACCGTCTGGAGGTCGACCCCGAGCACGCGGACGCGGTGCTCGCCGAGCTGCTGCGCCGCGGGCACTCGATCCACGAGGTCACCCGGAGCGGAGGGCGGCCCGCATGACCGCCGTCGCCCGCTACGCGCTCGCCGACTTCCTCCGCTCGCAGCGCTACCTGCCCCAACTGGTGCTCTACCTGGCCCTGCTGGCCGTGCTGCACGCCGTGCCCGGGCCGGTCCTCCAGGGGTACGGGGCCTCGGCCGGCGCGCTGCTGCCCGTCACGGTCTGGTTGGCGCTGGTGCTGCACAACACCGAGGACCCGCTCCAGGCCGCCGTCACCGCCGTCAACGCGGGCGGCCGCACCCGCGCCCTGCTCGGCCGCACCGCCGCCGCCGTGCTCTGCGGCCTGGCCCTGGCCGCCGTCGCGCTGGTCTGGCCGATGGCGGCGGGCGGGACGCTCCACACCGCGACGGAACTGACGGAGGGTCTGCTCGCCCACACCACCGCCGTCCTGACCGGCACCGCCCTCGGCGGGCTCTGCGCCCGGCCGGTGATCCGCCGCCCCGGCCACGCCTTCGCGACCGCAGCGGTGCTCAGCCTCACCGCCCTGGTCAGCCGCACCGCGAGCCCGGTGAACGGGACCGTCCGCCTGCTCAGTGCGGCCCCGCCCGCCCCGTCCACCGCCACCCTGCTGGCACTCACCGCCTGGGCCGCCGCGCTGCTGGCCGTCCTCACCGCCGCCACCGGCTGGCTTGCCGCTCGCCGCCGCTGACTCGAACTGATCGGCAATGGGACGGGCGCGTGGTGGTGCGCCCGGGGCGCGGGGCTCTGCTGATCTGCGGCTCCGCCGCGGGGCGCGCGGGGGAACGGCAACACGGGCAACCGGCTCGGATGCCCCGATCCCGCGCTGGTCCGCCTTCCGTACTCGCGCCCCACGGCGGAGCCGCAGATCAGCAGAGCCTCGCGCCCCTGCGGCGCACTCCCCGGTCGCCGGCCGGTCTCATGGCCGGGTGGCGCGCTCCAGGTCGAGCAGGACGGAGTGGTAGGGCCGGCCGGTGGCGTGCTCCATGCCGACCTCGCACATCCGGTTGGCCGAGACGTGGGTGGAGAACTGGCGGGCCGTCACCTCGGCGGCCTCGCGGGCGGTGGCGGACTCGGTCAGTTCGCGGTGCAGCATGCCCCGGTCGCCCGCGAAGGCGCAGCAGCCGGCGTCGTCGGGGACGACCACCTCGTCCGCGCAGGCCTCGGCCACCGCCCGGAGCTCGGCCTCGTCGCCGAGGTGCCGCATCGAGCAGGTGGGGTGGAGCACGGCGGAGTCCACGGTGCGCAGCACGGTCAGCGAGGGGAGCAGCTCGGCGGCCCACACGATCGAGTCCACCACCGTGAGTTCGGCGTGGAGTTCGCGGTTGAGGTCGGTGAGGTAGGGGACCACCTCGTGGGCGATGCCGAGGGTGCAGGAGGAGGCGTCCACGATCAGCGGCCGCTTGCCGCCGCCGGTCCAGCCCCAGGCGGCCTCGACGATCCGGTTGGCCATCAGGACGTTGCCCTCCTCGTAGCCCTTGGAGTGCCAGATGGTGGCGCAGCAGGTGCCGGCCACGTCGTCCGGGATCCAGACCGGACGCCCGGCCCGCTCGGAGACGGCGACCAGGGCCTCGGGCAGGGTGGGGCCCTTGTGGTCGGCCGGCTCGCCGAAGATGCGGTTGACGCAGGCGGGGTAGTAGACGGCTGCGGCGCCGACCCGGGAGGTCGGCGGCATCCGGCGGGTGGCGGCGCCGGGGATCTCGGGCAGCCACTCGGGCACCAGATCGGGCCGGACGGCCTTGCGGGCGGCCTCGGTGACGGTGGCCAGCAGCCGGTCGGAGATCCGTTCCGCGGCGCCGACCGCGAGCCGGGCGGAGGCCTCGACCTGCTTGTAGCGGGCGGCCAGCAGGGCGGCGGTGCGCTCCTCGCGCGGGGTGTGGCGCCGGTGCCGGAAGTCCTTCATCATGGCGCCGGTGTCGATGCCGACGGGGCAGGCCAGCTTGCAGGTGGAGTCGCCGGCGCAGGTGTCCACGGCGTCGTAGCCGTAGGCGTCGAGCAGCTCCACGGCGACCGGGGAGGAGTCCGGTTGGCGCATCAACTCTCGGCGCAGCACGATCCGTTGGCGGGGCGTGGTGGTGAGGTCGGCGCTCGGGCAGGTGGGCTCGCAGAAGCCGCACTCGATGCAGGGGTCGGCCACCGGCTCGATCCGGGGGATGGTCTTGAGGCCGCGCAGGTGGCCCAGCGGGTCGCGGTCCAGCACCACCCTGGGCGCCAGGATGCCCTGCGGGTCGAGGAGTTGCTTGGTGCGCCACATCAACTCGGTGGCCTGCGGCCCCCATTCGAGCTCCAGGAACGGCGCGATGTTGCGCCCGGTGGCGTGCTCGGCCTTCAGCGAGCCGTCGAAGCGCTCCACGGTGAGCTCGCAGAACGCGGCCATGAAGGCGGCGTAGCGGTCCAGGTCGCCCTGGTCGGCCGGGTCGAAGGAGAGCAGGAAGTGCAGGTTGCCGTGGGCCGCGTGGCCGGCCACGGCGGCGTCGAAGCCGTGCTCGGCCTGGAGCTCCAGCAGGGCCTCGCAGGCCTCGGCCAGCCGGGACGGCGGCACCGCGAAGTCCTCGGTGAGCAGGGTGGTGCCGGGCGGCCGGGCCGAGCCGATCGCGGTGACGAAGGCCTTGCGTGCCTTCCAGTACCCGGCCACGGTGGCGGCGTCCCGGGTGAACGTGTTGGTCACCGAGGCGGCGGGGGTGGCCAGTTGGAGTTTGCCGAGCAGCTCGGCGGCCCGGGCCTCGGCGGTGGCCAGCGAGACCTCGTCGGGGGCGCGGAACTCCACCAGCAGGGCGGCGGTCTCCTTCGGCAGGCCTGCCCAGTCGGCGGGGACCCCTGGCACGGCAGTGGAGGCGCGCAGCGTGTTGCCGTCCATCAGCTCGACCGCCAGCGCGCCGGCCTCGGCGAACAGCGGGACGGCCGCCGCGGCGTCCCGCAGCGAGGGGAAGAAGAGCAGCGCGGCGGAGGCGAGGCGGTGCAGCGGCAGGGTGTCGAAGACCGTCTCGGCGACGAAGCCGAAGGTGCCCTCGGAGCCGACCATCAGGCCGCGCAGGATCCGCACCGGGGTGTCGCCGTCGAGGAAGGCGTCCAGCCGGTAGCCGTTGGTGTTCTTGATCTCGTACTTGGCGCGGATCCGCGCCACCAGCGCCGGGTCGGCCTCGATCTCCGCCTTGAGGGCCAACAGGCCCGCGCAGAGCGCCGGTTCGCGCTCCGCCAGCCGCCTGTCGGCCTCCGGGTCGGCGGTGTCGACCACGGTGCCGGACGGCAGCACGACGGTGAGCGACGCCAGGGTGCGGTAGGAGTTGCGGGTGGTGCCGGCGGTCATGCCGGAGGCGTTGTTGGCCACCACGCCGCCGATGGTGGCGGCGATGGCACTGGCCGGGTCGGGGCCGAGCACCCGGCCGTGCCGGGCCAGCGCGGCGTTGGCGCGGGCCACCGTGGTGCCGGGACGGATCCGGGCCCGTTCGCCCTCGACGGTGATCCCGGCCCAGTGCCGGCGCACGTCCACCAGCACGTCCTCGCCCTGTGCCTGCCCGTTGAGGCTGGTGCCGCCCGCCCGGAGCACCACCTGGCGGCCCTTCCGGTGGGCGTAGGCGAAGACGGCCGAGACGTCCGCGACCGTCTCGGCGATCACCACCACCTGCGGCACGAAGCGGTACGGGCTGGCGTCCGAGGCGTACCGGACCAGGTCGGAGACCTTGCTCAGCACCTTGCCGGGCCCGAGCAGCGCGACCAGGTCCTCCCGGAGTCCGGCCGGGGTGCCCTCCGCCCGCGCGTCGGCCACCCGGTCACCCGCCGGGGTGGTCGGTGCGGCGGGCCTCAGCGCCCGCGGGTCCGGCTCCAGCAGCGGCATGACGCGACACCCTCTCCTCGTCCCGAACGGCTCCGTCCATCTCTACACGAGGGCGGGCCGGGCACCAACGCGCCCGGCCGACCGCCCCGTTCGAGGTGTGGCGCGCGCACGGTGGTGCCAAGCTCGGTTCTGTCCCACCGAGCCGCGACAGAAACGGGCAGCACCATGCCTACGATGATCTTCGTCAATCTCCCCGTGCGTGACCTCGACCGCTCGCTCGCCTTCTTCAAGGCGATGGGGTACTCGCACAACCCGCAGTTCACCGACGAGACGGCCGCCTGTCTGGTCATCAGCGACAGCATCTTCGTGATGCTGCTGACCGAGACGAAGTTCAAGGAGTTCACGAAGAAGCAACTGGCGGACACGAACACCACCACCGAGGTGATCCTCGCCCTCAGCGCGGAGAGCCGGGAGCAGGTGGACGAGGTGGTGACCAAGGCCATCGCGGCCGGGGCCGGTCCGGCCAACGACCCGATGGACCTCGGCTTCATGTACAGCCGCAGCTTCCATGACCTGGACGGCCACCAGTGGGAGTACGTCTGGATGGACGAGAACGCGGAGCCCCCGCACGAAGGCTGACCCGACGGACGAGGGCTGACCCGACGGACCGTCAGGGGGCGAGCACGACCTTGCCCAGGTTGGCCCGGGCCTCGATCAGCGCGTGCGCCCGGGCCGCCTGGGCCAGCGGCAGGCGCGCGTGCACGGCGGCCCGCAGCCGGCCGGCCAGCGCCAGCTCCCAGAGCTGCTCGCCGTGCTCGCGGTACAGCTCCGGCCGGGTGCGCACGAAGCGGGACATCGAGAGGCCGGTGACGGTCTTGCCGCCGGCCAGCAGGTCGTAGGCGGGCAGGGAGCCGCCGCCGGAGGAGAAGTAGACCATCCGGCCGCCGGGCACCACCGCGTCCAGCGCCCGGGGGAGCAGCTCGCCGCCGACCCCGTCCAGCACCACGTCGGCCGGATCGCCCCACTTCTCGTCGGCGTACGACACCACCTCGTCGGCGCCCAGGCCGCGGACGAAGTCGGCCTTGGCCTCCGAGCTCACCGCGGCCACCACCCGGCGCACCCCGCGCAGCTTGGCCAGCTGCACCAGCAGGTGCCCGACGCCGCCGGCCGCGGCGGTCACCAGGACCGACTCCTCGGGCAGCGGTGCGGCGGTGGCCAGCACGGCCAGCGCCACCTGGCCGTTGCGGCGCAGCGCCAGCGCCTGCTCGGTCTCCAGCTTCGGCGGGATCCGCTCCGTCATGGCGACCGGGACGACGGCCAGTTCGGCGTACGCCTCGCCGAAGGCGAGCGAGACCACCCGCTCGCCGATCGCGAAGCCCTCGACCCCGGGGCCGCCCGCGACCACCCGGCCGGCCACCTCGCCGCCGATCACCCCGGCGCCCTCCGGCAGCGGTCCGGCCGCGCCGGCGCCGCGCACCTTGCGGACGCCGGGGAGGCTGACGCCGATCACCTCGGTGCGCACAAGCAGCTCGCCGGGGCCGGGCTCGGGCACCTCGCCGCGCTCGACCCTGAGCACCTCCGGGGCCCCGTACGCGTGGAAGCGGACCCGTCGCATCAGGACCTCCCGGGTGCTGTTCGTTGGTGTACCCAACGGATTCGTCGGCGACCCCACGGTATACCCAGATCATGGGGAGGTCCAACGATCATCGGGCTAGGCTTGTCACGTGAACCAACCACCGCAGGCCCCCGACGCGATCCGGACCCTCCCGAGCTGGCTGCTCGGCCGGGCGTCGGCCCGGGGCCACCGGCTGGTCGGCGAAGCGCTGGCCCTGGCGGGCCTGCGGATGCCGCAGTACGCGGTGCTGGCCGCCGTCGCCGAACTGGCGCCCGTCTCCCAGGCCGAGCTCAGCCGCAGCACCGGGATCGACCCGAAGGACATGGTCGCCCTGGTCGGCGAGCTCCAGGAGGACGGACTGGTCGAGCGGGCACCCGACACCCGGGACCGGCGCAAGAACGTCATCACCCTCGCCCCGGCCGGGGTCCGGCGGCTGCGCCGCGGCGACCAGCTCTGCCGCGAGGCCAACGACGAACTCACCGTCGCCCTCAGCTCGTCCGAGCGGGAGCAGCTGGCGGAGCTGCTGGCCCGGCTGGTCCGCTCCGGCGAGCTCTGAGCGGCCGACCCGCGCGGGGGCGTCACGCTCGACCGGGAGCCGGGAGCCGGGAGCCGGGAGCCGGGAGCCGGGAGCCGGGAGCCGGGAGCCGGGAGCCGGCGCGGCCCGCCGGTGCCCGTGCACCTCGGCTCGTGCCCGGTGGTCGCCGCACCGCTCCGTCACGCCCGTGCTCCCCGTCGCTGCGGCCCGGGCCCGGGTCAGCCCAGGTAGCCGGCGAGCCGTGCGGCGTCGGCGCGGAGCTGCGCGGCCTGTTCGTCGCGGCCCAACCGCTCGTACTCGGCGGCCGCGCCCTCCCGTTCGGCGAGCTCGGCCCGGACGATCGCCGCCACGTCCGCCTCGGTGAGCTGGCGGCGCTCGGCCTCGGCGGCGCCGACCCCGACCGGCAGCAGCTCGACGGCCAGCGGGCCGGTGGGCTCCGGCACCGCCACCGCCTCGGCGTTCTCGATCGCGGCCAGGGTGGCGCGCAGCACGGACGCGGCGGCGCGGTCACGGGCCTTCAGGGCGGTGGTCAGGTCGGAGCGCAGCCGCTCGCGGAGCGGGGCGGGGGTGGAGTGGGTCGACATACCGTCAGACCCTAGGCAGCGGGCGGGCGCCGAAGCGAGCGGGTTTCGGGCGGCCGGATCCGCGGCGGCGCGAGGGTGTCCGCCAGGGGTACCGGGTCACCCGGTCCGCCGTCTGCGGTGGCGGCCCGCGGCGCGGGGCCCAAGGCTGGCGGTACCTGTCAGCCCGAACGCCCGCCAGCCCGAACGGGAGGCCGTGTGTCCGCCACCGCCGTCGCCGAAGCGTCCAAGGCGCCACCGGCGCTGAGCCGCCGTCAGACCAACGTGGTCTTCGCGACCATCGTGCTCGGCATGCTGATGGCCGCACTGGACCAGACGATCGTCTCCACCGCGTTGCCCACCATCGTGGCCGAGCTGGGCGGCGGCGGGCACATGGCCTGGGTGGTGACGGCGTACCTGCTGGCCGAGACGGTGGCCACCGTGCTGGTCGGCAAGTTCGGCGACCTGTTCGGCCGCAAGATCGTCTTCCAGGTCAGCGCGGTGGTCTTCGTCGCCGGCTCGGTGGTCTCCGGCGCGGCCAACGGCATGCTGCTGCTGATCGTCGGCCGGGCCGTCCAGGGCATCGGCGGCGGCGGGCTGATGGTCACCGCGATGGCGCTGATCGCCGACGTGATCCCGCTGCGCGAGCGCGGCAAGTACCAGGGTGCGCTGGGGGCGGTCTTCGGCGTGACCACGGTGGTCGGTCCGACCCTGGGCGGGCTCTTCACCGACCACGCCTCCTGGCGCTGGTGCTTCTACGTCAACGTGCCGATCGCGGTCGTGATGGTGGTGATGGCGGCCCGGACCATCCCGTCGGTACGGGCGGCGGTCAAGCCGATGATCGACTACGCGGGCATCGTCCTGGTCGCGCTCGGCGCCTCCGGGCTGGTGCTCGGCCTGGAGTGGGGCGGCAACGAGTACGCCTGGGGATCGCCGGTGATCATCGGGCTGTTCGCGGGCTCGGTGCTGCTGCTGGTGGCCTTCGTGGTGGTGGAGCTCCGGGCCGAGGAGCCGATGCTCCCGATGCACCTCTTCCGGAACTCGGTGTTCACGGTCTGCTCGATCCTCTCCTTCATCGTCGGCTTCGCGATGCTCGGCGCGATGACGTACCTGCCGACCTACCTGCAGTTCGTGGACGGGGTCTCGGCCACCATGTCGGGCGTGCGGACGCTGCCGATGGTGGCCGGCCTGCTGGGCACCTCGATGCTCTCCGGCGTGGTGGTGAGCCGGACGGGCAGGTACCGGATCTTCCCGATCCTGGGCACCGGCGTGATGGCGGTCGGCCTCTGGATGATGTCCACCATGGGCCCGGGCACCGGGGTCTGGCTGGAGTCGCTGTACATGCTGGTGCTCGGCCTCGGCATCGGGCTGGCCATGCAGGTGCTCACCATCGCGGTGCAGAACACCGTGCCGTACCACGAACTCGGCACCGCCACCTCGGGCGTGACCTTCTTCCGTACGCTGGGCAGCTCCTTCGGGACGGCGGTCTTCGGCACGCTGTTCAGCAGTCAGCTGACGCCCAATCTGGCGAAGGCGGCCGCCGAGCAGCCCTCGGTGCCGCCGGCCGCCGTGCAGAGCCCGGCCGGGCTGGACGCCCTGCCCGCGGAGCAGGCCGCGCCCTTCATCACCGCGTACGCGGACACGGTGAACTACGTCTTCCAGTGGGTGGTGCCGGTCGCCCTGGTCGGCTTCGTGGTCGCCTGGTTCCTCAAGGAGGTCCCGCTGCGCGACAGCGCCCGCGCCGGGGCCGGGGACATCGGCGAGGGCTTCGGCGCGCCGGATTCGGCCGACGCGGACCGGCAGCTGGAGCGGGCGGTCTCCAACCTGCTGCGCAAGACCAAGGGACGGCAGGCGGTCAAGGAGCGGATCCTCGCGGACTCCGGCACCGCGCTGACGCCCGGTCAGGCCTGGGCGGTCGGGCAGGTGTACTGGCGCGGCCGGTACGGCGGGGGAGCGGACGTGGAGTCGATCGCGGTCGCCCACCACGTACCGGGCGAGGTGCTGGAGCCGGCCTTCGAGAAGGTGGTGGACAGCGGTCACGTGGCGGCCTCGGACGGGCGGCTCAGCCTCACCCCGGCCGGGCAGGCCGAGGTGGACCGGATCGGCGAGGCCTGGCGCCAGTGGCTGGGCCACCACCTGGACGACTGGGACGTCACCGATCCGGAGGACCGGGCCCGGCTGGACCGGGCGATCGAGACCATGGCGGCCCGGCTCTACCAGGAGGAGCAGGAACACGCCACGGTGTGACGGGGCGGGCGGGCTCCGAGGGCGCATGATCGTGCCATGGAACGACTGGAGCTGACCCACGAGCCCGCCGCCTACGCCTGCATGATGGTCCGCCGCCCGGCGGCGGAGGTATTCGCGGCCTTCGCCGACCCGGCGGTGACCACCCGGGTCTGGTACACCCGCAGCAGCGGGCCGATGGCCGAGGGCGCCGAGCTGACCTGGGAGTGGGCCACCTACGGGGTCTCGGTCGAGGTCCGGGTCCGTGAGGTGGTCGACCACCGGATGATCCGCTTCGAGTGGGGCAACTACGACCAGCCGACCAGCGTCGAGCTGACCTTCACCCCGCGCACGGCGGACACCACCTTCGTGGAGGTCACCGAGACCGGCTTCCAGGGCAGCGGCGACGAGGCCGTGCGGTGGGTGAACGACACGGTGGGCGGTTTCACCACGGTGCTGTGCGCGGTCAAGGCGCTGCTGGAGCACGGCATCGAGCTGAACGCGGTGCCGGACCACCACCCCGCGGGGGAGTGAGCCCCCCCGCCGACCGGCGGAGGGACCGTCCGTCCCGGCCGGGACCAAGGTCCGCGCGACACGGGCCGGACGGCGCCCCGCCCCGGCCGGACGTCACCCTAGCGTTGAAGGGGTGCACCGATCCGTGCACGGACGACGGACCGGAGGACCCCGCATGACCGACCTCGACTGGCAGCCCGGCGACGTGGTGATCGACGCCGCCGGAGACGTCTGGACCAGGACCGAGGGCCCGGCCGCCGGGTGGAGCTACCCCGGCGGCGAGCCCGGTGCGGCGGTCGAGCCGCTCACCCTGCTGCTCCGCTCGGGGCGGGTGGCGGTGCTGTCGGCGGTGGGGCCGACCGCGCGCTGACCGTGCGCCCGCGGTGTGCCCACCGTTGACACTTTTGACATCCCTCTGTAACTCTTGGCGCACCCTCACGCAAAAACTGAACAAGCAGCGATCAAATTCTCGACTCCCACCCCCACCTACTGCAGAGACAGAGGGACGTCATGAGATCGAATCGCATACTCCCGCGACTGACGGCGACGTCGGTCGCGGTGGGCATGCTGCTGCTCGCCGGGCCCGTCCTGCCGACCCACGCGGCGGGCGGGCCCAACCTCGCCGCCGGGCGGACGGTGACCGCGAGCAGTGCCAACGGCCAGTACGTGGCCGGGAACGTCAACGACGGGAACCAGGCCAGCTACTGGGAGAGCGGCAACGGCGCGCTCCCGCAGTGGGTCCAGGTGGACCTCGGCGCCGCCGCCTCGATCGACCAGGTGGCGCTCAAGCTGCCGGCCGGCTGGGGGAGCCGCAGCGAGACGCTGGCGGTGCTCGGCTCGACCGACGGCTCCGCCTTCTCGGCGATCGTGGCCTCGGCGGCCTACACCTTCGATCCGGCCGCCGGGAACACCGTCCGGATCAACTTCCCGGCCACCAATGCCCGTTGGGTCCGCATCCAGGTCGCGGCGAACACCGCCTGGCCGGCCGCCCAGTTCTCCGAGTTCGAGGTCTACGGCGCCGCCACCGCCTCGGCCGACCTGCTCCGGGGCCGCACCCTGACGGCGAGCAGTGCCAACGGCCAGTACGGGGCCGGGAACGTCAACGACGCCAACCAGGCCAGCTACTGGGAGAGTTCGTCCAACGCCTTCCCGCAGTGGATCCAGGGCGACCTGGGCGCCGCCACGCAGGTCAACCGCCTGGTGCTCAAGCTGCCGGCCGGCTGGGAGCAGCGCAGCCAGACCGTCAAGGTGCAGGGCTCCACCGACGGCAGTTCCTTCACCGACCTGCTGGCCCAGGCCGCCTACAGCTTCGACCCGGCGGCGGGCAACGTCGTCACGGTCTCGCTGCCCACCGCGACCACCCGCTACCTGCGGCTGCTGTTCACCGCCAACTCCGCCTGGCCGGCCGCCCAGCTGTCGGAGTTCGAGGCGTACGGCCCGGTCGGCGGCGACACCCAGGCTCCCACCGCCCCGGCCGACCTGACGTACAGCCAGCCCGAGGCCGGCAAGATCCGGCTGGCCTGGACGGCCGCCACCGACAACGTCGGGGTGACCGGGTACGACGTGTACGCCAACGGGGCGCTGCTCGGCTCCGTCGCGGCCGGCGTGCTGACCTACACCGACACCCGCCCGGCCACCGAGAGCGTCACCTACACCGTGCGGGCCAAGGACGCGGCGGGCAACCAGTCCAACCCGAGTGCCCCGGTCACCCGTCCCGGGGAGAACCCCGGCGACACCGTGAAGCCGACCGCGCCCGGGAACCTCGCCTACACCGAGCCCGCCGCCGGGCAGATCCGGCTGAGCTGGGACGCGGCAACCGACAACGTCGGGGTGACGGGCTACGAGGTCTACGCCGACGGGCAGTTGAAGGCGAGCACGGCCGCCACCGTCCGCACCTTCACCGACAGTCAGCCCGCCTCCGCCACCGTGACCTACACGGTGCGGGCCAAGGACGCGGCGGGCAACCTCTCCGACCCGAGCGCCGCCGTGACCCGCCCCGGCGACCCGGGCACCCCCGGCTCCAACCTGGCGGGCGGCAAGCCGATCGAGGCATCCGGGCAGGCCTGGACCTTCGCGCCGGCCAACGCCAACGACAACAACACCGCCACCTACTGGGAGGGGAACGCCGGCGCGTACCCCAACACCCTGACGGTGAAGCTGGGTTCGGACGCCGACCTGCAGCGCATCGTGCTCAAGCTCAACCCCGACGCCGCCTGGGGTGCCCGCACCCAGAACGTCCAGGTGCTCGGCCGGGCCGACGGCGCCACCGGCTTCACCAGCCTCAAGGCCGCCGCCGACTACCGCTTCGACCCGGCGAGCGGGGCCAACACGGTGACCATCCCGGTCACCGGCCGGGCCTCCGAGGTCCAGCTGAGGATCACCTCCAACTCCGGTGCGCCAGCCGGGCAGGTGGCCGAGTACCAGGTCATCGGCACCCCCGCGCCCAACCCCGACCTCACCGTCACCGACGTCTCCTGGACCCCGCAGACGCCGAACGAGACCACCGCGATCACGCTGCGGGCCACGGTGAAGAACGTCGGCAACCTGCCCTCGCCCGCCGACACCGTCGACTTCCTGCTCGGCGGCGCGCTGGCCGACAGCGTCGCCCTCCCGGCGCTGGCCGCAGGGGAGTCGGTGACCGTCTCGAAGTCCATCGGCACCCGCCCGCAGGGCTCCTACCTGCCGAGCGCCCGGGTCGACGCCGACAACTCGGTGCGGGAGCGGAACGAGGACAACAACCTGCTCGCGGCCGCCGGCCCGATCACCGTCACCCAGGCCCCCGGCCCGGACCTGGAGGTCCTGGACGTCACCCCGAACCCGGCCAGCCCGGCCGCCGGTGCGCCCACCTCCTTCACCGTCCAGCTGCGCAACCGGGGCATCGACCCGGCCCCGGCCGGCGTCACCCGACTCACCGTCGGCACCGCCACGCTGAACACCGCCACCCCGGCCGTCGCGGCCGGACAGACCGTCAGCCTGCCGGTCACCGGCACCTGGACGGCGGTCGCCGGCGGCGCGACGATCACCGTCACCGCCGACGCCACCGGCACCGCCGCGGAGACCAACGAGAACAACAACGTGCTCGCCAGGCCGATCGTGGTCGGCCGGGGCGCGGCCGCTCCCTACACCTCCTACGAGGCCGAGGACGGCGCCTACCAGGGCGAGTTGCTCCAGGCCGACGCGGAGCGCACGTTCGGGCACACCAACTTCGCCTCCGAGTCCTCCGGCCGCAAGTCCGTCCGGCTGACCTCCACCGGCCAGTACGTCGAGATCACCTCGACCGTGCCGACCAACTCCATCGTGGTCCGCAACTCCGTCCCGGACGCCCCGGGCGGTGGCGGCGCCGACGCCACGCTGAGCCTCTACGCCAACGGCGTCTTCGTGCAGAAGCTCCAACTCTCCTCCAAGCACAGCTGGTTGTACGGAACCACCGACCAGCCCGAGGGCCTCACCCAGACCCCGCAGGCCGACGGCCGACGGCTCTTCGACGAGGCGCACGCGCTGCTCCCGCAGAGCTACCCGGCCGGCACCAAGCTCCGGCTCCAGAAGGACGGCGGCGACGGCGCGGCCTTCTACGCGATCGACCTGATCGACCTGGAGCAGGTCGCCCCGCCGACCGCCAAGCCGGCCGAGTGCACCTCGATCGCCGACTTCGGCGCCGTGCCGAACGACGGGCTGGACGACACCGCCGCGATCCAGGCCGCCGTGACGGCCGATCAGAACGGCACCATCGCCTGCGTCTGGATCCCGGCCGGCCAGTGGCGCCAGGAGAAGAAGATCCTCACCGACGACCCGCTGAACCGGGGCGCCTACAACCAGGTGGGGATCCGGGACGTGACGATCCGCGGCGCCGGCATGTGGCACTCGCAGCTCTACTCGCTGATCGAGCCGCAGAACGCCACGGGCTCCATCAACCACCCGCACGAGGGCAACTTCGGCTTCGACATCGACGACAACACCCAGATCTCCGACATCGCGATCTTCGGCTCCGGCCGGATCCGCGGCGCCTCGGACGGCTCGGAGGGCGGCGTCGCCCTGAACGGCCGGTTCGGCAGGAACACGAGGATCAGCAACGTCTGGATCGAGCACTCCAACGTCGGCGTCTGGGTCGGCCGCGACTACGACAACATCCCGGACCTGTGGGGCCCGGCGGACGGTCTGCAGTTCAGCGGCATGCGGATCCGCGACACCTACGCGGACGGCATCAACTTCTCCAACGGCACCCGCAACTCCAAGGTCTTCAACTCCACCTTCCGCACCACCGGTGACGACGCGATGGCCGTCTGGGCCAACAAGTACGTCAAGAACACCTCGGTGGACATCGGACACGACAACAGCTTCACCAACAACACCGTCCAACTCCCGTGGCGGGCAACGGGCATCGCGGTCTACGGCGGCTACGGCAACAAGATCGAGAACAACCTGGTCTACGACACCGCCAACTACCCCGGCATCATGCTCGCCACCGACCACGACCCGCTGCCCTTCTCCGGGCAGACGCTGATCGCCAACAACGCGATCGTCCGCAGCGGCGGCGCGTTCTGGAACGAGGACCAGGAGTTCGGCGCGCTCACGCTCTTCGCTGCCAACCAGGACATCCCGGGGGTGGTGATCCGGGACACCGAGATCCTCGACTCCACCTACGACGGCATCCAGTTCAAGACCGGCGGGGGCACCATCCCCGACGTGAAGGTCACCAACGTGCGGATCGAAAGGTCCAACAACGGTGCGGGCATCCTGGCCATGTCCGGGGCCCGCGGCAGCGCGACCCTGACGAACGTGACCGTCGCCAACTCCGCGAAGGGGGACGTGGTCCGCCAGCCCGGCACCACCTTCACCTTCACCAACGGGTAGCCGTCCGTCCCGGCCACGGGGTCGGTGGTCCGCCGCACGGCGGACCACCGACCCCGTGGTGCTACTCGTACCGGTACAGCAGGGCCTCGCGCTCGGACTGCTCGATCATCTCGATGGTCAGCCCCGGGTCGCCGATGTTGGCCTGGGTGACCCGGGCGGAGCTGGGGGCGCGGTCGGGGGCGAGCCACTGCTCGGGCTTCCAGGCGGAGCCGCGCAGGAAGGCCTTCGGGCAGTGGCCGTAGACCTCCTCGACCCGGACCACGACCGCGCTGCGCGGGGGCTTGCCGACGGCGGTGAGCCGGCCGAGCAGCTCGGCGTCGGCGGAGACCAGGGCGCGGCCGTTGACCCGCAGGGTGGTGTCCCGGCCGGGGATCACGAAGAGCAGGCCGACCCGGCCGGTCTCGACGATGTTGTGCAGGCTGTCGAGGCGCTTGTTGCCGGTGGCGTCCGGTATGGCCAGGGTCCGCTCGTCCAGGACCGAGACGAAGCCGGGCGGGCCTCCGCGCGGGGTGACGTCGCAGCTGCCGTCCGTGCCGTGGCTGGCCAGCATCACCAGCGAGGCGCAGGCGATGAGTTCGCGGGAGGTGTCGTTGACGTGGTCGACCTGCTTGCGGCGGGCCGCGTCGCCCGGGTGCTCGTACAGCTCGCGGAGCTGCTCGACGGAGGACAGGGCACCGGCTCGGAGTGCCTCGAAGGCATCGGATGTCGTCACGTACCGGCACGGTAGCCCACGGACGATCTTGGCGGCAGGGGATATTCCCACCGATGCGGCCGCACCGCGACCTGACGGAGTGAAACATGACACAGGAGCGGCCCCTCCCGGCCGGTTCCGCGCACGTGGCACAATGTCGGCAGAAACAGCAGTGACGTTCAGCGCACTCCGGGGTCGGTGAAAATCCGAACCGGCGGTTACAGTCCGCGACCCGTCCGCAGCCAGCGGCCGGTTGACCAGGTGAAATTCCTGGACCGACGGTTAAAGTCCGGATGGGAGGCGTGCGCGGGCGGGTAGTGAACAGCGGTGTGCGGTACCACGGCTCTTCCCCGAGGAGTCGTGTCTTCCACGGGAGAGCTCTCTGTCGAGGGCCGTCCCGGTGCACGCACCGTCGTCCCGGTACCCGTCGTGTCATCTCCCAGTGCCGCCCCGGAGTCCGCGCCCTAGCAGCGCGAGGAGAACCCGGGTGTTCACCGGCATCATCGAAGAGCTCGGCGAGGTCGTCTCCATCGAGGAGATCGGCGATTCCTCGCGCATCTGCCTGCGTGGCCCCGTGGTCTGTACCGACGCCGGGCACGGCGACTCCATCGCGGTCAACGGCGTCTGCCTGACCGTGGTCGACAGCCCCGAGCAACTGGCCGCCGGCACCGGTGAGTTCAGTGCCGACGTGATGGCCGAGACGCTGCACCGCTCCAGCCTCGGCGCACTCGCCCCCGGCTCCCGGGTCAACCTGGAGCGGGCCATGGCGCTCGGCGCCCGGCTCGGCGGCCACCTGGTCCAGGGCCACGTGGACGCCACCGGCACCCTGCTCTCCCGCGAGCCCGGCGACCTGGACGCGGACGGCAACCTCCGCTGGGAGGTGCTCCGCTTCTCGCTGCCCCAGGGCATCACCCGCTACCTGGTGGAGAAGGGCTCGATCACGGTGGACGGCGTCAGCCTGACCGTGGTGGAGGCCGCCCTCGACAGCTTCACCGTCAGCCTCATCCCGGCCACCCTGGCCCTGACCACGCTCGGCGCCAAGCAGGTCGGCGACCCGGTCAACCTCGAGGTGGACGTCCTCGCCAAGTACGTCGAGCGGCTGCTCGACGCGCGCACCCTCCCCACCGACCTGCCCACCATCCTCCCCGGGGACGCCTCGTGAACTGGCTCAACGAAACCGCCTTCTCGATATTCGGCCAGACCGTCAAGTGGACCGACATGGTGGGCAACCTGCTCGGCCTGGCCGCGCTGGCCCTCGGCTGGCGCCGCTCGGTCTGGAGCTGGCCGGTCCAGCTGCTCTCCGGCATGGTGCTGATCGGCGCCTACCTCTCGGCCCACCTGACCGGCCTGATCGGCAAGCAGGGCATCGTGATCGTGGCCGCCGTCTGGGGCTGGACCCAGTGGCAGCGCGGCCGCCGCGCGACCGGTGAGATCGAGGTCCGCTTCGCCACCGCCCGCGAGCGCGCCGCCCTGATCGGCGCCACCGCGGTGGCCACCGTCGCCCTCGCCGGGCTGTTCATCGCCGTCCCGGAGCTCTCCTGGAGCCCGTGGGCCGACGCCTACATCTTCACCGGCACGCTGGCCGCGATGTACGCGCAGGCCAGGGGCTGGGTGGAGTTCTGGTTCGCCTGGATCGCCGTCGACCTGGTCGGCGTCCCGCTCGCCTTCACCAGCGGCTACACCTTCTCCGGCATCACCTACGCCATCTACTTCGTGCTCGTGCTGCTGGGCCTGCAGGCCTGGTGGACCCGCACCCGCACCCCCCGGCCCGCCAACAAGGCCGTCCCGCAAGGAGTTTCGGCATGACCGTGCAGCCCGAGAACGACATCCGTCAGCTGGTCGACGACGCCTTCGCGCTCGACCCGGTGGAGCGGGCCGTGGCCGACATCGCGCTCGGCCGGCCGGTCATCGTGGTCGACGACGAGGACCGCGAGAACGAGGGCGACATCGTCTTCGCCGCCTCCGCCGCCACCCCCGAGCTGATGGCCTTCACCATCCGCTACTCCTCCGGCGTGATCTGCGTGCCGATGACCGGCGAGGAGCTGGACCGGCTCAAGCTGCCCCCGATGACCCAGGTCAACGAGGACCGCAAGGGCACCGCCTACGCGATCTCGGTGGACGCCCGCGACGGCGTGGACACCGGCATCTCGGCCGCCGACCGGGCCCGCACCGTCAAGCTGCTCTCCACGGTGGCCACCGAGCCGGGCGACCTCACCCGCCCCGGCCACGTCTTCCCGCTGCGCGCCGTCGAGGGCGGCGTGCTGGTCCGCCCCGGCCACACCGAGGCCGCCGTGGACCTGGCCCGCCTCGCCGGGCTGGCCCCGGCCGGTGCCATCGCCGAGGTGGTCAACGACGACGGCACCATGGCCCGGCTGCCCGAGCTGGTCGCCTTCGCCCGCGAACACGGCCTGGCGATCATCTCGATCGAGGACCTGATCGCCTACCGGCGCCGCACCGAGCTGCACGTCAAGCGCACCGCCGTCACCCAACTGCCCACCGAGTACGGCGAGTTCACCGCGGTTGGCTACAAGGGCACGCTGGACGGGGTCGAGCACATCGCGCTGGTGGCCGGCGGGCTGACCGCCGACGGCAAGCTCCCGGTCGGCGAGGACGTGCTGGTGCGCCTGCACTCCGAGTGCCTCACCGGCGACGTCTTCGGCTCGCTCCGCTGCGACTGCGGCCCCCAGCTGGCCGCCTCGCTGGAGGAGGTGGCCGCCTCCGGCCGCGGCGTGGTGGTCTACCTGCGCGGCCACGAGGGCCGGGGCATCGGCCTCACCCACAAGCTGCGCGCCTACGAGCTCCAGGAGCAGGGCCGCGACACGGTGGACGCCAACCTCGAACTCGGCCTGCCGGCCGACGCCCGGGACTACAGCATCGGCGCCCACATGCTCGTCGACCTCGGGGTCCGCTCGCTGACCCTGCTCACCAACAACCCCGACAAGACCGCCGCGCTGACCGAGCACGGCATCAAGGTCAAGGGCCGTCGGGGCCTGGAGACCCAGCCCGGCGAGCACAACGCCGCCTACCTGCGCACCAAGCGGGACCGGATGGGCCACGAGCTGACCCGGCTCGACCCCGAGGCCTGACCCGCCACCGCGCACCCGCCACCGCGCACCCGCCGAACCCGCAGACCTGACGAACCACCACCACCCAGAGAACGGACCACCCACGTGAGCGGCCACGGAGCCCCCGAGCTGACCCTCAAGAACTGCGCCGACCTGCGGGTCGCGGTGATCGCCGCGCAGTGGCACCAGCAGGTGATGGACGGCCTGCTGGACGGCGCGCACCGCGCGCTCAAGGAGCTCGGCATCGAGGAGCCGACCATCGTCCGGGTGCCCGGCACCTTCGAACTCCCGGTCGCCGCCAAGGTGCTGGCCGAGCGCGGCTACGACGCCGTGGTCGCGCTCGGCGTGGTCATCCGTGGCGGCACCCCGCACTTCGACTACGTCTGCCAGGGCGCCACCATCGGCCTGACCGACGTCAGCGTGCAGACCGGCGTCCCGGTCGGCTTCGGCGTGCTGACCTGCGACAACGAGCAGCAGGCGCTGGACCGCGCCGGCCTGCCCGGCTCGGCCGAGGACAAGGGCCACGAGGCCGTCACCGCGGCGGTCGCCACCGCCGCCGCGCTGCGCTCCGTCTCCGAGCCCTGGCGCTGACCCGGCGCTGACCCGGTGGCGGGCCGGCGTACGCCGGACGTCCAGCGGAGTGTCCACGCTCCGGAATCGTTTACCGTCCGTCAGCCCGCAAGCCGTAAGGTGAGCCCATCATGGCTTCGAAGACATTCGAGGAGCTGTTCACCGAGCTCCAGCAGAAGGCCGCCACGGCCGACCCCTCGACCTCCCGCACCGCGCAGCTCGTCCAGCAGGGCGTCCATGCGATCGGCAAGAAGGTCGTCGAGGAGGCGGCCGAGGTCTGGATGGCCGCCGAGTACCAGTCCACCGAGGAGACGGCGGAGGAGATCTCGCAGCTCCTCTACCACCTTCAGGTGATGATGGTCGCGCGCGGGCTGACGCTGGACGACGTCTACAAGTACCTCTGAAACACCCTCAGTACTCCGGAACACCCACACCTCCCGATGAAGGGCTCCTCTCTCATGCTGCGCATCGCCGTCCCCAACAAGGGTTCGCTCTCGGGTCCCGCGGCGGAGATGCTCCATGAGGCCGGCTACCGCCAGCGCAAGGACCCCAAGGAGCTGGTGCTGGTCGACCCGGAGAACCAGGTCGAGTTCTTCTTCCTCCGCCCGCGCGACATCGCCGTCTACGTCGGCTCCGGCCGCCTCGACGTCGGCATCACCGGCCGGGACCTGCTGCTGGACTCCGCCTCGGACGCCGAGGAGGTGCTGGCGCTGGGCTTCGGCGGCTCGACCTTCCGGTTCGCCAAGCCGGTCGGCGTGGAGGTCGCGGACGTGCAGGGCCTGGAGGGCCTGCGGATCGCCACCTCCTACACCGGCCTGGTCGAGCAGCACCTGGCCGAGCACGGCGTGAAGGCCACCGTCACCAAGCTGGACGGCGCGGTGGAGACCGCGGTCCAGCTCGGCGTGGCCGACGTGATCGCCGACGTGGTGGAGACCGGCACCAGCCTGCGCAACGCCGGTCTGGAGATCTTCGGCGAGCCGATCCTGGTCTCCGACGCGGTGGTCATCCGGCCCAAGGGCGCGGGCGAGGACGCCCGGGTCGAGGGCTTCCTGCGCCGGCTGCAGGGCGTGCTGGTGGCCCGCCGCTACGTGCTGATGGACTACGACATCCGGGCCGAGAAGGTCAGCGAGGCCGTCGCCCTGACGCCGGGCCTGGAGTCGCCGACCGTCTCGCCGCTGCACACCGAGGGCTGGGTCGCGGTCCGCTCCATGGTGCTGCGCAAGGAGGCCCAGCGGATCATGGACGACCTCTGGGCGATCGGTGCCCGGGCCATCCTGGTCACCAACATCCACGCCTGCCGCATCTGAGCCGGGCCCTCTGAGCCCGGCGCGTCCGGGCCTGCCGTCTCGGAGCGTGTAAGCACCTCGTAGGGTGGGACGTCGTCAGCGACGTCCCACCCTTCGGCTTTCCCCGTCTGGAGAACCACGTGTCCAGCCCCGCCGCCCCGCCCGCCGTCGACCTGCCCGTCACCTGGGCCCCGCGCCGCAACCGGGTCGTGCTCGCGGTGATCTGCGCCGTCTTCCTGGTGCTCTTCACCACCATGGCCGTGGCCCTGCCGCCGCACTGGCACTTCAACGACCGGGTGGCGATGTTCTGCTCCGGCCTGCTGTTCGCCTCGGTCGGCGTGATGCTCGCCCGCCCGCAGGTGAAGGCCGACGCGGAGGGGGTCACGGTGACCAACTTCGTCCGCAGCCACCGGTTGAGCTGGGCCCAGGTCGTCCGGGTGAACTTCCGTCAGGGCGACCCCTGGGTGACCCTCGACCTGTCCGACGGCACCGCGCTGGCCGCCGTCGGCATCCAGGCGGGCGGCGGCCGCGCGCAGGCCGTCCGGGCCGCCCGGGCCCTGCGTGACCTGGTGGAGCACCGGGGCGCGGCGCGGGTCTGACGGGTCCTCCGTTCCCGTACGGCCATCGTCTACGCTGGCCGGTGACCCTTACGACCTGAGGAGTGACACCTCCCCTCGATGGACGATCCGTCCGGTAGCAGTACCGACGCCGCCTCTCCCGACCGGGAGGCGGCACCGTGACCACCGCCTGGCTGCTGCTGCTCGCGGCCCTGCTGCTGATCCTCGCCAACGGCCTGTTCGTGGCCGCCGAGTTCGCCCTCGTCACGGTCGACCGGGGGACGATCGAACGCTCCGCCGCCGAGGGGGACCGCAGGGCGCAGCGCGTGCAGAAGGCGCAGCGGCAGCTCTCCTTCCAGCTCTCCGGGGCCCAACTCGGCATCACCGTCACCTCCCTGGTGGTCGGCATGCTCGCCGAGCCCGCCCTCTCGGTGCTGCTCGCTCCCGTGCTCACCGGCCTCGGCGTGCCGGAGACCGCCGCGCACGGCCTCGCGGTGGCGGTCGGGATGGCGCTGGCCACCGTGGTGCAGATGGTGACGGGCGAGCTGGTGCCGAAGAACTGGGCCATCTCCCACCCGGTGCAGGTCGCCTACGCGGTGGTCGGCCCGCAGCGGGTCTTCTCCGCCGTCTGCCGCCCGCTGATCCGCCTCCTGAACGGCTCCGCCGACCGGATGGTCCGGGCGCTCGGCATCGAGCCGCAGGAGGAGCTGGACCACGCCCGCACCCCCGAGGAGCTGGTCTCACTGGCCCGGCACTCCGCCAAGGAGGGGGCGCTGGACGAGCAGTCGGCCAAGCTCTTCGTGAAGACCCTGGCGCTGGCCGAGCTCACCGCCGGGAGCGTGATGACCCCGAGGATCGACGTCGCCGCCCTCCAGCGCGACGCCACCGCCTCCGACGTGCTCAACCTGACCAGGGCCACCGGCTACTCCCGCTTCCCGGTCTACGCCGAGGGCCTGGACGAGGTCACCGGCACCGTCACCCTCAAGGACGCGCTGGCCGTGGCGGCCGAGCGCCGCCCGAGCATCCGGGTGGCCCAACTCGCCCACCCCGCCCTGCTGGTGCCCGAGACGCTGCCCTGCGAGGAGCTGCTCGACCGGCTGCGGCGCGAGCAGCCGATGGCCGTCGTGGTGGACGAGTACGGCGGCACCGCCGGGGTGGTCACCCTGGAGGACATCGTCGAGGAGATCGTCGGCGAGGTGCAGGACGAGCACGACCTCGCCGACCTGCCCGACCTGCGGCCCCTGCCGGCCCAGGACGGCCTGCCCGCCTGGGAGGCCGACGGCCGGGCCCGGCTCGACCAGCTGGAGGCGATCGGCCTGCACGCGCCCGACGGCCCGTACGAGACGCTCGGCGGACTGCTCTCCGACCTGCTCGGCAAGCTCCCGGCTCCCGGTGAGGAGGCGTCACTGCCCGGCTGGCGGTTCACCGTGCTCGCCGTGGAGCGGCACCGCACCAGCCGGGTGCTGGTGCGGCGCACCGCCGAGGGGAGGGACGCATGAGCGTCCTGCAACTGGCCGCATCGCTGCTCCTGCTGCTGGGCAACGCCTTCTTCGTCGGCGCCGAGTTCGCCGTCATCTCGGTGCGGCGCAGCCAGATCGAACCGCTGGCGGAGGCCGGCAACGGCCGGGCGCGGACGGTGCTGCACGCGCTGTCGAACGTCTCGGCGATGCTGGCCGCCGCCCAACTCGGCATCACCGTCTGCTCGTTGTTGTTGGGCGCGCTGGCCGAGCCGACCATCGCCGGCCTGCTGGAGGGGCCGTTGACGGCGGTCGGGATCCCGGAGCAGCTGATCCACCCGATCGGCTACGCGGTGGCGCTGGCGGTGGTGGTCTTCCTGCACATGGTGGTCGGCGAGATGGTGCCGAAGAACATCGCCCTGGCCGGGCCGGAGAAGGCCGCCCTCTGGCTCGGCCCGCCGCTGGACCGGCTGGCGCGCTGGCTCTCACCCGTGATCCGCTTCCTGAACGCCCTCGCCAACGGCGTGCTGCGGCTGTTCCGGGTCGAGCCCAAGGACGAGGTCGAGTCGGTCTTCACCACGGAGCAGCTGCTCTACCTGCTGACCGACTCCAGGGAGGCCGGGCTGCTGGACGAACAGCGGCAGGAACGGCTGGAGGACGCCCTGGAGTTGGGGGTGCGGCCGGTCACCGACGTCCTGCTGGCCCCGGACCAGCTGGTCACGGTCGGGCCGGCGGTGACGGCCGCCGAGATCGAGGACCTCGCGGTGCGGACCGGCTTCTCGCGCTTCCCCGTCCTCGACGGGGCCGGGCAGGTGCGGGGCTACCTGCACGTCAAGGACGCTCTGGACGTGGACGACCGCGAGGCACCGGTGCCGGAGCGGCTCTGGCGGCCCGTCACCGTGCTGCGCGGGTCGCTGCCGCTGGACGACGCGCTGGCCGCGATGCAGCGGGCCGCCTCGCACCTGGCCGCGGTGGTGGACCAGGACGGGAGGGCACTGGGGCTGGTGGCCCTGGAGGACGTCCTGGAGGAGCTGGTCGGCGAGATGCACGACCCGGACCACCGGCGGCCGTAGCGGGGACGGGGCGGCGGTGCGCGGCCGGGGGCGGTTCGGCCGAACGCGTGGACGGGGTGGGCCGGACGGAGTGCCTCCCGTGACCCGGGCCGGGGGCGGGATGAGCATGGCCGACGGTACGCCGGGCGGCGAGGCGCTCGGCGGCCGGGCGAAGGGAAGACCGGATGACGGTCGGTCAGGGCGGTGCCCCGGGTCAGCGGACGCTCCGGCGTTCGGCGGTCGCGACGGCGGTGGCGGTCGCCCTCTGGGCGGGCCCGCTCGGCGCCCTCGCCCACGCGGACCCGGGGCCCCCGCCGACCGGCACCCGGCCCGGAGCGGCCCGCGTGCCGGGGCCGTTCGCCCAGCCAGGCGACTTCGCCCGGCCCGGCGATCCGGCCGCGGTGGTGCCGCAGCCCGGGGTGTCCGCGCTCCCGGCGGCCGAGATCGGCGACCCGGTGCTGGTGCGGCTCGCCCTGGACATCGCCGAACTGCGGCCCGCCGCCGACGCGGCGCGGGTGCTGGCGGAGCGTCAGGCCGGCGAGGCGGCCGGCCTTCGGCGGGCCGCCGACGTGCTCGGCGCCGAGCGGGCGGCGGCGGGGGCCCGGCTCCAGGACGGCGAACTGGGAGCGGCGCAGCTGGCGGGCTCCGACTACCGGGGGCAGGGCCTCTCCGGCTTCCTGCGGCTGCTGGTCACCGGGCCGACGGCGCTGGTGCCGGACGGCGTGCCGATGGCCGGGGCGCGGGCCCAGGCCGAACTGGTCCGGCAGCTGCGCGGCACCTACGCCGAGGTCAGCGGGCGGCAGGAGGCGGCGGAGCGGGCGGCGCAGGAGGCGGGGGCGGCGGCCGGGGCGAGCCGGGCCGCACAGGCGGACCTGGAGCGGCGGCTGGCCGACACGGTGGCGGAGCTGGCGCGGGACGCACGGGCGAAGGCGGCACCCGGCGGCGGGGTGACGATGGTTCAGGCGGAGGACTCGGCCGCGCTGCCGGAGACGGACGCCGCACCGAGCGGGGCGGGGGCGCGGGCGATCGCCGAGGCGCTGGGGCAGCTCGGCCGCCCGTACGTCTGGGGCGGCGCCGGCCCCGAGGTCTTCGACTGCTCCGGCCTCACCTCCTGGGCCTGGCAGCACGCCGGGACCCCCATCCCGCGCACCAGCCAGGACCAGTGGGCGGGACTGACCCGCGTCCCCCTCCACGAGCTCCGCCCGGGCGACCTGGTCATCTACGACCCCGGCGCCACCCACGTCTCGATGTACCTCGGCGGCGGCCTGGTCGTCCACGCCCCCCACCCCGGGACCGTCGTCAAGATCGCCCCGCTCGGCCTCCTGCCCGTCCTCGGCGCGGTCCGCCCGGACGCCGACCCGCGGTCGGGCCCTCAGGACTGACGGGCCAACAGCAGCACGGTGGCGTCGTCCTGGTGGCCGGTCGCCCCGGCGAGCGGGAGCAGCCGGTCGGCCAGGGGATCCAGGGAATCCCCGGGCCAGGCCGAGAGCACGGCGCCGAGCGCCGCCAGGCCCTGCTCCAGGGGGAGTGCGGGCCCTTCCACCAGGCCGTCGGTACAGAGCGCCAGCAGGGCGCCGGGCGGGAGGTCGACCGGTTCGGTGGGGTACCCCTGGCCCGGCAGGACACCGAGCGGCAGACCTCCGGTGACGTTCTCGGTCCGGACGGCGCCGTCGGGGCCGACCACCAGCAGCGGGGGGTGCGCGGCGCGGGCGACCAGGGTGGAGCCGGTGCGCGGGTCGAGCCGCAGCAGGGTGCAGGTGGCGGTGGCCGATACCGGGAAGCGGTCCAGGAAGTCGTTGACCAGACCGAGCACCGTACCCGGGTCGGGGGAGCCCAGGGAGTACGCCCGCACCAGGGTGCGCAGCCGGGCCATCAGCGGGGCGGCGTGCGCGCCGTGGCCCTGGACGTCGCCGACGCAGACCATCACCGTGCCGTCGCGCAGGTCGATCAGGTCGTACCAGTCACCGCCGAGGCCGAGGTCGTGCTGGGCCGGCAGGTGACGGACCGTCACGGTCAGGCCGTCCACGGCGTCCGGCGGGAGCGGCGCGGCACCGGCCTGGAACGCGTCGGCCAGGTCGAGGTACGGCTGGGTGCGGCCGGTGCGCGCCAGTGCCTGCCCGGCCAGCCGGGCCACCTCGCGGACCGCGGCGACGGCGGTCGGCGCCAGGCCGTCCGGGCCCTCGTGGCCCAGCGCCCAGGCGCCGAGCGGTGCGCCGCCGGGCTCGGTGAGCGGCAGGATGCTCCAGGAACGCGTCCGGGGCTCGGCCACCAGGGTGCCGCCGTCCGGGGCCAGGGCCAGGTACTCGTCCCGGGTGAGGAAGCTGGGCCGCCCGGTGCGGGCCACCACCGCCAGCGGCAGGGCGGCGTCGAGCGGCACCACCCAGGGAGCGCCGTGCCCGGCCGGCGGCTCGGGCCGCCGCTCGATCCGCAGCCGCCGCCCCCGGTCGCCGTCCAGCAGGCCGACGGTGGCCTGGGTCGCGCCGATCAGCGCCGGGAACCGCTCCAGCAGCAGGTCCGCCACCCGCTCCTGCGAGGGCGCCAGCAGCAGCTCCTCGGCCGGGCGGCGCACCCGGCGGGCGATCCGGGCCCCCTCGTCGGACCTCCCGTCGACCGGCCCGCCGTCGAGCGCCGCGCTCACCCCGACCAGCAGCGGACGGCCCATCACCGTGAACGAGCAGGCCCAGGTGAGCAGCCAGCGCCAGCCGCCGTCGTCGCCCTGGAAGCGGAAGTGCGCCTGGACGGTGCGGCCGGGCTGCTCGGTGGCGTCCAGCTGGAGGCTCAGCAGGTCCGGGACGTCGTCCGGATGCACCCGGGCCAGGAACTCCGCGACCGTCAACTGCCGGGCCCCGGGCACCCCGTAGAGCAGGGCGGCGGAGTCGTCCCGCTGGTTCACCCCCTCCGTCGGGTCGGCGCACCACAGGCCGAGCGGGGTGCGCTCCAGCAGCCATTCGCGCGGGCCGGTGCCGATCAGCAGCTCCACCACGGGCAGCTCCGGGGCCGAGGTGAGCACCGGCCGGGCCCGGACCCAGACCGACTGGGCCGGTCCGCCCTCGGCGGAGGTGGCCAGCAGGGCGGGCACCAGTCCGCCGTCCGGTGCGGCCAGCAGCCCGGCGACCTTCTCGCCCGAGGCGGGTTCGAACAGCCGCGACGCAGGCTGCCCGAGCACCCGCGCGGCCGGCAGACCGCCCACCGTCGCCTCGTGCGGGCAGACCGCGGCCACCCGTCCCTGACGGTCCACCAGCAGCGACACCGCCTGCACGACCCGGTCCACGCTGCTCCTCACCCTGGGCGGCCCCTCCGACCGAGCCTGCCACCGGACGGGCGGCCCGGCACGGTGTCGCCTCCGGTGGGGTGAGGAGGGTGCCCGAGGGGCGGCGTGAGGGGCGTGGTGGGTGACTGACGGACTGCTGCCTTCGGCCCCGCCTGAGGCGGGTACGCGATCCCGCCGCAGGCGGGGGTCAGCGGCGGGCGTCGATGAGTTCGCCGTAGGCCTGCATGAGGTCGGGGAGGCGGAGGGTGATCAGGTCCTCGCGGCCGGGGGTGGTGGTGAGGGTGGAGAGGCGCAGGTCGCGGTAGGCGCAGGACTTCTCGTAGAGGGTGCGGATGAAGCGGCCGTTGCCGAGGTCGTCGATCCAGCCCTCGGCGACCACGTGGGTGCAGATGCTGGCCAGCTCCTCCGCGGCGTCCGGGTCCCAGCCGTCGCCGCTGCCGGCGGCGAGGGTGCGGCCGATGGCGGTGAGTTCGGCGGGGCGGTAGCTGGGGAAGTCGACCCGGGTGGTGAAGCGGGAGTTGAGGCCGGGGTTGGTGGCGAGCAGGCGGTTCATGCCCTCGGGGTAGCCGGCCAGGATGACGACCAGGCGGTCGCGGTTGTCCTCGGCGCGCTTGAGCAGGACCTGGAGCGCCTCGTCCCCGTAGGCGTCGCCCTGGCTGTAGCCGGAGTTGGAGAGGCTGTAGGCCTCGTCGATGAAGAGGACGCCGTCCAGCGCGGAGTCGATCAGCTCGTTGGCCTTGACCGCCGTCTGCCCGAGGTACTCGCCGACCAGGTCGGCGCGCTGGGCCTCCACCAGGTGGTCGCCGGAGAGCAGGCCGAGCGCGTGGAAGACCTGGCCGAGGATCCGCGCGACGGTGGTCTTGCCGGTGCCGGAGGGGCCGGAGAAGACGAAGTGCCGCTTGGGCGGGGCGACCGGCAGCGACTGGTCGGCCCGCAGCCGGGACATCCGCAACTGGGCCGAGAGCGCCCGGACCTGACGCTTCACCGGGTCCAGCCCGACCATCTGCTCCAGCTGGGCGAGCGCCGCCTCCAGGCCGTCGCTGCCACCGGAGCGCAGCGGCACCGGGCCGGACGGCGGAGCGGCGCCGGCGGCGGTGGCCCGGACCGGCGTCTGGGTGGGCTCGGGCGTGGTCTCGGGCTCCGGTGCCTGCTCGGGCGAGGCGGAGGCCGCAGGCTCGGCCGGGGGAGCGACGGGGGGTTCGGCGGGCTCCGCGGCGTCGAGGAACTCCTCGTCGGGGAAGGGGAGTTCGCCCGAGGTGAGGGCGGGCAGCATCAGTTCGTCGAGCACCCCGTCCTCGGTGGCGATGGCGGCCAGCCGGGCGGCGGTGTCCATGAAGCCGGGGTCGGCGCGGTGCACGGCGCGGTAGAGCGGGAGGGCGGCTGCGCTGCGCCCGGCGCCCTCGTAGGCGCGGGCCAGCCAGTAGCGCAGCTCCTTGCGCTGGGGCTGCTCGGAGCGGCAGCGGGCCAGCGAGACGGCCAGCGGGTGCTGGGCCTGGGCGCACATGTCGAGGCGGACCCGGGCCATGCCGGCGAACAACCCGGCCTCGATGCCGAGGAGTTGGTCGTCCAGCAGCGGCTCGGTGTCGCGGATCAGCTGCTCCCAGTCCTTGAGCAGGTAGGAGCGGCAGGCGTGCAGGAAGCGGACCGAGGGGTCGTCCTCGGGGGAGGAGCAGGAGGCCAGGGCGGTGTCCAGCTCCGCCAGGTGCCGGCCGTCCAGCCAGTGCGAGGCGTGCGCCAGCGCGAGGTCGCGGGCGTCCTCGAGGACGGGCTGCACCCACCAGCCGAGCCAGTACCAGGAGCTGAGCGGCCGCCGGTGCTGGGCGCGCTGCTCGCCGAAACGTTTCTGGTGGCGGTGCATCTCGACCAGTGCGGCGGAGGTGTCGCAGCGCAGCGCGTGCAGGCCGAGCCAGGCGTCCGCCATCCCCGGGTCGAGCCGCACGGCGGTGCGGAACTCCTCCTCCGCGCGCGCGTACGAGCCCGCGGCGTAGGCGTCCATCGCCCGCAGCCAGGCCCGGTCGGCCAGCCGGTCCGGCCCGGTGGAATCGGAACTCGCCATGACACTCAGCCCCCCGCCGTGTGCACCAGCACACCCCCTTGCGGAAATCGTACCGGTGGGAGGCTGATCCGGAAGGGTGGCGCGCGAAGCCAATCCGGCATCAAATCCGGTGGGGCGACGCGGGATTGGACGATCTTCGGCGGAGCGCCGGGAGGGGGACGGCACCTCCGGCTCACGGGGGAACAAGCCGGAGGTGCCGTGTCTGTGGTTGCGCGCTCAACCAACCGCGCGCTGAGCTGAACCTAAATGCTGCCGATCCCCCAGGTCAAGGGCCCTGCGGAGGTCTCACTTAGGGTGCCCTCAGCGATCCGGCCGGTGACTCCGTGCACCAGGAGATCGGCGTACGGACGGCTCGGGTCGGCGGCGAAGTGGGCCCGCTCGGCGACCGCCCAGCCGGCCCAGAAGCCGGCCAGCTCCGGCCCGTCCCGCAGTTCGCCGCGGGCCCGGGCGGCGGCCTGGCCCAGCTCCATCCAGACCAGCAGCGCCAGATCGGGCCGCACCTCGCGCCGTCCGGCGCCCACCCCCTCCAGCAGCACCACGGGCGCGGGCGGGACCTGACGGACCGTCGCGAACCGGCGCCCGACCCAGTCGTAGACCCGGTGCTCGGCGGTGCGGCCGCGCGCCAGCGGCTCCAGCACCTCGGTGCGCAGGCGCCGCGTCCAGCCGAACGGCTCCTCGTGGGTGGCCAGGTCGTCCAGGTGTACCACGGGGGCGCCGCCCAGCGCCTCGGCCAGGCGTCCGGCGAAGGTGGTCTTGCCCGAGCCCGCGTGCCCGTCGACGGCGACCAGCCGCACCGGGCCGAGCGACGGCGGCAGGGCGCGCAGCCGGTCGGCGAGCGGGGCGAGGTCGGCGGCGGTCACCGGCCCACTCTACGGGCGGCCGCAGGTCGCGGCCCCGCGGCCGGTTCTGACGTTGTGGCACCGGAGCTCGGGTGATGTGCCGTTCCGGACCGTGACGGCGCGCCCGGCATCGGGCATACTGCACAACGCCAAGCCCTGTGAACGAGCGTTCACCGCGATCCGGTGGTGCTCGGGCCGACCTGCCGCGCCGACCCGTACCCTCCGGGCCGGCGCCCGACCGAGGAGGCGACGAACCCTCATGACTTCCGCCGCTGCCAAGCCCGTGGACCGCCAGCTGCCGAGCGAGGAGGCCCGCGAACTCCTCGCCCTGACCCGGGACCTGGTGCAGAACGAGCTCCGCCCCCGCGCGGCCGAGGACGAGGCCGCCAACCGCTTCCCGCGCGAGGTGTTCGCCACCCTCGGCGAGGCCGGGCTGCTCTCCCTCCCCTACGGCGAGGAGTACGGCGGCGGCGAGCAGCCGTACGAGGTCTACCTCCAGGTGCTGGAGGAGCTGGCCGCCGGCTGGCTCGCGGTCGGCCTCGGCGTCAGCGTCCACACCCTCTCCTGCCACGCCCTGGCCACCTTCGGCTCCGAGGAGCAGAAGCGTCGCTGGCTGCCCGGCATGCTCGGCGGGGCCCAGCTCGGCGCCTACTGCCTCTCCGAGCCGCAGTCCGGCTCCGACGCGGCCGCGCTGCGCACCCGGGCCGAGAAGGACGGCGGCCAGTACGTGGTGAACGGCACCAAGGCCTGGATCACCCACGGCGGGCAGGCCGACTTCTACAGCTCGATGGTGCGCACCGGCGAGGACGGCCCGCGCGGGATCAGCTGCCTGCTGGTGCCGGGCGACGCCGAGGGCCTGTCGGCCGCGCCGCCGGAGCACAAGATGGGCATGCGCTCCTCGCCCACCGCCCAGCTGCACTTCGACGGCGTGCGGGTGGACGAGGACCGGCTGGTCGGCGAGGAGGGCCAGGGCTTCCAGATCGCCCTCTCCGCGCTGGACTCCGGCCGGCTGGGCATCGCCGCCTGCGCGATCGGCGTGGCCCAGGCCGCGCTGGACCTGGCGGTGGAGTACGCGGGCACCCGGCAGCAGTTCGGCCGCCCGATCGCCGAGTTCCAGGGCCTGTCCTTCATGCTGGCCGACATGGCCACCAAGATCGAGGCCGGGCGTTCGCTCTACCTCGCGGCGGCCCGCCGCCGGGACGCCGGGATGGCGTTCTCCAAGGAGGCCGCGATGGCCAAGCTGTTCTGCACCGACGCGGCGATGAGCGTCACGGTCGACGCCGTCCAGGTGCTCGGCGGCGCCGGCTACACCCAGGACTTCCCGGCCGAGCGCTACATGCGCGAGGCCAAGGTGCTGCAGATCGTGGAGGGCACCAACCAGATCCAGCGGCTGGTGATCGGGCGTCACCTCAGCGGCCGCTGAAGCGTGTAGTCACCACGGAGGGCGCCGGTCCGCACGGGGGGACCGGCGCCCTACGGGTTTGCGCGAGGTTTCAGGGGCGTCGCGGCGGACGGGCGGTCAGTGCCGGACCAGGCCGCGCGAACGCTGCTGGGGCACCCGGGCGCGGCGCTCCAGCGGGCCCGAGCCCGGGGCGCCCGCGTGCGAGAACGGGTGGGTGCGCCAGTCGAAGTCGGCCGGCAGGCTGATCAGCTCCATGCCGTTCGGCTCGGCGTGCTCGGCCGAGTCGCACTCCGCGAGCTCGGCGGTCGGCGCGCCGGTGCCCGGGCAGAGCTGGGCGGAGAAGGGGTGCCAGGCGGTGGGCAGGACGGCGTGCTGCGGCAGCCGGTCCTCGTCGCCGAGCAGCGCGATCGGGCGGTCGCACTCGGGGCAGTGCACCCGGAAGATCTCCCAGGTCTCCATCTCGCCCGGGTCGACACCCGGGAAGTCCTCGAAGTCGAGGCGTTCGTGATCCTCCGCAGCGGTGCGGGAAGGCTGTTCGACAGCAGGCATGTGATCCCCCTCGGATCTGGCCCGGCCTTCGTCGGCCCCGGCCAAGAGCAGCACTTCCCGCTGACGGGGACTCATAACCCTGCGGAGGGCCGCAGTGTGATGCACACCGTGTGCTCTGGGCCACATTCACGCGGCATGTGCCACCTGCGCGCCCCTCGCGACCTCGTCACGACCTCGTCACGTCCTCCGCGCTTCCTCCCCGCGGGCCCGGCGCCGCTCCGGGCGCCGGCCAGGGCGGCGCGCCGGCCCCGGCCGCCGCTGCGGTCGTCAGCCCCGGCGGGGCCGGCGGATCTTCATGTCGTCCATGCTGGTGACCTGGCTGCGCAGTTCGCCGTGGCCGACCCCGCGGGCCGCCAGTGCCGCCGCGGCACGCTCCTCGGCGGCCGGGCCCGCCGCCTCGTCCGCCAGCTCGGCCGGCTGGCGGACCACGCAGCGGTAGCTGAAGGCGTGCAGCTGCTCGTCGTAGACCAGGGTGCCCTCGTCGGTGAAGGCGGCGAACAGGTGGCTGTGCTGCGGGGCCCGCGCCAGCAGGGTGGTGCGGTGGTCCTCGTCGAGGTCGGCGAAGACGCCGCGGACGATCACGCGGTAGGTGCGCTCGGTCATGGGTGGTGCCCTTCCGGGGTGGTGGGGTCCTGCCCGGCGAGCAGGACGGCGAGTCCGTCGAGGAGGCGTTCGAGGCCGAACTCGAACCGCTCGTCCATGCCCGGGCCGGTCAGGGCGCCGGCCAGGGCGGTCAGGTGCGGGAAGTCCTCCGGCGGCAGTGCGGCCAGCTGCGCCCCGGCGGCGTCGGCGGCCGCCCGGCGGTCGGCGCCCATCGCCTCGGCGGCGGAGAGCGGCCCCTGCTCCTGGAGCACGAAGCCCTGGACGAACGCGCCCAGCAGGTAGTTGACCATCGCCGCGTCCGGGTCCGAGAACCCCGCCGCGCGCAGGCGCCCCAGCTGATCGTCCATCAGACGCAGCAGCGCCGGCCCGGGCGCCAGGCGCCCCGCCACCACCTTCGCCGCGTCCCGCCGGTCCAGCAGGTGGCGTCGGTACCGCAGGCAGTACTCCCGCAGCTGCTCCCGCCAACTCCCGTGCGGGGGCGGCGCCTCGGCATCGGTCATCAATGCGTCCGACAGGAGGTCGAGGATCTCCTCCTTGTTCCGCACGTGCCAGTAGAGCGAGGGTGCCTGCACCCCGAGCTCGGCCGCCACCTTGCGCATGGACAGCCCGTTCACGCCCTCGCGCTCCAGCACCAGCAGAGCGGCGGCGGCGATCGCCGGGCGGCTCAGCGGCGCGGGACCTTCGCTGCCGGGCATGGGCGTACCTCCTCTAACGGTGTAAGGGAGAATCTATCCCTTACACCGTTAGAGGGGTACGGATTTTCGGCCGGGCTCAGCCCCGGCCGAAGTCGGGGATGGGGTGGTCCGGGGCGAGGGCGGTGGCGATGCGCTGGGTGATGGTCTGGGCGGTGTGGCCGCCGGGGGTGTTCGGGCCCTTGGTGGTGGTGACGGCGATGGAGAGGTCGTCGCAGGGGAGGTGGGCCTGGGAGGCGGTGTAGCCGTAGAAGAGGGGGTGCTGGGAGATCCAGTCGCCGAGCACCACCACGCCCATGCCGTAGTGGGTGGCCTCGGTCTGGGGGAGGCAGACCGTCTCGGGGCAGCGCTTGGTCGGGTGGCCGAGGCCGACCGTGCCGGGGTTCAGGAGTTCCGCGCGGGAGGCCTCGGAGAGCAGCTCGCCGCCGCCGATGCCGCCGGCCGAGCGGGCCAGGTCGCAGATGTCGGTGGTCTGGACGGCGCCCGGGGCGGTGGTCCAGGAGGGGTTCCAGAAGGTGGACTCCTCGTAGGTGCCGCGTTCGGCGGTGAAGGCGTGCAGGACCGGGGCGGGGATGTCCGGGGTGGAGGAGTTCCTGGTCTCGGCCAGGCCCAGCCGGTCCAGCACCTTCTCCTGGAGCAGCTGCTCCAGGGGGGTGTGGGTGATCTTCTCCAACGCGGCCCCGAGCAGCACGAAGTTGGCGTGCGAGTAGCTCCAGTTGGTGCCCGGGTCGTACCAGGGGTGCTGGTGCAGCGAGACGTCCACCAGCTCCCGCGCCGTCCACTGCCGGAACGGGTCCGCGTACAGGCCCTCGCCGAAACCCGGGGAGGTCACGTAGTCGACCAGGCCGGAGGTGGAGGAGCCGAGCATCCGCAGGGTGATGCGCTCGCCGTCCGGCAGGTCCGGCAGCCAGGTGGAGACCGGGTCGTCCAGGCTCACCACGCCCTCGTCCACCAGCTGGAGCAGGGCGGTGCCCAGGTAGCTGATCGCGATGTTGCCGTTGCGGAAGTGCATGGCCGGCTCGGCCGGGACCCCGGTCATCGACTCGCCGAGGGCGGTGGTGATCAGCTCCCGGCCGCCCCGGCTCACCCGCAGGATCACCGAGTTGAGCCCCATCTCGGCCTTCGCCGCCTCGGCGATCCGCAGCACCTCGCGGGCCGGCCCCTCCTCGGGCACCTGCGAGCCGACGCAGGGCCGGTGGCGCGGCTCACCGGCCGTCGCGGTGGCCGGGACGGCGAGGGCGAGCAGCGCGGTGGCGGCGGCCAGGCGCAGCAGGGTGCCGGGGCGGGAGGCTCTCATGTGCCCAGTCTTCGGTCCGGGTACCCCCGATCCGGGCAGCGCACCGCGGACCCGCCGCCGCCGTCACCCGTCGGGCCCTGACCCGCCGTCAACCCGGCCGTGGCGGGAACCGGACGCCCGGTGTCGGCGGAACGTCACCGGGCGCGCTAGGTTTGCGCCTTGTGGAGGATCTCGACCAACGCATCGTCCGGCTGCTGCTCGAAGACGGCCGGATGAGCTACACGGACCTGGGCAAGGCCACCGGCCTGTCCACCTCGGCGGTGCACCAGCGGGTGCGGCGCCTGGAGCAGCGCGGCGTCATCCGCGGCTACACCGCCATCATCGACCCGGACGCGGTCGACCTGGCGCTGACCGCGTTCATCTCGGTGAAGCCCTTCGACCCGAGCAGCCCCGACGACACCCCCGAACGCCTCGCCGGGCTGCCGGAGATCGAGGCCTGCCACAGCGTCGCGGGCGACGAGAACTACATCCTCAAGGTCCGGGTCTCCGCCCCCGGCGACCTGGAGGACCTGCTCGCCCGCATCCGCAGCGCGGCCGGCGTCTCCACCCGCACCACCGTGGTGCTCTCCACCCCGTACGAGGCCCGACCCCCGAAGCTCTGACGGGAACCGTCCGGGTGCAGACTGGTGCCCATGAGCGCACCCACCACCCACCGCACCGTGCTGCTGCGCGGCGGTTCCGTCTACAGCCCCGCCGACCCGTTCGCCACCGCGATGCTGGCCGAGGGGGAACACATCGCCTGGGTCGGCAGCGACGGCGCCGCCGAGGCGTACGCGGCGACCGCCGACGAGGTGGTGGAGCTGGACGGCGCGCTGGTCACCCCCGCGTTCGTGGACGCCCACGTGCACGCCACCTCGGCCGGCCTGGCGCTGACCGGTCTCGACCTGACCGGCTGCCCCTCGCTGGCCGAGGCCCTGGAGCGGATCGCCGCCTTCGCCGCGGCCGGTGAGGGCGTGCTGATCGGCCACGGCTGGGACGAGGCCAAGTGGCCCGAGGGCCGCGCCCCGAGCCTCGCCGAACTGGACGCGGCCGCCGGGGGAGCGGCCCTCTACCTCTCCCGCACCGACGTGCACTCCGCCCTGGCCTCCACCGCCCTGCGGGAGCTGACGGAGGGTCTGGCCTCGCTGCCCGGGTACCACCCCGAGGGCCCGGTGAGCCGGGACGCCCACCACGCCGTCCGGCAGACCGCCCTCGCCGAGCTGACGGACGCTCAGCGCCGGGCCGCCCAGCGGGCCACCCTGCGCCGCGCCGCCGAGCTCGGCATCGGCGCGCTGCACGAGTGCGCCGGGCCCGAGATCTCCTCCGAGCAGGACCTCGCCGCGCTGCTCGCGCTGGCCGCCGAGGGCGAGGGCCCCGAGGTCTTCGGCTACTGGGGCGAGCTCGCCCCGGCGGGCGTCGAGACCGCCCGGCGCCTGGGCGCCCTCGGGGCGGGCGGCGACCTCTTCGCGGACGGCGCGATCGGCTCGCGCACCGCCTGCCTGCACGCGCCGTACGAGGACGCCGACCACACCACCGGCACCGCCTACCTGACGGCCGCTCAGATCGCCGACCACGTCACGGCCTGCACCGAGGCGGGCCTGCAGGCCGGCTTCCACGCCATCGGGGACGCCGCGATCGCGGCCGTCCTGGAGGGCGTGCGGACCGCCGCCGGGCGGGTCGGCCTGGAGGCCGTCCGGGCCCGCCGGCACCGGGTCGAGCACGCCGAGGCGCTCGACGAGAAGTCCATCGCCGCCTTCGCCGAGCTCGGCCTGACCGCCTCGGTGCAGCCCGCCTTCGACGCCTTCTGGGGCGGCGAGGACGGCATGTACGTCCAGCGCCTCGGCGCGGAGCGGGCCGCCGCCCTCAACCCCTTCGCGGCGCTGCTGCGGGCCGGCGTCCCGCTGGCCTTCTCCTCCGACGCCCCCGTCACCCCGCTCGACCCCTGGGGCACCGTCCGGGCCGCCGCCTTCCACCACACGCTGGAGCACCGGGTCTCCGTCCGCGCCGCCTTCACCGCCCACACCCGGGGTGGCTGGCGCGCGATCGGCCGTGACCAGGACGGCGTCCTCGTCCCCGGCGCCGTCGCCAGCTACGCGGTCTGGGCCGCCGGCGACCTGGTCGTCCAGGCCCCCGACTCCCGCGTCGCCGGCTGGTCCACCGACCCCCGCTCCGGCACCCCGGGCCTGCCCGACCTCACCCCGGGCACCCCGCTCCCGACCTGCCTGCGCACCGTCGTCCGGGGCCGCACCGTCCACACGGCCTGAGAGGGCCCGCTACACGCCGACGTACACGCCCTGGAGGGACCCGACCAGCAGGACCACCACCCCGCCCAGGGCGGCGAGGCCGCAGGCGGACAGGCCCAGCGCGAAGGCGGCCTCCCGGGCGGTGCGCGCCCCTGACCGGCGGACGACCACCTCCGAGGGGTCCCCGGGGGCGTAGGCGACCTCCAGGGTGGCGGAGGCGCTCTTGGCCCACAGGGAGCGGCTCACGCCGTCGGTGTCCGTGTACGCGTACGTCCACGGCTGGTCGGGCAGCCGCTCGGCCTCGACGGTGATGCCGTGGCGGAGCAGGTACCGCTGACGGTGCGCCAGCCAGAGCCCGCCGAGGCCGACCGCCGTCATCGCCACGCCCAAGGCGCCGCACAGCAGGCTCATCACACCGAGCACGATCCCGGTGAGCCCGCCCGTGGCGATGCCGGTGGCGGCGGACACGGCCGTCACCACGAGGCCGAGCACGAGCGCCCAGCGCTTGAGCAGGCGGATCCGCCGCTGCGGCCGCGTCTCGGCCACGGTGCTGGTGACGACGACGGCCTCCTCGTCGGGGTGCTCGGGCAGCGCTGCGGTCACCGCCGCGGCGAAGACCGCGGCGGCGGCGCTGCTCACCCCGGCGACCCGGTGCACGGCGGCCCCGGCGGCCAGCTCGACGCTCACCGACCGGTCCTCCGCGCGCACCCGGCGGACCGCCGCCAAGGGGATCCGCAGCTGCGCGTGCGGGCGGGTCAGGACCAGGGCCTCGCCGTCGAGACGCAGCACGGCGCCCTGGCTTCCCCGCAGGACGGGTATCGGTGACGTGATCGACATGATCGTGATCGTAGGAGCGGACGGGGAGGGGCGGAAGTCCACGGGGTGCACGGGCCTGGCTCCCGTGTTCCGGGGTCTCCGGGGTACCGTCTTCCGACCAGAATGGAAGCGCGTGCACAGCAGAGAGGTGGTGCGCAGGTGGCACTGCCCGTCGAACAGGAACGCCCCGTGGCGGAAACCGAGCCCGAGACCCCGGTCCAGCGGAGGCTGATCCGGCTGCCGGACCTGCGCCGGACCGGCCTGGCCGTGGCCGCCGGGCTGCTGCTCGCGCTGGCCTTCCCGCCGTACGGCCTGTGGCCGCTGTCGCTGGTCGGCGTCGCCGCCCTGTCGCTGCTCACCCGTGGGCGGACGGCCCGTCAGGGGGCGTGGACGGGCTTCGCGTTCGGCCTGCCGTTCTTCCTGCTGCTGCTCAGCTGGCTGCGGGTGATCGGCTGGGACGCCACCGTCGGACTCTCCGTCATCGAGGCGCTGTTCATGGCCGCCCTCGGCTCGGGCCTGGCCGTCACCTCCCGCGTGCGCGGCTGGCCGCTCTGGGCGGCCTGCCTCTGGGTCGCCCAGGAGTGGGCCCGGGACCGGATACCGCTGGGCGGCTTCCCCTGGGGCCGGCTGGCCTTCGCCAACACCGCCAGCCCGTTCACGCCGCTCGCGGCGCTCGGCGGTGCCCCGCTGGTGACCTTCGCCGTCGCGCTGAGCGGAGCCCTGCTGGCCTGGGCCGCGCTCCGGCTGCGCCGCGGTGCCCGGCCCGCCGCGGCGGCCGGCGTGGCGGGCGCGGTGGCCGCGCTGCTGGCCGGGTACCTGGTGCCCGTCCCGACCGCCGCCGACGACACCCTCAAGGTCGCGGTGATCCAGGGCGACGTGCCGAGCCCCGGCATGCACTTCCTGGGCCGCCCGATGACGGTGCTGCACAACCACGCCCGGGCCACCGAGAAGCTCGCTGCCGACATCGCGGCCGGCCGGGCGGAGAAGCCCGACGTGGTGATCTGGCCGGAGAACTCCTCCGACCTCGACCCCTTCTCCGAGCCGCTGGCCCGCGCCCGGATCGACGAGGCCGTGAAGGCGATCGGCGTGCCCGTCCTGGTCGGCACCCTGGTCGACGGCCCGGACGCCCAGCACGTGCAGAACCAGGGCATCGTCTGGGACCCGAAGACCGGCCCCGGTGCCTCGTACACCAAGCAGCACCCGGTGCCGTTCGGCGAGTACGTGCCCTTCCGTGACCAGCTGTCCAAGGTGATCACCCGGCTGCAGATGGTCGCCCGCGACTTCTACCCGGGCACGAAGAACGGCGTCATGGACCTCGGCCCGGCCCGGATCGGCGACGTGATCTGCTTCGAGGTCGCCTACGACGGCATCGTCCGCGACACCGTCAACGAGGGCGGCCGGGTACTGGTCGTGCAGACCAACAACGCCACCTACTCGGAGACCGGCCAGCCCCAGCAGCAGCTGGCGATGTCCCGCCTGCGGGCGGTCGAGCACGGCCGCGCGGTGCTGATCGCCGCCACCAACGGGATCAGCGCGATCATCGCCCCCGACGGCACGGTGGTGCAGGAGAGCAGGCTGATGACCGCCGCCGAGCTCAGCGCGGTGGTCCCGCTGCGGGACGGCAGGACGGTCGCGGACCGGGTCGGTGCCGGGCCCGAGTGGGTGCTGGCGCTGACCGGCCTCGGCGCCTGCGCGCTGGTCGCGCTGGGGGCGCTGCGCCGGCGGAGGGGCTCCGGAACACCGACCGGTTCCTGACCGTTGTCCCAGGTGGCGCCCGGGGTGCGGGCCGGAGAAGCCGGCCCGGTCCAGAGCCGGGTGCCACGACGGAGTGGATCAGAACCGTGAGCCAGCACGTACCCCCGGCCCCCTCTGCCCCGCCGCGCAGCCGTGTGCGCCGGGTGCTGCCGCTGCTGATCGCCGCCTGGCTGGTGCTGGAGATCTGGCTGCTGACCGTGGTCGCCTCGGCGACCAGCTGGTTCGCCGTGATCCTGCTGCTGGCCGGCGGCGCCTTCCTCGGCGGCTGGCTGATCAAGCGCGCCGGGATGAAGGCGATCTCGGCCGCGATCGAGCAGAGCAGGTCCCCGCAGTCCGCCCAGCCGCAGACCGGCACCAGCATGACCGTGCTGGCCGGGACGCTGCTGATCCTGCCGGGCTTCCTCTCCGACGTGCTCGGCCTCTCGCTGCTCTTCCCGCCCACCAGGGCGCTCTGGCGCTCGCTGGGCCGCCGCCTGGCGGGCAAGGCGCTGCGCTCCACCTCCCCGGTCGGTGCGGACCGCCTGGCGGACGCCGTGCGCCTGCAGGAGCAGCTGCGCATCCACCGCCCCGACGGCAAGGTCATCCAGGGCGAGGTGGTCGACCCGGCCACCGGCCCGGCCAAGGGGCCGGACACCGACTACCGTCCCCCGATCGCCGGCTGAGGGACGAGCTCGGAAACACCGAGGGGCCCGGGCTTCCTGATCGGAAGCTCGGGCCCCTTCGGTGCTACGGGGTACTGCACGGGTACTACGGGGTCAGGCGCTCTTGCGGGTGTCCCGCGGGTGCACCGCGAGGTTCATCCCACCGGAGCGGAGGACGGCCAGGCGCTCTGCCAGGACCTCCTCGAGCTCCTCGCGCGTCCGACGCTCCATCAGCATGTCCCAATGGGTACGCGTCGGCTTGGTCTTCTTCTCCTCCGGCTCATCACCGTCGAGCAGCATGGCCTCCTGGCCACAGAACCGGCATTCCCAGGCCGAGGGGATCTCCGCCTCGACGGAGAAGGGAACCTCGAACCGGTGTCCGTTCTGACATGCGTACTCGACGGTCTGGCGGGGAGCCAGGTCGATTCCACGGTCGGTCTCGTAGCTGGTCGCCCCGAGTCGCGTGCCGCGGAGAGCTCGCTCGCTCATGAAATCGTGCCTCCCGGGCTTCTGGCCCACAGGACTAGTGGTCTGTCATCGTCGTTCGGTCAACGCTCGGCCACCGACGAAGATTCCCGTTCCGGGGCGTGCGTCGCCTGTCGTGCCGCCACTGTTTGTACCCATCGTCGCCCGATTTGTCACATCTGAACGTATTTATCACCCAGTGTGCCGTCATCGTTGCGCAGAGTTGTCCAGTTGGTCGCGGCCAGACAGCTTAGCGGTTACGGATTCACCACACGGGACGGGGGCGGATCGCGGGCGGTTCCTTCGGCATGTCGGGCACCGCGGGGGCGGGTCCGTCGGTGGCGGAGGACGCGGCCGGGGCCTTCACCAGCGGGTCGGCGGCCGCCTCGGTGCGGGTGTCGCGGTGGGGGAGCAGGGCGATCACCGCCTCGCGCTGCGCGGTGGGGGCCTCCTCGTCCAGCGGGTCCACCGTGACCGGCACCTGGAGGCGGACGGGGGCGGCGGTGCCGAGGCGGGCGTAGCCGCGGCCGGGCTCGGTGCGGCCGGCCGCCGGGGTGATGTCCAGCGCGGTGGCGAGGGCGGCGGAGGCGGTCTCGGCGGTGGTCTGGCCGAGCACCACCCGGGCCCGGGTGGTGGCCCGGGCGGTCGGGGAGATCCGCTCGTACGCCGTCAGGTCCTCGGCGATCACCACGGTGACCCGGGCCGCCCGGCCGTGCCGCAGCGGCAGCTCCAGCAGCTCCTGCGGGTCCGGGCGGCCCTCGGCGTGGGCCAGCTCGGTGAGCTCCGTGGGGTGGTCGAGCAGCAGCCAGAGCGGGCGGGTGACGTCCTCGGGGACGGCCACCCCGTGGTGGCGGGCCGCGTTGAGGGCGGAGAGGCGGCGCTCGGTCTCGTTGGCGGCCCACTCCAGGGCTGCCAGGGTGCCGCGCAGGCTGGTCTCCACGGTGTGCACGCCGGGGCGGTTGACCAGGCAGGCGTGCTCGCCGGTGCCCGCGCCGTCGATCACCATCAGGTCGCCGTGGCGCAGCGCCTGGAGGGCGATCGAGCGCAGCAGGGTGGAGGTGCCGGAGCCGGCCGTGCCGAGGGCCAGCAGGTGCGGCTCGCCGGCCCGCGGGCCGGTGCGCCAGATCACCGGGGGCTGCTGCGCGGTGGCGCCGCCCTGGGTGACCGGGATGGTGCGCTGGCTGTCGTGGCCGTCGGTGAAGCCGAGCACGATCTCGCCGGGAGCGGTGACGAAGGGCTGGGCCCAGACGTCGGTGGGCAGCGGGGCCAGGGCGCTCACCCGCAGCCGGTTGGACTCCTCGTCCCAGTCGAAGCGGTACTCGCGGCCGCGGCCGGCCTTGCCCTGGATCACCTGCTCGATCCGGGCCCGGGCGGAGGGCTCGGTGTCGGTGAACCAGGCGGGGTAGGCGAGGTCCAGGGTGGACAGGCGGCCCTCCCCGTCGAACTCCCAGCCGCTGAAGGCCGCCTTGTGGCTGCCCTCGGCGGAGTACAGCGGGCTCGGGTCGTCCAGGCCGGCCAGGTACGGGGTCAGCGCGGCGTAGAGGGCCGCCAGCTTGAGGTCGCCGGCGTCCGGGGCGGGCGCCGCGGGGGCGGCCTTGGGGGAGCGTCCGTACCAGGCGGCGCTGGCCATCACGGCGATCAGGGCGAACAGCGGGCCGCGCGGGATCAGGAAGACGCCGAGCACGGCGGCGGCGGTCAGGAAGAGCGTCGGGCCGCGCTTCTCCTTGGGGGTGGCGGCCCAGCGGGCCTTGGCCCAGTCGGAGTGGTGGCGCAGGCCGCGGCCGAGCACGGTGAGCGGGGCGAACATGTCGGCGGCGTGGTCGCCGGCGGTGCGGGCCAGGTCGCGGCCTCGGCTGAGGTGGCGGGTGACGGACATTCGGCGGGACTCTCCGGGGACGGGGGAAGGGGACGGGAAGACGCTTCAGGCCCGGGGCGGTGGGGATCCGCACCCGGGCCGAACGGAGACCGGACCGTCAGAACTTGATGCCGCCGAGCAGGCTCGCGAGGCTCGCGCCGCCGGCCTGGATGCTCGGGGCGATCGAAGAGCCCGCGATGTAGAAACCGAGGAGTGCGCAGACGATCGCGTGCGAGACCTTGAGCCCGTCTCGGCGGAAGAACAGGAATGCGATGGTGCCGAACAGGACGATGCCGGAGATGGAGAGAATCACGCGACGGCTCCTCGGTCTGGGGACGACGGGACACACAGGAATTCGGCGTAACCGAAAGTGTCCTTATCGTGACAAAAAGTAATAGATGATGGAACGTGGCAAATGGGTGGTTTCCCGTAGAACCCCGACGTAGGGCGTACACGAGCGGCGAAATTCGCCCGAACGGCTGCCCCTACCGTCCGTGCGCGTGTCGTCCGCTACGGTGCGTACGGCACCACCGACCCCGATCCGAGAGAGGCCCCGTCAATGTCAGACTCCGCCGACGCTCCCAAGACCCCGGACGCCGAGGTCATCGCACTCGCCGGCAAGCTCTTCGACGCCGCCCGTCAGGGCGACACCGCACTGCTCGGCGCCTACCTGGACGCCGGGGCCCCGGCCGACCTGTCGAACGACCGCGGTGACTCCCTGGTGATGCTGGCCGCGTACCACGGCCACGCCGACACCGTCCGGGTCCTGCTCGGGCACGGCGCCGATCCGGACCGGGTCAACGACCGGGGCCAGACGCCGCTCGCGGGCGCCGTCTTCAAGGGCGAGGCCGCGGTGATCGACGCGCTGCTGGAGGGGAACGCCGACCCCAGGGCGGGCGCCCCGACCGCCGTCGAGACGGCCCGGATGTTCGGCAAGGACGATCTGGTGGCCCGGTTCGAAGGCCGCTGATCACGTCCGGACGGTGAGGCCGTAGGCTTGGCGGCCATGGAGATCCGCACCACCGGTTTCGCGCACCCCGACGCCGCCAAGCTCTCGGCCGAGGTCCAGCAGGAGTACGTCCAGCGGTACGGCGAGGGCGACCTGACGGTCATCCACCCCGAGCACTTCGACCCGCCGGCCGGGCTCTTCGTGGTGGGCTACCTGGACGGCGTGCCGGTCGCCTGCGGCGGCTTCCGGGTCAAGCAGGCCGGGCCGGACGACGTCCGGGACGGCGACGGCGAGCTGAAGCGGATGTACGTCTCGGCCTCCGCCCGCGGCCGGGGCCTGTCCCGGGCGGTGCTGCGGCACCTGGAGGCCGAGGCGCTGGCCGCCGGTCTGACCAGGCTGATCCTGGAGACCGGCACCGAGCAGCCGGAGGCGATCGGGCTGTACGAGTCCGAGGGCTACCGGCCGATCACCAAGTACGGCTACTACCGCGACCACCCGGAGAGCCTCTGCTACGGCAAGGAGCTCGTCCCGGCCGTCGCCTGACGGGCCGTCACCCGGCGGTCCTCAGCGGCCGTCCAGCCGCTCCAGGAACCGGCGGGTCTCGGCGGCGATCGGGTGGTGCGGGCCGTAGTGCCGCTCGGCGCCGAGCAGCACCTGGAGCAGTGTCGTCCGGGCCTCGGCGTCGGCACCGGTCTGCAGCTGCAGCCGGGCGATGCGGTGGCGGGCGTCCAGGGCGGGCGCCGCATCGGTGGCCGCGAGCCGGTCCAGCCCGGGGAGCGCGGCGCGGTACTCGGCGAGTGCGCCCGCGTGGTCGCCGAGGCGGTCCAAGCACTGCGCCGCCTCGGCCCGCAGGTGCGCGGTCCGCGGATCGTCCGGGCCGTTCCCGGTGACGGACTCCTCGATCAGCAGCCGGAGTTCGGGGAGCGCCGTGCCGAACATCCCGGCCTCCAGCAGCGTCGCGGCGTACTGCCTGCGCAGCATCAGGACGACGGCCGAGTGCGGGCCGTGGGTCTCCACCGCGACGGGCAGGGCCCGGCCGAGCGGGCCGACCGCGTCCGAGAGCCGTCCGGCGTCCAGCAGCCGTCTGGCCTCCTCGACGGCGGCGGCCACGTCCGTCTCCGGGGTGTCCGCCGCACGCGGGGCCGTCACGGGCGGTGCGGGCGGTGCGGGCGTCGGTCGGTCGGTCCAGGGGGCGTACGGCCGGCGGAAGGGCCGGGTCGGGTCCGTCGGTGGTCCTCCGCCGGAGGCGGCCGCCGGGCCTTCGGCCGGCCTCGGGAGCAGGGGTTCGAGCGCTCGGTACACCGCCGTCGCGTCGGCCGGCCGGTCGCGCGGGTCCTTGGCGAGCAGGTGGAGGACCAGCGCCTCGAGCGGCTCGGGAACCTCCGGCCTGATCGTGCGCAGCGGGGCCGGCGGCTCGTGGAGGTGCTGGTGCAGCAGGCCGAGCGGGGCGGTGCGGGTGAACGGGACGCTGCCGCTCAGCAGTTCGTGCAGGATCACGCCGAGCGAGTAGAGGTCGGTGCGCGGGCCGACCGGATCGCCGATGGCCTGCTCCGGAGCCGTGTACGCCGGGCTGCCGAGGTGCGTCCCGGTGAGGGTGAGCCGGGAGGCGTCGCTGTCCAGGACGGTGGCGAGGCCGAGGTCCAGCAGGACCACGGTGCCGTCGGTGCGGACCATCACGTTGCGCGGCTTGAGGTCGCGGTGCACGGCCGGCAGCGCGTGCACGGCGGCCAGCACCGAGCAGAGCTGGGCCGCCACGGCGACCGCCCAGGGCCAGGGGTACGGGTCCTGCTCGGCCAGGTGGTCGGCCAGGTCCGACCCGCGGACGTACTGCATCACCAGGCAGAGGTCGTCCCCGTCGTGCGCGACGTCGTGCACGGCGACCAGGCCCGGGTGGTCGATCCGGGCGGTGACACGGCACTCGCGGGCGAACCGGCGCCGTAGGTCCCCGGCGTGCTCGGAACCGGTGATCCGGTCCGGCCGGAGGAGTTTGACGGCGACCCGGCGGTCGAGGGTGTGGTCGTGCGCCGTCCACACCTGGCCCATGCCGCCCTGGCCGATCAGGGTGGTCAACTCGTAGCGTCCGCTGATCAGACGGGCCCTCACGGAGCGTCCTGCTGCTTCAGGTAGGCGCTGAGTTCGTCAAGTCCGGAGCGGACTTGGTCGACCCGTCGCTGGTTCGGCACGGCCGGGAGGGCGTAGCCGGTCACGGGTGGAAGCACGGCGGCGTGCGGCGCGGGCAGCGGGTGGCCGTACCAGACGGGCGGGTTGCCGGGCACCGCCGGGGGAGGGGGAGCCTGACGACGGGTCAGACCGACCGCGGCGGTGTAGGCCGACACGAGGGCCGCCTGGCTGAGCAGGATCAGCATGGCGATCGCGACAGAGGTGTCGTCCGACCTGCCGATCAGGAACCCGCTGCCCAGGACCACGGCGAGCGAGGCGCAGAAGAGCAGCCAGTCGCGGAGCCGCCGGTGGACCAGGGCCGGGACCAGCAACGGCAACCACGCGAGGAAGCCGAGGCTGCAGACCGCGATCAGGGCCAGGGCCGCCCGCAGGAGCACGAGCCACACCCGTACCGCACTGCCGGGCGTCGGCGGGGCCGGGGCCGTCGGGGTCGGGCCGTACATGGCGGGACTCCTCCGGCGCTGTGGGTGGGGGCTGGCTGTCTGCCGGAGGGCAGCTTACAGATCGCTCCGGGGTCCGTCTGCCGGTCTAACGAGGCGCCAGGCTCCCGTCGGTGAGGCCGTCGTAGAGGCCCTGGACGAGCTGCTCGCCCAGCCCGGCCGCCGTCCGGTACGCCGCCTCGAAGTCGGCCAGGGCGCGGAACCGCTCGCCGTACAGCCGCTGGTCGGACAGGGGCAGCCGCGGCACCTGGAGGCGGCGCACGTCCAGCCGGACGGCGGACGAGGTGAAACTGCTGGCCTGCTGGTTGTTGGCGGTGCCGCGCACGAAGCCGGACAGGAACCACGGGTCCAGGACGGCGGCATCGGGCCTCAGCAGGTGCACGTTGCGCCCGAGGGCGGCCCCGGCGGTGGCCGGGCCGACGACCCGGGTGACCGTGCCGCGGCCGAGAACCGGTACCAGGACGTCCCCGACCCGGAGGAGCACCGCCTCCTCGGCCGCGCCCTCGGGCGGGGCGCCGGACGGCGGTCCGCCGGTCAGCACGTCGTGCTCGGTCAGGATCGGCGGGCCGCCGCCCTGGCCGCCCCCGGGGCCGCCGGTGAGGACCACCAGGGCACCGCTGCGGGCGAGATCACCGATGCTGGTCATCGCCCAGCGGCCGGGCCGGGTGGCCGGCCCGGCCTTCGGCGCCAGGTCGGTGGCGCTCCGCAGGGCCGCGGTGAGTTGCTGGTGGAGCCCGGCCAGGGCGGCCCGGCCGGGCTCGACCGCCCGGGCCGGCAGGTGGCGGGCCGGGGTCACGTCCACGTCGTCGTCGAGCAGGTCGACCAGCGGGACGGTGCGGCTGAGGCCGGGGCGCTCCGTGGTCGCGCCGTCCCGGTCGAACTCCTGCCAGGCCGTCAGCACCGCGCCGCGCAACTCGGGCCAGGGCAGCCGGTCCTGGCCGTCCGGGCGGTCCGCGACGTTCACCACCAGCAGCTGCTGCGGCTGGGGCGCGTGGGCCGCCGGGCGGCGCAGCACCCACAGGTGCAGCGGGATGCCGAACGGCGGGGCCGCACCGGCGGGCAGGGCGACCACGGCGCGCAGGGCGCCGCGCCGCAGCAGGTCGGCCCGGATGCGGCGGCCCGAGCGGCGGGAGGCCGCCGCCGGGGGCATCAGCAGGACGGCGGGGGCGCCGTCGTCCAGGTGGCCGAGGGCGTGCTGGACCCAGGCCAATTCGGACTCGGTCCTGGGCGGCAGGCCGTACTCCCAGCGGGGGTCGTAGGCGAGCTCCTCGTGGCCCCAGGAGCGCTCGTTGAACGGGGGGTGGCAGAGCACCGCGTCGGCCCGCAGGCCCGGGTGGGCGTCGGTGCGCAGGCTGTCGCCGACCCGGATCCGGACGGGCGCGTCGGTGTGCAGGGCGAGCCGCAGCGCGGTGAGCGCGGCGAGGTCGGGGTCGGACTCCTGGCCGGTCACGGTGGAGCCGGGTCCGGTGGCCAGCAGCAGGCCGCCGAAGCCGCAGGCGGGGTCCAGGACCAGCCCGGCGCGGCCGGCCAGCGCGGCCATCAGCTCGGACAGCGGTGCGGGGGTGAGGGTGTACTGGCGCGGCCCGGCCTCCAGGTGACGGCCCATCAGGAACTCGTACGCCTGACGGGCCCCGGTCTCCTCGGCCAGCTCCGCGCACCCGCGCACCAGCGGCAGACGGTCCGTCAGCCCGGGCCCGTCCGGTACGGCGACGGGGTGGTCCTCGCCGAGGCGAGCGCGCAGGGCCTCGGCGAGCGCGGAGGGCAGCTCGCGGGCCAGCTCGGCGTCGTCGGTGGCGATCAGCCGCTGCCAGGCGGCGGGGTGCTCGCGCAGCAGCAGGACGGCGCCGATCAGGCGCAGCGCGGTGGCCGCCCCGGCCGGGTCCTGCTCGACCTGCTGCCAGAGCCGCTCGCGCAGCGGGACCTGGTCGACCTTGCCCTGGTCGCGCAGCCAGCGTTCGACCTCGGCCAGGTCGAAGACCGGGCTGGTGTCGGTGCCGCCGACCGGCTTGGGGAAGTCGCCGTGCCGCCGCCGCCAGTTGCTCACCGCGGCTCGGCCGACGCCGGCGAAGCGGGCGATTCCGGCGGCGGTGACCTCGGTCCTGTTCTCCGTCACTGAGCGGGCCCTTCCGTGGCGGCGTGCTGGGTGCGCTCGCATCCTACAACCTTCCTCACGGCGTGAACGGCTGTTGACGCGGTTCACAGTGCATGCTGTGATTGGCGCGCCACTCACCTGGTCCCGTCCGCCCGAAAGGTGCCCACCCCTCATGTCGCAGTTCCTCCGCAGATCCGCCGTCCTCACCTGCGGCGCCGGTCTGGTCCTCGGTCTCGTCGCCTGCCAGCCGAAGGGCGACATCCAGACCGGTGGTGCGTCCCCTGCGGCCACCGCGAGCACGTCGTCCTCGCCGAGCCCCCGCAAGTCCACCGGCACCGAGGGGCTGCCCAACGGCGCCCAGCTCGCCGCGATGCTGCTGCCCGCCGAGGCGCTGCCGACGCTCAAGCTCAACCCCGACAGCGTCCGCAGCACCGGCACCGGCTTCAATCCGCCGATCTCCCCGACCGCCGTCCCCCAGGACCAGGTCTGCAAGGCCTTCGACGGCTCGGCCTGGAGCAACGTGGCCGGGTACAGCTACGCGTCCTTCGCGCAGAACGACTACACCGACGAGTCGCAGGACATGTTCGCGCAGGAGCTGGAGACGTACCGGGGCGACGACGCCCGGGTGGTGATGGGCAAGCTCCGGGAGGCCCTGACCGCCTGCCACGGCTACGTCTCGGAGCAGGACGGCGTGAAGCACAAGGTCACCATCGAGCTGAAGGAGCTGCCCGGCGTCGGGGACGAGGCCGTCCAGGCCGTCCGCACCGCGCCGACCTGGACCGGCGGCGCCACCCTGGTGGCCGCCCGGGTCGGCAGCGTCGTGGTGACCACCTACTACAACGACCAGCGCAACACCGGGTCCGCCGGCATCGACCTGACCAAGGCCCTGGTCAAGAACGTGACCGCCGCGCGCTGACCGCGCCGCCCGGCGGTCGGCCACCGAACGGCGGCGGGCCCGGCACCACGAGGGGTGTGCCGGGCCCGCCGCTCCCACGGGGCCGCCGTCAGGCGGACTCCCCGGCGAACAGCCGGGCCAGGGCGACGGCGACGGGCTCCGCGTACCCCTCCGGCAGCCGCTCGGCGGCCCAGGCGGCGGCCAGCGCCCGGAAGTCCGCGAGGTCCCGCTCCACCCCGGCCAGCAGCCGCTCCAGCTCGCCGTGCGTGAGCTCGATGACCGCGCTCGCCGGGTCCTCGGCGTCGACGGTGAGCCGGACCGAGCGACCGTTGCCGTCCGCATGCGGGCTCAACGGCGGGTGCCCGTACCAGAGTTCGCCACCCTGTGGGACGGCGTACCAGTCCCGCCACGACTCCAGACCGTCGCAGCAGGCCGGGTTGAACACCACGCCGGTGCCGGTGTCGGTGACCTGCAGCCCGCCGAAGGCCACCAGGTCCTCCGGGGTCAGCAGGCCCTGGAGGAGGGCGGCCGCGGACGCGAACGCCCGGTCGTCGTCCTCGCCGTCGTGGGAGCGGATCCGGTTGGCGGAGGCGATCGCCAGCACGGCCGTGCCGACCTCGGCCGGCGTCAGGCCGCCGTGCAGGGGCTGGAAGGAGAAGTCGGCCACCACGGACACCGGCCAGAGGGCGAAGTCCGCCGAACCGTTGACTTCCACCACGGGCTTCATCACGATCATCCCGGCAGTGTTCCGTACCCGAAGCCGGGGCCGCACCCGGTTTGCCGCGGGGGCCCGTTGACGAGGAGAGTCCGTGCAGCCGATCACCGACCGTCCGATCCGCTGGGGGATCCTGGCCACCGGTGGGATCGCCGCCGCCTTCACCGAGGACCTGGCAGTGGTGGAGGGGGCCGTGGCGCACGCCGTCGCCTCGCGCACCGAGTCCGCGGCGCGGGAGTTCGCCGGGCGGTACGGCATCCCCCGTGCGTACGGGAGCTGGCGTGAGCTGGCCGCCGACCCCGAGGTGGACGTGGTGTACGTGGCCACCCCGCACTCCGCGCACCACGAGGCCACCGCGCTGCTGCTGGAGGCCGGCAAGGCCGTGCTGTGCGAGAAGCCGTTCACGCTGAACAGCGGCCAGAGCGCCGAGCTGATCGCCACCGCGCGCAAGCGCGAGCTGTTCCTGATGGAGGCGATGTGGACCTACCTCAACCCCGCCGTGCGCCGGCTCGTCGAGCTGGTGGAGGACGGCGCGATCGGTGAAGTCCGGTCCGTCCAGGCCGAGTTCTCCTTCGCGGGCCCGACCGACCCGGGCCACCGGCTCTGGGATCCGGCGCTCGGCGGCGGCGCCCTGCTCGACCTCGGCGTCTACCCCGTCTCCTTCGCCCAACTCCTGCTCGGCGAACCGGAGTCGGTGCAGGCCCGGGCCTCGCTCAGCGACCGCGGCGTGGACGCCAACACCGCCGTGCTGCTCGGCCACCCGGGCGGCGCCACCGCGCTGCTGCACTGCTCCCTGGTCGCCCAGAGCGGCCAGCGCGCCGCCGTCCACGGCACCGGGGGCTGGATCGAGCTGGAGCGGGACTTCTTCCACGCCGCCGGCTTCACCCTGCACCGCGAGGGCCGCGACCCCGAGCCGTACCGGGCCGCCCCGGGCACCGGCCACGGCTACGGGCCGGAGGCCGCCGAGGTGGTCCGCTGCCTGCGGGCGGGGCTCACCGAGTCCCCCTACGTGCCGCTGGACTCGACGCTCGCGGTGATGCGCACCCTGGATGCCGTCCGCGAACGGATCGGCGTGCGCTACCCGGGCGAGTGAGACCCCGCCCGGGCAGCCGCCTGCTGCCCTGACCCGGCGTCAGGGCAGCAGGGTGCGCCAGTAGGACCAGAACCGCTCCAGCACCAGCATCGCCAGGACGGTGTACCAGAGCAGCGGCACCGTCCAGTGGTAGCGCCCCACCACCCGGCGCAGCCACGCCGAGTTGTGCAGCGAGAGGTACCAGGCGAGCGGTGCCACCACCGCCCAGACCACCAGGCAGTACGGGCAGAGCGCGCCGATCTCGTACAGCGCCTGGTCGGCCAGCCAGAGCACGAAGCCGACCCCGGCCAGACTGCCGAGCTGGAGGCCGGTCCAGTACCAGCGGCGGTAGGTGGCGCCCGCGAACAACCCCGCGCCGGTGGCCAGCACGACCGCGAAGGCGGCCAGGCCGAACAGCGAGTTGGGGACGCCGAAGGCGCTGGCCTGGTCGGTGCGCATGACCGAGCCGCAGCTGATCACCGGGTTGATGTTGCAGCTGGGCACGTAGGCCGGGTCCTGGAGCAGCCGCAGCTTGTCGACCGTCAGGACGCCCGAGGCGGCCAGGCCGAGGGCGCCGCAGACGGTGAGCAGCCAGGCCACCCGGCGGTCGGCCGAGGCGGCGGGGACCGGGGTGGCGGGGACCGGGGCGGTGGGGACCGGGGCGGTGGTGGCGGCGGTCACGGTGTGCCCACGCTCTGGCGGACCAGCGCGGCGAAGGCGTCGCCGGTGATGATCTGGTTGTTCGGGAAGACGTTCAGCGGCTTGTCGTCGAGCAGGACGGTGGGGGTGCCGCGCACGCCGCTGGCGTTGAAGGCCTTCGCCACCTTGGCGGCCCAGGGCAGGTAGGTGCCCTCCTGGACGGCCTTGACGAAGGCGTCGGTCTTCAGGCCCGGCACCTTCCCGGCCAGGTCGAGGATGGTGTTGACGTCACCGAAGCCGTCCTTGCGCTCGTCCGGCTGGTTGGCGTAGAGCACGTCGTGGAAGGCCTTGAACTTGTCCGGGCCCTCGTTGAGCGCGGCCCCGGCGGCGGCCAGCGCGGTCTTGGAGCCCTTGCCGCCGAGGTTGTCGTCGAGGAAGGCGGCGAGGTGGAACTCGATCTTGTAGGTGCCCTCGTCGGCCAGCTGCTGGATGGTCTTCCCGGCGCTGGTCTCCAGCTTCTCGCAGATCGGGCAGCGGAAGTCCTCGTAGACCTTGAGGGTGTGCGGGGCGTCGGCCTTGCCGTAGGTGACCACGGTGGAGTCCGGGCCGGTGGCGTTGGCCGGGACCACCAGTGCGGTCGGGGCGGCGACGGAGGCGGAGGCGGGTTCGGCGGTGGTGCGGGTGGCGGAGACCACGGCGACGGTGGCGCCGGCGAGGGCGAGCACGGCGACCACGGCGCCGGCCGTGGCGAGGCGGCGCCGGACGGTGGCGCGGCGGGTCTCCGCCTCGCGGGCCTCGGCGAGGCGCTCGCGGGCGGCGCCGGTCTTCGGGGTGTTCTTCGGGGTGTTCTTCTGGGTGGTCATGACGGTCCGTCAACTCCTGGGGCGCGGGCAGGCCGGGACACGGCCGTGCCGTCGGTGGGGTGAGCCGCCGGAGGGTCGGACCAGCAGGGGTGCGGGTGACGCGCTCCGTCAGCGGGCGAGGGCGAACTCGCGCGCCGGGGGCCCGCGCCGGGGCGCCGGGGTGAGGACCACGCCTTCACGCCGGGGGAGCAGGACGTCCGCGCGGAGCGGGGGCGTGAGCGCCCGCTCGGGAAGCGGAAGGGGGGCGAGCAGCAGCGCCCGCAGCGGCGGCGGCAGCAGCCCCGCCAGCAGCCGCAGCGCCTCGGCCAGGCCGGTCAGCGCCGCCTCGCCCAGCCGCAGCCAGCAGGCGGCGGCCAGCGCCAGCGCCAGGTGCACCAGCAGCACCAGCGCCTGCGCGCTGGTGGCGGCGGAGCCCGGAGCGTCGGTGAACAGCGGCCCGTTCAGCGAACCGCCGCCGCAGACCAGCAGGTCCACACTGCGCGCCGGGGCGGCACAGGCGTCCTGCCCGAGGTTGAAGGCCGCGTTGAGCAGCAGCTCGACCGGCACCATCACGGCCACCAGGTGCAGCAGCTTGCGCTGCCGCGCCCCGCAGGCCGCCAGGGCGACCAGGAAGACCGCGAGGGTGGCCACCAGGACGAGCGAGAGCGGCAGCGGACGGCCGGTCACCAGCACCTGGCCGAGCGCGGACAGCGGAACGGCGAGCGCGGTGAACACCGCTGCCCGCACCGCCTTCACCGCTCGGTCGCCACTCATCGTGGGGAGTATGTCACGCCGCCGCAGGGCCGCACGAGCCCCCGCACCCCGCGACAGCCGCTCCACGGCAGGCACCTGACGGACTGTCGGCCCGCCTTCCGGGGCTCGCGCGCGGCGCTGCCGCGAGTTGACACGCGCTCAGGGCGGCCACGGGCGGCGGTCTGGTGGTCCGATGGCGTGGGGACGGCACGGACCTCCGGTCCCGCCGCTTTCCTCGGCACGGCCGCGTCCGCCCGCTCGGCCCGCGCGGGCGGCTCCGCCGCGTCGGGCCTGCTAGGGGGCCAGATCGTGCCGGGTGGCCGCCCGCTGGCCGTGGGCCACGCCTTGGCGGCCCGGGTACGGCAGAGCCCCACCTGCCCTCGGCCCGTCGCCGTCACCCGCTCGGTCCGCGCCGCCGCGTCGGGCCCGCCGGGCGAGTCCGGTCGTGCCGGCTCGCCGCCCGCTGGCCGGTGGGCGACGGCTTGGCGGCCCGGGCGAGGCCGCGTCCGCCCGCTCGGTCCGCGCCGGCGGCTCCGCCGTGCCGCCGCGTTGGGCCTGAGGGCAGGTCGTGCCGGGCCCTCGGGATCCCTCCGCCCGATGGCCGGTGGGCGACGGCTTGGCGGCCCGGGCACGGCAGGGCCTCACCCGCCCTTGGCACGTTGCCTTCGCCTGCCCGCCTGCCCGCCTGCCCGCCTGCCCGCCTGCCCGCCTGCCCGCCCGTACGCCAGCCCGCGCCGGCCGCTCCGCCGGGTCGGGCCCGCCCGGGGCGCCACGCCGTCCCGGGTTCTCATCGCCCCTCCGCCCCGGGTGCCCGGCGGCGCGCGCGTGGCGCAGTCCCTCGGGTCTGCTCCGCCTGCCCGGCCTGCTCCGTCGGGCCCTGCCGGGGTGCGGTGGGTGCGGGCGTGGCGAAACCTGGAGGGGTCGGTCCGGAGAGAGGTGAGGGCAGTGGTGGCGGAGTCCACGGTGGAGCTGTTGGCGGTGCGGGTGGCCCAGCAGGTGGTGGTGCTGTCGGGGCTGGAGCCGCTGGTGCGGGCCGACGTGCCGGACTCCGTGCACCGGATGCGGGTCGCCGCCCGGCGGCTGCGCAGCGCCCTGCGCGAGTACGGCGCCCCGGGCCGCGCGCTCGCGGCCGAGCTGCGCTGGCTGGGCCGTGCGTTGGGCGGCGCCCGGGACGCCGAGGTGCTCGGTGCGGCCCTGGTCGAGGACGCCCTGGCCCTGCCGCCGGAGCTCGGCCCCGAGGAGATCGCCGCCGAACTGGCCGCCTGGACCCGTCACCGCAGCGAACGGGGCCGGGCCACCGCCCTGGCCGCGCTCGACAGCCCCCGCTACCGTGCCCTGCTCGGCGACCTTGGGGACCTGACGGCCCGTCCGCTCGACGGTGACGGCCTCCCGGAGCCCGCCGAGCTGGTGACGGCCGCCAGGCGACGGGTCCGCCGCCGTCTCAAGCGCGCCCGCAAGGCCACCGGCGCCGAGCGTGACACCGCGCTGCACGAGGCCCGCAAGGCCGCCAAGCGGGCCCGCTACCTCGGCGAGACCCTCGGGGTGCCCAAGCTGGCCGGGCGGATGAAGGCCCTCCAGGACGTGCTCGGGCTGCACCAGGACTCGGTGGTGGCCCGCGCGGCCCTGCGGGAGCTGGCCCGCGAGGGCCACGCCTTCGAGTACGGGGTCCTCTACGCCGGACAGGCGGCGGTCGCCCGGGCGGTCGAGCGCCAGCTCTGCTGACGTCGGGCCGGCCCCGCGCGCCGCCCGCATGACCGTCCGTCATACCGCCCGCGCACGGCCCGCAAGAGCGCCAATCGCACCCTGCCGCCCGGCGCAGCCCCAAGTGGCCGGCCCGCGCCCCGGCGGCGAGCGCATGACGCCCCGTCAGCTCGGAGGCCGGCCGGTCAGTCGATCCCCAGCGGCCCGATGCCCAGGTCCTCGCGCATCAGCTGCCGCATCCGCGCCATGGCCGCGCGCCGCCGCTCGACCAGCGGCGCGTCGTCCGCCGAGCCGACCGCCACGCCCCGGGCGTAGGAGTCGCGGAGCGCCCGCAGGCAGTGGAACGCCTCGTTCCCGGCCTCCACCACCTGGGGCGGGCCCACCAGCCAGAGGCGCTCGCTCGCCGGGTAGACGCCCGAGCGGCGGACGGCCTCCCGCACCGCCGCGTCACGCGCCGACTCGGACAGGTGGTCGCCGAGGGCGACGGCCCGTACCTCCTCGCCGGCGGCCTTCAGCGCGGACACGTACTCGGTGTACGCCTCGCGCCGCACCTGCTGGCCGTGCCGGATCTCCTCCCGACGCCAGCGGCTGCGGTCGGCGAGCAGAGTGGCGGCGATACCGATTCCGGCACCGGTCAGGGTCGAGAGCAGGGGCATCCAGTCCATGGGGCACAGCCTTTCCAGTTGTCCAAAGCGGCACGCGCGCACCGGCGTTCGGGGTGGTGGCCCCTGCGGGCGGCCTAGGATCGGGGGATGCATCCCGCCGAGGCGCACGCACTGCCCGACCTGGCCGCCCTGGACCGCGAGGTCACCCACTGCGGGGCCTGCCCGCGGCTGGTCGCCTGGCGCGAGGAGGCCGCCCGGGTCAAGCGCCGCGCCTACCAGGACTGGGACTACTGGGCCCGTCCGATCCCCGGCTTCGGCCCGCCGGACGCCTCCTTGCTGCTGGTCGGTCTGGCCCCCGCCGCCCACGGCGCCAACCGCACCGGCCGGATCTTCACCGGCGACCCCTCCGGCGACGTCCTCTACCGCACCCTGTACGGCCTCGGCCTGGCCAACCGCCCGGAGTCCGTGGTGCACGGCGACGGCCTGGAGCTGTACGGGGTGCGGATCACCGACCCGGTGCGCTGCGCGCCGCCGGAGAACAAGCCGAGCACCGAGGAGCGCGACACCTGCCGCCCTTGGATCGCACGGGAGTTGGAGTTCCTGCGCCCCACCGTGCGCACCGTCGTCGCCCTCGGCGGCTTCGCCTGGCAGGCCGTCCTGCCCGCCCTCGCCGCCGCCGGCTGGCAGGTCCCGCGCCCACGCCCGAAGTTCGGCCACGGCGCCGTCGCCGTCCTCCCGGCCGCCGACGGCGGCCCGCCGCTGAAGCTCTTCGGCTGCTATCACGTCAGCCCGCGCAACACCTACACCGGCCGCCTCACCACCGCCATGCTCCGCGAGCTGCTCGCCGAGGCGGCCCGCTCCGCGGGGCTGGAGCCCGTGGAGCATCCGCCGGAGTAGCGTGGACGGTGGGTCCGCCGTATCGCCGTGCCGAGGTGACGGGCATGATCGTGCTGGACGTGGTGATCGCCGTGCTGCTGCTGGCCGCGGTGGTGGCGGGGCTCGGGGTCCGGGTGGTGCAGCAGTACCAGCGCGGGGTGGTGTTCCGGTTCGGGCGGGTGCGGGAGGAGATCCGGCAGCCGGGGCTGGCGCTGATCGTGCCGGTGGTGGACCGGATGAGGCGGGTCAACGTCCAGATCATCACCATGCCGATCCCGGCCCAGGAGGGCATCACCCGGGACAACGTGACGGTGCGGGTGGACGCCGTCGTCTACTTCAACGTGGTGGACCCGGTCCGGGCCTCGGTGAACGTGCAGGACTACGAGTTCGCCATCTCCCAGGTGGCGCAGACCTCGCTGCGCTCGATCATCGGCAAGAGCGAGCTGGACGACCTGCTGGCCAACCGGGAGCCGCTCAACCAGGGCCTCGCGCTGATGCTGGACAGCCCGGCCCTGGGCTGGGGCATCCAGATCGACCGGGTGGAGATCAAGGACGTGGCACTGCCCGAGTCGATGAAGCGTTCGATGTCCCGGCAGGCGGAGGCCGAACGGGAGCGGCGGGCCAGGATCATCACCGCCGACGGCGAGTACCAGGCCTCGGCCCGGCTCTCGGAGGCGGCCACCATCATGAGCCGGGCGCCGGCGGCGCTCCAACTGCGGCTGCTGCAGACCGTGGTGGAGGTGGCGGCAGAGAAGAACTCGACCCTGGTACTGCCCTTCCCGGTGGAGCTGCTGCGCTTCCTGGACGTGGCGACCAAGGAGAAGGAGACGGCGAGCGGCGGTGACCCGGTCGTGCCGGAGCCGCCCGCGCCGGAGTCGGTCGAGCGCGCGGTGGAGCAGCTCGAACTGCCGGATCCGGACGAGGTGCTGGGCCACCCCGCGGTCGGACCGGGCAGCGGTGGCGAGGGTCTGGAGGGCGGCCCAGGATGGGAGGGGACCCGAGGTCAGGAGGCCGGACGATGAGTATGGCGAGAGACATCATGCACACCGGCGCCGAGTGCGTCCGGGAGCACCAGACCCTGGCCGAGGCGGCCCGGATCATGAAGGAGCGGGACGTCGGCGCCCTGCCGATCTGCGGCGAGGACGAGAAGCTGCTCGGCATCCTCACCGACCGGGACATCGTGCTCAAGTGCGTCGCCGACGGGCGGGACCCGGGCTCCGTGACGGCCGGTGAACTCGCCCAGGGCAGGCCGATGGTGGTGGAGGCGGACGAGGACACCGAGCAGGTGCTGCGCGTGATGGAGCAGTACCGGGTGCGGCGGCTGCCGGTGATCAACCATCCGGAGCACAAGCTGGTCGGCATGATCAGCGAGGCCGACATCGCGCGCGGGATGCCGCAGGAGCGGGTGGCGGAGTTCGTCTCCGCGATCTGCGCCGAGGCGGACTGAGCGGTCCGCGGCGGAACAGGGGCGCCGGTCCGTGGCAGCGGACCGGCGCCCCTGGCGTGTGCGGGCCTGGCGGTGCCTCGGCCCGTGCGGGCCCGGCGGTGCCTCAGCCCGGGAAGGCGTAGACGGTGGTGGCGTGGGCGGCCACCGCCTCGGTGCCCTCGGCGGTCAGGGTGACGTCGAGGAAGGCCAGCCGGCGGCCGAGCTTGGTGATCCGGGCGTCCACCAGGACGTCGGCGCCGAGCACCGCGCGCTGGAAGGTGATGGACTGCTGGGCGGTGGTCATCGGGCCGAAGCCGCCGAGGGCGGCGGAGACCGCGATCACGCTGGCGGTGTCGGCGGCGGCCATCAGGGCCTGCCCGGAGAGCCCGCCGCCCTCCCGGGCCAGCTGGTCGGACCACGGCAGCCGGAGCACCGCGTGCCGCTCGCCCGTCTCGGCCACCGACAGGCCCAGGGCCTGCACCCAGGGCGCGAAGTTGTCGGCCAGGATCTTGTCCGCCTCGGCGGTGGTGATGGTCACCGGGTCATTGTGGCGTCCGGGAATGCCCGGACGCCAGGGACCGGACGGGGTGACGGGGCCTGACGCCCGGTCAGGCGGCCAGTGCCACGCCCGTGGTGGCTCCGGCGAGGGCGGCCCAGACCACCTCGGGGTGTCTGATGTCGCTGTGTGCGCCGGAGAACGGCGACTGGTCCTCCTTGATCACCTCGTCGCCGCGCAGCCGGTAGAAGTGCCCGGCCCGCAGCGGGTACGGCTGCCCGGCCGGCCGCAGGTCGAACTGCTCGGCGCCGCCCTGCTGGAAGCCGTCGTGGCCCATGCCGCCCCAGCGGTAGGTCAGGTCGGATGCGGCCTGGCCGTCCTCGTTGTTGAGCAGGGAGGCCGCCGGGTACCACCAGCCGACCGCCCGGTCGCCGAGCGAGAAGGTGGAGAGCAGCGGGCCGGCCACCCGGTCGAAGTAGGGGGCCAGGAAGCCGTTGTGGCCGGTGTCGACCGGGATCGGCGCGGCGAAGGAGAAGTGCGAGAAGGCTCCTTGGACCAGCAGCAGCGAGGCGACCGGGCTGCCGATGCCCTCCGGGAGGCCGGGCAGCGCGAAGGAGACCAGCCGGGCGCCGAAGCTGTGGCCGATCAGGTGGACGCGCAGCCCGCCGCGCGCTGCGGTCGCGTGCGCGCAGCTGCCGAGCAGCGGGCCGAGCCCGTCGCGGCCGACCACGCCCGCCCGGTTCTTCATCTCGTAGTAGCTGGCGGTGCGCAGCGCCTCCCGGGCGCCGTGCCAGAGCACCTTGAAGGGGTTGGGGAGCCCCTGGGCGTCGCCCGGTTCGCTGGAGAGACCGGCCAGCGCGCTGAACACCTCGCCGGTCGGCCGGTCCAGCACCGCCTGCTGCCCGCTGTCCTCCCCGGCCAGCGCGGGGGAGGTGACCAGGCCGCTGACCAGCTGGTGGCACCGGCTCAACTGCTCGGCGCTCTCCGGCTGTTGCTCCAGCAGTGCGGTGACGGCGGCGAGCTTGTCCTGTTCGGCCGGGGCGAAGGCGGGGCCGAGCGCGGCGGCCAGCTCGGCCGGGGTGGAGGGGTCGGAGGGGGTGTCGGGGGCGTCCTCGGGGAAGAGCAGCGAGGGCCAGTACACCCCGGCCACCCCCACCTTCCCCTGCCAGGACGGGGCGAACGCGGCCAGCTGGCGGGCCAGTTCGCCGAAGGTGTAGGCGTAGAGCGCCCTGGCTCCGGCGTCCGAGGTGTTCCAGCCGTGGGAGAAGACGAACAGCTCCCGCACTCCGCTGCCGGGCAGGTCGGCCACCAGGCCGTCGTCCGCCAGCAGTGTCCCGTCGCTGTCGAACCGCAGCTCCCAGTACGGGAGTCCGGCAATCGGTGCAGCCATCTGTGGTCAACTCCTCATCGCAGGTCGCTAGACGGCGGACATCACGCGCATCAGGTCGAGCAGGCCGTGGCCCTCCAGGTAGCGGTCGCGGCCGAGCGAGGTGGCGTTGGCGCAGAACAGCTCCTTGATCTCGCGCGGCCGGCCGATGAACTCCGACCGGACGGAGAGGAAGGCGGCGACCGCGCCGGAGACGTGCGGGGCGGCCATCGAGGTGCCGCTCAGCTCGGTGTAGACGGCGGTGCCCGAACTCCCTTCCGGCAGAAGACCGGTGAGGTCTCCGGTGAGCGATCCGGTGGCGCAGGAGGTGATCAGCTCGCCGGGGGCCAGCAGGTCGGGCTTGAGGCGGCCGTCCAGGGTGGGGCCCTTGGAGGAGTTGTAGGTGACGCCGTACTCGTGCGGGCGGTCGCGGTGGGTGGAGCCGACGGTGATCGCGCCGTCCGCGTTGCCCGGGTCGGTGATGGAGGCGAGCACGCCGCGGGCGTCGGTGCCGCCCTCGCCGGGCAGCCGGGTGCCGAAGCCGCCGTTGCCCGCGCTCACCACGACCACCACCCCGCTGGCGGCCAGCAGGTTGACCTCCCGGCAGACCGGGCTCTGGCCGCAGGCGTACTCGCTGGCGTCCCAGGGGCAGCCCAGGCTGAGGTTCACCCCGTGCACCACCAGCATCCGGCCGCCGGTGTTCACCTTCTCGCGCAGGTAGTAGAGCGCCTCGATCACCGCGCTGGACGAGGTCACCAGCGAACTCCCGCGCTGCGCCAGGACCTTGAGGCTGACCAGGCGGGTCCTGGGGGCGATGCCGCGCAGCGTCCGGCCCTCGGTGAGCTCCCGGGTCTTGCGGACGGGCAGGCCGCCGATCTGTTCCAGGTGGGTGATCAGCGGGACGGTGCCGCCGGGCAGCGCCCCGGCGATGATGCCGGCCACGTGGGTGCCGTGGCCCTCGGGGTCGGCGAGCGGCCGGTCCAGCCCGCCGACCGGGTCCTCGCCGGGCACCAGGGCGGTGAAGTCCCGGTGCAGGGCGGCGGCTTGGCCGCCCAGGGTGCCGCCGGCGAAGTGCGGGTGGTGCTCGTCGATGCCGCTGTCCATCACCGCCCAGACCACGCCCTCGCCGCTGGCCCCGTAGCAGCGGGCCACGGCGTCGGCCTTGATGGTGGAGACCGAGCGGTCGATGTGCGCCTCCAGCGTGTAGTCCGGCCAGACCCGGAAGACGGTGGGGCGGCCGGACTCGCGGTCGCGGCGCAGCAGGCGCTGGATCTCCTCGGGGCTGAGCAGGCAGCGCAGGTAGCTGGCGGCGATCCGGACCGGCACCCGCTCGGTGGAGAACAGCTCGGCGTAGAGCTCGACGAAGGCCGTCCTGGTCACCTCGGTGTCCGCGTCCCGGGTGAGGTCCACCTCGACCAGCACCGGGCTGCGGTCGCCCGCCATGACCGGCACCACGTGCTCGCGGGTGGAGGAGGGGGTGGAGGGCTGGAGCATCGGGCCGACCTGACTCCGGGACGGGTCCGTCCGCATCCCGACCACCTCCCGAGGCGGCACGACGACACCCCCTCGCTCCACCATGCGCCCGGCCGCCGGGGCTGTCATCCGGGCTCGGTGCGGAGCGCCTCCCGCAGCAGTTCGGCCAGGTGGACGGCGCGGCGGCCGTCGGCGAGTTGGGCGATCTGGGTGCGGCAGCTGAAGCCGTCGGCCAGCACCACCGTCTGCGGGTCGGCGGCCCGGACGGCGGGGAGCAGGACGCGTTCGGCGGCCGCGGTGGAGACCTCGAAGTGGCCGCGCTCGAAGCCGAAGTTCCCGGCCAGTCCGCAGCAGCCCGAGTCGAGCACCTCGTTGTGCAGGCCGAGCCGGGCGTCCAGGCGGCGGTCGGCGGCGGTGCCCAGCACGGCGTGCTGGTGGCAGTGGGTCTGGGTGATCGCGCGCACGCCGTCCAGGCGGGGCAGCTCGACCTCGTCCAGGTCGAGGAACTCGGCCAGGGTGTGCACCCGGCCCGGGACGTCCCCGGCGGCCGGGCCGAGCAGCCGGGGCAGCTCCTCGCGGAGCGCCGCGGTGCAGCTCGGGTCCAGTCCGACGATCGGCAGATCGGGCGGCAGGGCGCGCAGGCTGCGGCGCAACACGGCCCGGGCGACGCCGAGTTGGCCGGTGGAGTACCAGGTGAGCCCGCAGCAGACCGGGCCGTCGGGGAGCCGGACGGCGTAGCCGAGGTGCTCCAGCACCTCGACGGCGGCCCGGGCCGGGGCCGGGTCCAGGTGGTTGGTGAAGGTGTCCGGCCAGAGCAGCACGGGGGTGCCGGCGGCCGGGGGCCGGGCGCGGTGCCAGCGCTCGAAGGTCTGCTCGGCGAGCGGTGGGAGCGTCCGGCGCGGTTCGATCCCGCCGATCCGCTTGAGCAGGGCCGCCGCGCGGGAGCGGAACAGGCGGTTGACCAGCCGCGGCGCCACCGCGGCCCGAAGGGTCAGCGGCAGCCAGCCCATCGCGTAGTGCGAGCGCGGGCGCAGCCGGCGGCGGTGGTGCTGGTGCAGGAACTCGGCGCGGTAGGTGGCCATGTCCACGTGCACCGGGCAGTCGCTCGCGCAGCCCTTGCAGCCCAGGCAGAGGTCCAGTGCCTCGCGGACCTCCTCGGAGCGCCAGCCGTCGGTGATCAGCGACTCGCCGGGCAGCAGCTCGCCCCGGAGCATCTCGGCCAGCAGCCGGGCCCGGCCCCGGGTGGAGTGCCGCTCCTCCTCGGTGGCCATGTAGCTCGGGCACATCACCCCCGTGCCGGTGTCCACGCACTTGCCGACCCCGACGCAGCGGTGCACGGCCCTGAGCAGGCTGCCGCCGTCCCGCTCGTACGGCAGCGCCAGCGGCAGCAGGTCCCGCCCGGGGAAGCGCAGGTCGGCGTCGAGCGGGCGCGGGTCGACCAGGGCGCCCGGGTTGAGCAGGCCGGCCGGGTCCCAGATCCGCTTGAAGGCGCCGAACAGGGCGATCACCTCCGGCGGGTACATCCGGGGCAGCAGCTCGGCCCGGGCCTGGCCGTCGCCGTGCTCGCCGGAGAGCGAGCCGCCGTGCGCGACCACCAGGTCGGCCGCCTCGGTCATGAACTCCCGGTACTCGGGCAGGTGTTGAGGATCCGTCAGCGGGAAGTCCAGTCGCAGGTGGATGCAGCCCTCGCCGAAGTGCCCGTACGGGACGCCGCGCAGGCCGTGCCGGGCCAGCAGGGCCCGCAGCCCGCGCAGGTAGTCGCCGAGCCGCTCCACCGGCACGGCCGAGTCCTCCCACCCGGGCCAGGCCTCGCCGCCGGAGGGCGTGCGGGTGACGATCCCGGCGCCGGCCTCCCGGACGGCCCAGAGCTGGCGCTGCTCGCCCGGGTCGGTGACCACGGCCACGCTCGCCCGGCGCTCGCGGCGGACGGCCCCGGCGAGCTCCCGGGCGGCGGCCAGGGCCTCGGCGGGGGTGGCGCCGCCGGTCTCCAGGAAGAGCCAGCAGCTGCCCTCCGGCAGGCGGTCCAGCGCGGGCGGGCGGGGGCCGGCGGCGAGCAGCGCCTCGACCAGGTCGGCCGCCATCCCCTCGGCGGTCAGCGGGCGCAGCGGCAGCAGCGCGGGCACCGCGTCGGCGGCGGCCGTCTCGTCCGGGTAGCCGGCCACCACCAGGGCGGTGGCGGCGGGGGCCTCGACCAGCTCGACCGTGGCGCCCAGCAGCAGTGCGCAGGTGCCCTCGGTGCCGGTCAGCGCCCGGGCCAGGTCGTGGCCGCGCTCGGGCAGCAGGGCGTCCAGCGGGTACCCGGAGCCGCGGCGGGGCAGGGTCGGCATCCCCTGCCGCAGCACGGCCAGGTGGGAGTCCGTCAGCTCCTGGAGCGCGCGGTGCAGTTCGCCCTCGCGGCCCGGGCGCCCGCGCAGCCGGGCGCGTTCGGCGGGGGTGAGCGGGCCGGTGACGGTCAGTTCGGTGGAGTCGGACAGCAGCAGGTCGAGGGAGCGCAGGTTGTCGGAGGTGCGGCCCCAGGCGAGGGAGTGCGAGCCGCAGGAGTCGTTGCCGATCATCCCGCCGAGGGTGCAGCGGCTGTGCGTGGACGGGTCCGGCCCGAAGCGCAGCCCGTACGGGCGGGCGGCGGCCTGCAGGGTGTCCAGCACGGTGCCCGGCTCGACGGTGGCGGTGCGGGCCTGCGGGTCGATCTCCAGCACCCGGCCGAGGTGGCGGCGGAAGTCCAGCACCACCGCGCCCGGGCCGATCGCCTGGCCGCCGATGCTGGTGCCCGCCCCGCGCGGCACCAGGGGCACCCCGTGCTCCCGGCAGAGCGCGAGGGCCGCGCGGACGTCGTCCAGGTCGGCGGGCTTGACCACGCCCAGCGGCGGGTGACGGTAGTTGGAGGCGTCGTGGCCGTAGACGGCCCGCTCGGCGGTGGAGAAGCGGACCTCGCCGCGGAGCTCTCGGCGCAGGGCACGGGCCAGATCGGCAGTCGGCATGCGCCCGATCATCCCAGCTACCGCCAGACCCCGGTGGGAGGTGACGCCATGTCATGTGGCACTGTGTGGGGGCATGAGCGATCTTGAGGAGAACCCTTACATCGCAGGGCTGCCCTACGGCCAGGACCTGCCCGTGCCCGACGCCGCCTCCTGGGAGATCTTTCCGCTGGCCGGCGAGCTGACCGTCAAGCGCCTGGAGCGCCCCGTGCTCCCCGAGCCGCCCCGGCACGGCGAGGACGGCCCGGAGAGCTGCGACGAGTGCAAGCGGCCCGACGAGTCCTTCCTGTGGACGGACGAGCACTGGCGGCTGACCGCGATGCGCGAGCCGGGGGCCCTGCCCGCCACCCTGCTGCTCTTCCCCCGTGCCCACCACGACCTGGCCGACCTGCCGCTGGAGCGCTCGGCCGAGATCGGCCCGCTGCTCCAGCGGATCGAGCGGGCGGTCAAGGAGATCGGCGGGATCGGCCGGGTGCACGTGAACCGCTGGGGCGACGGCGCCGCCCACCTCCACCTGTGGCTGCTGGCCCGGCCCGAGGGCATGCTCCAGCTGCGCGGCAGCTTCCTGCCGCTCTGGGACGAGGTGCTCCCGCCGGTCGGCTCCGAGCTCTGGGCCGCGCACAACAAGGTGATCGCCGCCGCGATGGCGAAGGACGGCGGCACCGCGCACGTCTGATCCGCCCGCCGGGCGCCGCTGACCGGCCGTCAGCGGCGCCCGGACACCGCCGTGCGGGCGATCTGGCCCAGCTTGGCCACCTCGAAGGCCGGGTAGGCGCCGTTCGCCAGCAGGGAGAACTTGACGCCCTCGCGCCCGCCCGGGCGGCGGTAGCCCTCCGGCAGGTACCTGCGGTAGGCCTCGGCGGCGCGCTGGAAGAACTGCGGGCGCTCGGCCCGGTCCACGCAGCCGGCCAGGTCGAAGACGAACAGCAGGTGCCGCACCATCCGGGTGAACAGGTGTGCGCGGAACGGCTCCAACTCCGGCTGGTCGTCCAGGAGTTCGAAGCCGTGCTGGTACTGCTCGAACAGGTCGAAGTGGCTGCTGCCCGGCGAGCCGGTCGGGTGCACCGTCTGCCGGCGGCGGATCCGCACGCACTCCCGGTCCAGCACCGCGACCCGACGGGCCGTCAGCATCGCCCGGTGCACCACCGGGACCTCCTCGTAGGCGCCGTCCGGGAAGGGCGGCACCAGCCCCCGCCGGAGCAGCCGGTCCCAGGCCAGCGGCGGTGCGCCCAGCAGCTCCGGGTGGTCCAGCGGGGAGAACACCTCCCGCCCGGTCGCGGCCCCGGCGGCCGCCAGCTCCGCCAGCAGCCCGGCCGAGCCGCCGGGCCAGACCCGGCCGCCGTGCTCGCGGGTGTGGCCGAACAGCAGCACGTCCACCGGCCCGGTCTCGGTCAGCCGCTCCGCCATCACGCCGAGCGCGTCGGGGTCGAGCAGGTGGTCGCTGTCCAGGAAGAGCAGGTACTCGCCGAGCGCACGGGCCGCCCCCGCGTTCCGGGCCCGGCCGATGCCGACCGCCGCGTTCAGCCGGAGCATCCGCACGCGCGGGTCGCGCAGCTCGTACGCGGCCGCCACGCGCTCGGGGGAGTCCGGGGAGCGGTCCACGACGAGGAGCACCTCGAAGTCGCGCAGGGTCTGCGCGAGGAGGGAGTCCAGGCAGTCCGTCAGCTGGTGCTGCCGGTCGTAGACGGGGAGCACCACGGAGATCAGCGGGTTGTGCATGGCCGGGAGGCTAGGTGTGCGTACACGGCCAGGCAAAGGTCGGAAAAGCCGCATAGCGGCTGATCATCGGGCAGAGCCGGAGCAACGTGCCCAGGATCTTCACCTCGCCCGCACGGAATGCCGCAGGGCGGTCACCCTCTGTTCGGGTGACCGCCCTGCGGGTGGGCTGACCTGGGATCAGTACCAGTTGTGGGACTGCCAGAAGCTCCAGGCGGCGCACGGGCTGCCGTAGCGCTCGTTCATGTAGGACAGGCCCCACTTGATCTGGGTGGCGGCGTTGGTGCGCCAGTCCGCGCCGGCCGAGGCCATCTTGGAGCCGGGCAGCGCCTGGACCAGGCCGTACGCGCCGGAGGAGGCGTTGGTGGCGGTGACGTTCCAGCCGCTCTCGCGCTCGACGATGTTGGAGAAGCACTGGAGCTGGCCGGCCGGGACGATCTGCGCGGCGATCTGCTTCGGCGAGCCGGCCGGGGCGGCCAGCGCGCTGCGCTGCTGGCTGCGGGAGGCGGCCTCGGCGTCGGACTTGGCCTTCGCGTCGGCGGCGGCCTTGGCATCGGCCGCGGCCTTCGCGTCGGCCTTCGCCTTGGCGTCGGCGGCGGCCTTGGCGTCGGCGTCCGCCTTGGCCTTGGCATCGGCGGCGGCCTTGGCGTCGGCGTCCGCCTTGGCCTGGGCGTCGGCGGCCGCCTGGGCCTCCTGGGCGGCCTTGGCGTCGGCCGCGGCCTTGGCGTCCGCGTCGGCCTTGGCCTGCGCCTGGGCGGAGGCCTCGGCGAGCGCCTTGGCGTCGGCCTCGGCGGTGCGCTGGGCCTCGGCGGCGGAGCTCGCGGCGGCGGCCGACACGGAGGCGGCGGCCTGCGGGGCGGCCTGGGCGTTGGTGGTGTCCTGCGGCAGCGCCAGCGCGAGGGTGGCGGAGCCCGCCACGGCGAGGGTGGCGACACCGGTGATGATGGCGTTGCGGCGGTTCTTGGGGAGCGGGAACTGCATGGAGGGGACGACCTCTTCCGTCGGGCGGCCGCACCGGGCACGCGGGTACCGCAGAACCTGTTCGGGGGAACAGTCCGCGTGCCGTGCGTCGGCGGCCAGGGCGCTCCGGGTGAGCCGGGGCTGGCGGGGGAGGGCGGGACCGGGCCTGCTGGACCGACCGCGCTGCCTTGTGGACCTGGCCATTCTTGGCAGACCGTTCCGACGGAGGCAAAGACCGCCGAAACGACTCCCGGTAGTAGATGCGGCGACGGGCGCGGCCGCCGTCGGACGGCCCGCAAAGCCATGCCCGGGCCGCCCCGGACCTCCGATCCCGACCCCCGGCACCCCCGGGACCAGCACGGTTCCCGGCCCCGGACGGGTCCTGGGGGCGGGTCAGGGCGGGATAAGGGGGCTTACCCCGTGTTTATCTCCTACGCAGGGCAGTAGACCCGTCGGAGCGTGTGGGCGGCCTCACAGGTTTGGCGCCCCGAGGTCGGCGCAGCGTGGCCGGCCGCTCACGCACCCGGGGCCGCCGCGAGGGCGGACCCGCTGCCGGGGCGCGATCGGCCACCTTCCATACTGGGGCCCGTGATCTTCCTGCTGATCGTGCCGCTGGTCCTCGGTCTCTACGCGCTGGTGCACTGGTACCTGTGGCGCCGGTTGGTCCGCGACGTCTCCGCGCCGGGCGGACGCTGGCGCCGGACCGGCACGGTGGCGGCGGTGGCACTGCCGCTGCTCGGGCTCGGGGCGCTGGTCGGCGGCCGGGCCCTGCCGCTGAGCGCGGAGCGGTGGGTGGCCTGGCCCGGGTACATGTGGCTGGCGACGCTGATCTACCTGATGCTGGCGCTGTTCGCGGGCGAGGTGGTCCGGGCGGTCTGGCTCCGGCTGCCGGCCCGTGCGGCGACGCCCGCCGACGCGGCCCGGTGGACGCCGCAGGAGCCCGGCGAGGACGGGCCGGGGTCGGGCGCGGAGGTGCCGGAGCCCGTCACCGCCGAGGAGAAGAAGGAGGAGACGGCCGGGGATCCGTCGCGGCGGCTGTTCGTGGCCCGCACGGTGGCGATCGGCGCGGCCGGGGTGGCCGCGGCCGTGGTCGGCACCGGGACGTACGGGGTGTTGAACGGGCCGAGCCTGAAGAAGGTGACCGTGCCGCTGGCCAAGCTGCCCCGGCGGGCGCACGGCTACCGGATCGCGGTGGTCAGTGACATCCACCTCGGCCCGATCCTGGGCCGCTCGCACACCCGGCGGATCGTCGACACGATCAACGGCGTCCAGCCCGACCTGATCGCGATCGTCGGCGACCTGGTCGACGGCACCGTGCCCGAACTCGGCCCGGCCGCACTGCCGTTGGCCGATCTGCGGGCCAAGGACGGCGCGTACTTCGTCACCGGCAACCACGAGTACTTCTCCGGCGCGCGCCCCTGGGTCGAGTTCGTCCGCTCGCTGGGCGTGCGGCCGCTCGAGAACTCCCGCACCGAACTGCCCTGGTTCGACCTGGCCGGGGTGAACGACCTCGCGGGCGAGAGCGAGGGCGAGGGCCCGGACTTCGTCCGCGCGCTCGGCGACCGCGACCCTTCGCGGGCGGCGGTCCTGATGGCCCATCAGCCGGTGAACATCCACGACGCGGTCCGCCACGGCGTGGACCTCCAACTCTCCGGCCACACCCACGGCGGCCAACTCTGGCCCGGCAACTACCTCGCGGAGCTGGCCAATCCGACCGTGGCCGGGCTGGAGCGCTACGGCGACACCCAGCTCTACGTCACCCGTGGCGCGGGCGCCTGGGGCCCGCCGGTCCGGGTCGGCGCCCCCTCCGACATCACCGTCCTCACCCTCGCCTCGCTCCAGGCCTGACCGCCCGGGGGCCTCCCGGGGCGGTGAACGAGGGAGAACTTCGGGGCCAACAGAGCGTCGATGCGGTCGGCAAGTCCCAAGTGCACACGTAGCGTTGGGGAGCGCACCGGGACGGGTCCGTGGCGCCCTGGGGAGGCGACGCGGATGTCAGTGCAGCGGGTGGGCTGCGAGGCGGAAGCCGTGACGGTCCGCCGTGCCACGGTGCAGACCGACCGGGACGTGAACGGGCGGTACCGCTGGTCGCTGAAGGCGCCGAACGGGCGGATCGTCGCGATCTCGGCCCCGGTCTACGAGACGGCCGTCCGGGCCTTCCAGGGCTTCGAACAACTCTGTTCGGACTCCGGGGACCTGGTGGCCCGGATCACCCACGTGCAGGGCGGCATCGGCTGGACCTGGGCGGTGCCCGGCCCGGACGGCGTCCCGTCCGCCTGCTCCCAGCGGGCCTACGAGCGCTACGCGACCTGCCAGAACGCGTTCCGCCGGGTGCGGCTCCTGCTGAACCAACCGGAGCTCATCCAACGCGTCGGCCCGCACGGTTAGCCCTCCCGCAGGCCCCCGCCCGCCGTGCCGCTCGCCCGCCGTGCTGGTCGCTCGCCGTGCTGCTGGCGCGGCCGGGGGCCGCTCAGCGCCAGGCGGCGGTACTGCCCGCCCGGCGGCGGACCTGGGCCGGGACGGCGCCGGGGGCGGGGGCGACGGCGGGGCGGGGAGCGACGAGGTGGCCGGCGGCCGGAGGGCTGCCGACGGCGGCCTCGGCGGCCCGGGCCAGCTCGCGGCGGTCGGTGCCGGACACCGGTGGGTGGAAGGTGAGTTCGGCCACCAGGCCGCGGGCCGCCAGCACCCGGCGGATCGAGGGCAGCAGCTCGTCGTCGCCGACGAAGGCGGCCGCGGTGCTCGGCGCGCCGTCGGCGAGGAGGTAGCGGATCGTCACCGGCTGGACCGGCACCCCGGCGTCGAGGGCGGCTTGGAAGGCGGCCCGGCGGAAGGTCCCGCCGGCCCGGCCGCACCAGGTGCTTCCCTCCGGGAAGACCCCGACCGCCCGGCCGGCCCGCAGTGCGTCCGCGATCTGCCCGACCGTCTCCGGGAGGCGGCGGATGCGGTCGCGGTCGACGAAGATCGTGCTGCCCCGGGTGGTCAGCGGCCCGAGCAGCGGCCAGCTCCCGACCTCGGTCTTGGCCACCATCGGGCCGGGCCGGACGGTGCCGAAGAGCACGATGTCCAGCCAGGAGACGTGGTTGGCCACCAGCAGGACGCCGCCCGGCTGCGGGGCGGCACCGGTGACGCGCAGCCGCACCCCGAGCGCGCCGACGACGGTGCGGGTCCACCGGCGCAGCAGCGCGTCCCGCAGGGCGGGCACCCGCCCCCAGCCGGGTACGAACCGCGCCGCCAGCACGCCCGCCAGCAGCGCGGCGGCGGCCGCCGCCCCGCGCGCGGTGCGGCGCGGGGCGGACACGGTCGGGCCCGGATCGGTCAGACAGCTCTCGGGCGTGCAGGGAGAGGTGGGAAGCCAGACCGACACGGTGTCAGTCCGAGGTGGTGGAGGCGGCGGGCGCGGCGGGGGCCTGCGGGGCGGCGCCGGCGGAGAGGAAGTGCCGCAGGTAGCGCGGGTCGGTCCGCTCCAGCGAGAGCAGCACGTACAGGTCGGCGGTGTTGAAGTCCGGGTCGTGGGCGGGCTCGCCGCAGACCCAGGCGCCGAGACGGAGGTAACCGCGCAGCAGCGGCGGGATGTTGGTGCGCTCGGGGCGGAGCACGCCGGTCGGGTCCCAGCGGCGGATCGGGGTCACCCGGTACTCCTCCGGGGAGAGGTGGCGAGCCGTCATGGCGTCCCAGACCCCGGCGGCGGTGGCGCCGCCGTCGGCCAGCGGGACGGAGCAGCAGCCGGCCACCCAGGTGTTGCCGGTGTCGACCAGGTAGCGGGCGATGCCGCCCCACATGAGGTTGATCACGGCGCCGTTGTCGCGGTGCCGGATGTCGATGCAGGAGCGGCCGACCTCGACCATGTCCGTGCGGATCCCGGCCAGCCTGCGGAGGTCGAACTCGGTCTCGGAGTACAGGCGTCCGGCCTTCGCGGCCTGCTCCGGGCGGAGCAGGCGGTAGGTGCCGACGACCTCGCCGGTCTCGTTCTCGCGCACCAGCAGGTGGTCGCAGAACTCGTCGAACGGGTCGATGTCCAGGCCGGGCTCGGGGGTGTCGAGGACGGCTCCCATGCCGTTGGCGAACACGTCGTGCCGCAGCCGCTGGGCGGCCCGGACGTCCGCCTCGTCGGTGGCGAGGGAGACCGAGTAGGCCGGGGCGGCGCCGTTGCGCGGGGTGGGCAGCTTGGCGGCCGGTGAGGTGGCGGTGGCAATGGCCATGGCAGGCTCTCCAGGGGCGTGGGTTGGAGCGCGAGATCGTGTTGCCCCTATGTCTCTCCAGACCGGTTGGCGTTCGTATGACGAACCGGGGGAGTTGAGATGTGCACCTGTTGAATGCCGGACCCTTATCGGACCTTTATCCCCGACGGTCAGTGCGGCCGGGTCCCGAGCGGGGCCGTTCCCTGCGTCGCGAGTGCGTGGGCGAGGCCCAACAGTTCGTCCACGCCCGCGCGTTCGGCCCTCCGGCGGGCCGGTGGCGGGGTCGGGCGCGCGGCGAGTGCGGCGAGTGCGGCGGCCTCGGCGGGGGAGAGGGCGGCCGGAGGACGCTCGAGGAGCGCGCCGGGGTGGTGGAGGTCGTGGACCAGGGTGACCCACTCCGGGGACGGGCGCCGCCGGGAGGGCTCGGCGGTGGGACGTCCGGCGGCCGCGACGTACCGGCCGTCGGGCGAGACCGCGACCACCTTGAGCTGGAGGTCGGTGGCCAACTGGACCGGGACGGGCACCGGCTCCAGCGCGTACGGGTCGAAGAAGTGCACCCGCCCCTCGCCCGGCGCGTAGCCGCCGACCACCCCCCAGGCCGGGACGGCGAACAGGTTGTGCAGCAGCGGCCCGGGCAGCCAGGCCGTCAGCCGCAGCACCGTGCCGTCCGGCTCCCAGCGCCCGAGGCCGCCCCGGGCACCCGAGGTGATCAGCGCGTCCGGCCCGGCGAAGGCCAGGTCCAGCAGCTCGCCGAGCTCGGCCGGCACCGAGGCGGTGGCCAGCGCGGCCCGCAGCCGGGAGTCCACCGCGACCAGCCGGGACCCGTCCGAGACCACCAGCCGCCGCCCGCTGGGCTCCACCGCCAGCAGATCGCCCCGGGTCAGGCCCCAGGGCCGCAGGTCCACCGGCCGCGCCGCGTCCCGGCCCTCCTGGACCAGCGCCCCCGGCGCCAGCCGGAGCCCCGAGACCTGCCCGTCGCGGGTCGGCACGGTACGGGCCCCGGCCATCGCCGGGCCGGTGCCCAGCACCGCCGTCGCACCCTCCGGGCCGCGCCGCACCAGTTCGAAGACCCCCGCCGCCTCCGGGCCGGGCAGGGCCGGCCGCCAGGCGGCCACCACCTCCTCCGGGCCGAGGCAGGCGATGGCCGAATGGCCGATGGCACCCTGATGGAGCGTCAGGCTGCTGCCCCGCTCCAGGTCGAGCACCCGTACCGACTCCTGCTGCGCCGCCGAGTCGATCGCGGCCACGGCCAGGGCGGGGCGGCCGTGCGCGAAGGCCAGGTAGTCGGCGCTGAACAGGTCGAACTCGGCGGGCAGCCGGACCGGCACCGAGGCCGCCTCGGCGGCCACCAGGTCGGCCGTCCGGCGGATGCTCAACCCGGCCAGTCTGCGGGCGAGTTCGAGCTCGGCCGGGTGGTCCGGCTGCCAGCGGCGCAGCGGGAGGCGGCGGGCCAGGCGGGCGGCGTCGGCGACCGGCACCGACCGGGCCAGCGCCCAGAGGCCGGGCCAGTCCCGCTGCCGGGCCAGACGGTCGGCGAGGGCGGCCAGGGCGGCCGGGTCCTCGTGGGGCCGGGTGCGTGGTTCGGGGTGGCCGGCGCGCCAGCCGTGCACCGCGAGTGAGGGCGGCGGCGAGGGGTGGCGGTCGGGGGCGGCGCCGACCGCCGGGGTCGCCGGGGTGTGCCGCTCCCCGGGCCCGGTCGCCCGGTCCTCGCCGTGCCCGTGCACGTCTTCCCCGTGGACGTCCGCCCCGGGCCGGTCCTGTCCGGCTCCGTCCTGTCCGGCGCCGCCCTCCCCGGGACCGCCCGCGGCGGCGAACAGGCGCTGTCGGGACGGCCGTTCGGGAGCGGGCCGGTCCGAGGTGTCCGGGGCGGCGTCCTCCTCCACCCACTCCTGGCGCAGGTGGCCCCCGGACGGGCCCTGCGGGGTGGCGGGAGCCTGCGCGGGGTCGGCGGTGCGGGGGAGGGGGACGGCGGTGGCGGCGGGGCCGGGCGCGGCGAACGAGCGGCCCGGGGCGGCCGGGTGGGGCACGCGCGGGGCGGTGTTCCTCGGCTCCGGCTCGGGCGGCAGCCCGGCGGCCCGCAGCACGTCGTTCTGGCCGTGCAGGGCGCCGAGCAGCGAACGCCGGTGCACGGCGGGCGCGCGCTCCGCCAACTGCCGCCAGACGCCCACCGCTTCGGCGCCGACGGACACCGCCTCCGGGTGGCGCCCCTCCTCGGTGAGGCTGTTGCGCAGCTTGCCGAGCGCGGCCGCGAAGGCGGCGGTGTGCCGCTCCGGGTCGGTGGCCGCCAGCCAGCGGTGCACCGCCACGCCCTCCTCGGCCGCCGCCACCGCCTCGCCCCGCCGCCCGGCCCGCGCCAGGTCGTGCCGCAGCCGCAGCAGCGCGGCCGCCAGCGCAGGACGGTGCGCGGCCGGGTCCTCGGCGGCCAACTCCCTCCAGAGCCCGACCGCTTCGCGGGCCGGGTCCAGCTCGTCCGTCTCGTCGACCCCGCGCAGCGAGAGCGCACCGGCGGCCGACAGTGCGGTGGCCAGCCCGGCCCGGTGGCCCGGGTGCCGCCGCGCCAGTTCGCGGTAGCGGTGCACCGCCGCCCACCCGGCCCGGTGCGCCTCGCCCCAGCGGCCCGCCCGCTCCAGCAGTGCGCTGTGCGCGACCAGCGCGGCGGCCAGCCCCGGCCCGTGCCGGGCCGGATCGGCCGAGGCCAGCGCCGAGCGCACCTCGACGGCCCGCTCCTGGGCGGCCAGCGCCTCCGCTCCGTGCCCGGCCCGGTCCAGCAGCACGGAGAGTGCGCCGAGGGCCTCACCCAGGACGGCCCGGTGCTCGGCGGGCTCGCCCGCAGCCAGCGCGGTGAGCAGCTCCACCGCCCGCCGCCCGGCGGTGGCTGCCTCCTCATTCCGTCCCAACTCGGCCAGCGAAGAGGCCAGTTCGCGGAGCACGGCGGCGTGCTCGGCCGGTTCGGGGTGCTGCGCCAACCGGTGGCCGGCGAGCTTGACCAGCAGGGCTGCCCGGCCCGGTCGCAGGTCCGGAGGAGGATCGGCGGGCAGGGTGGCGAGCACCCGCTCCAGCAACTCGTGATCGATCCCCGGGAGTTCGGTGAGGGCCAGCAGGACGGGCGTGCCGCCGGCGGTGGCCAGGGACGGATCGGCGGAGAGCAGCGGGTGCAGCAGCTGCGGCAGGACATGGGGCCAGCGGGCGGCGGTGAGCGCGAGTTGGAGCACGGCGGCGCCGGCGGCGGGGTCCGTCCCGTCCCCTCGGGTGCCCGCGCTGCTGACGGTGCGGCCGCCGGGGCCACCGGGGTCGCCGTGGACGCCCTGACCGGTCCGGGGGCTGCTCTCCGCACCGGGGCCGACCCCGTACCCGTACCCGGAGCCGGAACGGCCGGCCGCCCCGAGGCCGAGCACGACGGCGGCGTCACCGGCGGCCCACGGCTGCGCCGGGTACCCGACGGCGTGGCCCGGGAGGGTGAGGGCGAGGAAGTCCTCGGCGAGGGTGGCGGGCCGCAACGGCGCCAGCTCGCGGCCCGGTTCGGAGGGCGGGTAGCAGAGCGCATGGTCGGCGAGCACCGCCGAGACGGGGTGGTCCAGGCCGAGCGCGCCGAGCAGCTCGGCCGCCTGGTCGGAGGCCCGGGGGCCGCCCAGGGCGGCGGCGAAGACGGCCCTGCTCATCACCCACGGCGGAGTGCTGAACCTGCCCGCCGCCGGTCTGCGGTGCAGCAGCGCCCAGTGCGCCTGCTCGCGGTCGAGCAGCCGCACGGTGAGCGCGGCGCGGTCGACAGCGGTCGCCTCGACGACCGAAGGCTCCGCGGTCTCGGCGGGCTGCGCGGCGTCGAGGACGCTGTCCAGGGCGGAGAGCAGCACGGTGAGCGCCAGGCCGAACTCCGGATGGCCCAAGTCCCGTTCCCGCAGCGGCTGTCCGACCCCGTACTGGGCGGCGAAGGCGGCCACCGCCGCCCGGTGCAGCGCGCGCCGGGCCTCCGGCCCCAGCGGGCCGAGCGCCTGGGAGTCCGTGACGGTCGGCTGCTCGGAGGCGGCCTCCAGCGGGTACCGCAGTCCGTCGCCGCGGGCCAGCAGCAGCACCCTGGTCGGCACCCCGGGCACGGGCGGCACCGCCGAGGCCAGCAGCCGGGCGAGCTCGGAGACCGGCCGCCGGTCCGCCTGCTCGACCAGCACCAGCAGGCCGGCGGCCCGTTCGTCCGGGGCCGTACCGCCCGGGCCGGCCGGACGCCCCGGCCCGCCGCCGCCCTCCGGCCCGTCGACGCTGACCACCTGCCAGCCCGACTGCCGCTGCTCCTCGGCGAGTTGGTCGGCCAGTCGGGTCTTGCCCTGACCGCCCGGGCCGTGCAGCCACCGCACCGCGTGCGGACGGTCCTGCGCGCACCAGACCCGCAACGACACCAACTCCGGCTCCCGGCCGGTGAACCCGACCACCGCGAACCGGGCGTCCAGCAGCCTGCTCGGCTGCTCCACCAACCACCCGGAGTCCAGCGGCGGCGGCGACTGCCAGGCCGGCGGAAGGTACCGCCCCGCGGCATCGGCCGCGCCGGTTCCGACACTGGTGCCCCACGACTCAGCCAGCATGGACAACCCCGATCAGCTGCGCCCTCCCCGGGGCCCACCCCACCCGCTCGGTCGGGGACCATGCTGCCACCAAGGACACGGATGTGACAGGTGATTGACCTGTTTCCGGAGGAACCCCGTGCGCTCCGCGCCCGGGGGCGCCGGTCCGTCAGCTGTCGAAGCCCAGGCCGAGGCGGTCCAGCGTGCGCAGCCAGACGTTGCGGTGTCCGGCGTTGGCGTCGGCCCGGGTCAGTGACCACTGGGTGACCCCGATGCCGGCCGAGCGGATCGGCTCGGGCGGGAAGGGCAGCGGCTTGCGGCGCACCATCGACAGCTCGGTCCGCTCGGTGCGGTGCCCGGCCAGCAGGTCGAGCATCACCTCCGCGCCGAAGCGGGTGGCGCCCACGCCGAGGCCGGTGTAGCCGGCGGTGTAGGCGACCTTGCCCTGGTGCGAGAGGTCGAAGAAGGCGCTGAACCGGGTGCAGGTGTCGATGGCCCCGCCCCAGGCGTGGCTGAACCGGACGCCCTCCAGCTGCGGGAAGGTCTCGAAGAAGTGCCGCGCCAGGGTGGCGAAGGTCTCCGGCCGCTGGTCCCGCTCGGCCCGCACCCGGCTGCGGTACTGGTGGACGACGTCGTACCCGCCCCAGAGGATGCGGTTGTCCGCGGAGAGCCGGACGTAGTGGAAGTGGTTGGAGCTGTCGGCGAAGCCCTGCCGGTTGCGCCAGCCGACCGAGGCGAGCTGGTCCTCCGTCAGCGGTTCGGTCATCAGCGCGTAGTCGTAGACCGGGACGGTGTACGGCCGGTGACGGCGCAGCAGGGAGGGGAAGGCGTTGGTGGCCAGCGCCACCCGCCGGGCCGCGACCCGGCCGTACGGGGTGCGCACCACGACGCCGGGGCCCGACTCGGCCAGCCCGGTGGCCCGGGTGTGCTCGTGCAGCCGCACGCCCAGCTGGAGGCAGGCCCGGCGCAGGCCCCAGGCGAGCTTGGCCGGGTTCACCATGGCGACGCCCTCGCGGTCCCAGAGGCCGCCCAGGAAGGTGGGGGAGTCGATCTCGGCGCGCACCTGATCGCGGTCCAGCGGCGTGAGGCGGCTGCCGTAACGCTCCGCCAGCTCGGCGAACTCGCGCAGCCCGTCGAGCTGGTAGGGCTCGGTGGCGACCACGATCGAGCCGGAGCGCTCCCAGTCGCAGTCGATGGCGTAGCGCTCGAGGGTGTCCTCCATGCCCTGGAGGTTGCGGGCACCGAGGCGCTCGAGGGTGGCGAGCTCGTCGGGCCAGCGCTGGTGGCCGTTGCCCAGTCCGTGGGTGAGGCTGGCCTCGCAGAAGCCGCCGTTGCGCCCGGACGCGGCCCAGCCGGTCTCCTGGGCCTCGATCAGCATCACGTCCAGGGAGGGGTCGCGCTCCTTGGCGATGAGCGCCGTCCACAGGCCGGCGTAGCCGCCGCCGACCACCAGCAGGTCGCACCGGGTGTCGCCGACCAGTGCCGAGGCGGCCGAGGGCCGGCCCGGGTCGTCCAGCCAGAACGGAACGGGCTTCGCGTCTTCCAGCGCGCGGACGGCGTCGGCCATGGCGGGGGCCTCCTACGGGTACGGAGGAGTGGGGGCTCCTCGTCGGACCGCCATCAGAACCCCGGCCCGACTTTAAGGTCAACCGTGTTGACATAAGCGCCGAGGCCCCGGCCACCGGGGGAGGGTGGTGACGGGGGCTCAGCGCGGGCGGGGGCGTGCTCAGCGCGGGGGCAGTGCCCGGCCCGCCGTGCTCAGCGCGCGGTACAGCCGGTCGAGGTAGTGGTGCAGCTGCTCCACCATGTCCACCGAGGCGGGGGCCAGCACCCACTGGAGCTGGAGGCCGTCCATGACCGCCAGCAGCTGCCGGGCCTCGGCGGTGCAGTCGGTGTCGCCCCGCAGCTCGCCGCTCTCCACACCGCGCCGCAGCGAGCCGCCGGCCTCCTCGACCAGGGTGCGGTAGCGCCGGGCGAAGAAGGCGTGCGCCGGGTGGTCGGGGTCGCCCGACTCGCCGACCAGGGCGTTGAACATCCTTGTGCGGCCCGGCCGTTGGGCGTTGTGGGCGGTCAGGTCGAGCAGTCGGTGGAACCATTCGGCGACGCTCTCGCACTCCTCGGTGAAGAACCGCACGGCGTCGTTCTCGTCGCTGGCCTCCAGGACCGAGACCAGCAGCGCCTCCTTGGTGCGGAAGTGGTGCAGGAGCCCGCCCTGGGTGATGCCGACCTCCTTGGCGATCCGGGTCAGCGAGGTGGCGTGGAAACCCCACTGGGCGAAGTGCTCGACCGCGGCGTCCAGGATGCGGGTCCGCCGCTCGTCCCCCACCGCGTAGCTGCCGCGCGGCCCGCGCCGGCCTGTGGCTCCACCCTTGACGTCCATGTCCGCCACCTTAGTCACGGCCCCTCCGGCGGGCTCCGTGGTGTGACCTGGGCCACATGCTGAAAACCTATTGGGTGCTCGGTTTTCATGGTTCCCTTTGGGCACCCCAGCGAACGATGCCCCGAGGCGCCGTCGGCCCCCCACCCCAGCCGACCCGCGCCGTCGCCGTGCTGCTCCCCTCTCCGCTCCGCTGACAGTCCTTCGCCCCCACCTCGGAAGGCCCCACCATGAGATCCGGTCACCGCCAACTCGCCGCCGCTGCATGCGCGTTCCTGCTGGCTTCCGCTGCCGCCCCCACCGGCGCCTCGGCCGCCCCCGCCCCCGCCGCCCCGGCCCGCCCGCTCGCCGGCCTGCGGGTCCTGCTCACCAACGACGACTCCATGCAGGCCGCCAAGCCGGGCAACGCGGACGGCCTCGGCCTCTACGAACTGCGGCGCGCCCTGTGCGCGGCCGGAGCCGACGTGGTGGTGATCGCCCCCTGGCAGGTCCAGTCCGGCCGGGGCACCGCCGTCACCAACGGCGGGGTGGTCACCCTCGCCCACCGCACCCAACTCCCCGCCGGCTACCAGTCCGACTGCTCCGGCACCCCGTCCGGATCGCCCGTCCACGGCCTCTGCCTCGGCGCGGCCCCCTGCGGACCGGCGAGCGCGAGCGCCACCCCCGCCGACACGGTCAAGTTCGCCCTCCGGGCCGGCCTCGCCGACCTGGCCGGCTGGACCGACGGCCCCGACCTGGTGGCCACCGGCATCAACTCGGGCCCCAACGTCAGTGCCCAGGTCAACGACTCCGGCACCGTCGGCGCCGCCCTCGCCGCCGTGGAGCTCGGCGTCCCCGCCGTCGCGTTCTCCACCGCCGGCGACGCCGACAACCTCACCTTCCCCCTGGCCAACTACCGTGCCACCGCCGACTACGGCGCCCGCCTGATCGCCGCCCTGCGCCAACGCTCCCTGCTGAGCAGCCACTTCGCCCTCAAGGTCGACCACCCCGACGTCACGGCCGGCCGGCCCGTCGGTGCCCCGCGCCTCACCACCGTCGGCGAGGGCCGGGTGGTCTGGCACGCCTACCAAGCTCGTGACTCCGACTCCGCCAGCTACGACATCACCTACGGCCGCTGCTCCGACCTCCCCGGCGACCCCTGCACCGAGACCCGCCCCGACGCCGACTCCACCGCCCTCCTGCGCGACAACCGCGTCTCCCTGACGCCCGTCACCCCGGACCGCACCCTCTCCGCGCACCTGACCGCCACCCAGGACCTCCTGCGCCTGCGCCACTTCGTGGACCGCCAGGCCCCGCGGCCTTGACCCGCCCCTCGCCGCCGCGGGCGTGCCCGGGAAGCCGGGCACGCCCCACTGCCGATGTTCACCGAGATCGAGTTCGGAATTCCCGGGCCCGCCGTTTCGGTCGAGGGGGGCGGCGAGTAGCATCCGGTGGCCCGCGCGGGAGGGCCCGCGATCTCCGGTGATGAAAGAGGCGTCAGTGCAACACGTCGATTCCCCTTCGGCCTCGGTGCAGGAGCAAATACCCGGGGACGTCGCGGCCCTCGCGGCCGCCGAAGGGCTCGGGGAGCTCCGGGCGAGCTTCGGTCCGAAGCGGATGAGCGCCATGGCCCTGACCGGCATGGCCTTCCTCACCCTGCTCGGGCTGGCCCTGGTGCTGCCCGGTCTGTACTTCGGCTGGCGGCTCCTGCAGACGCCCAACCTCAACGCCAAGCAGGCCGCGAAGCGGATCCGCTGCTTCGAGCACGGGCTGGTCGTGAGCGACCGCACCGGGCCGGTCGCGTTCCGCTGGGACTCGACCGCCGTGCTGCAGCGGGTGACCAGGAACCACGTCAACGGGGTCTACGTCGGCACCAGTTACCTCTACACGCTGTTCAAGCCGGACAACTCCAAGATCGAACTGACGGACTTCTACGCGACCCCGGAGGTCTGGGGCGCCGCCATCCAGCACGAGCTCACCAGGGCCCAACTGCCCGGCGTGCTGGAGATGCTGGGCCGGGGCGAGCACGTGCGGTTCGGTGACATCGTGGTGGGGGCCGGCGGGATCTCGACCGTGAAGCGGGGCGGGCTGCGGTGGGGCGAGATCAAGCGGATCGAGGTCAAGGACGGGGTGGTGTGCGTGGCCAAGGAGGGCAAGACGCTCGCGTGGTCCAACACGCCGGTCCACAAGATTCCCAACTTCTTCGTGTTCCTGGCCGTGGTCGAGCACCTGCACGGCTGAGCCCTTTAACAATTCTTTGCATCTCACTTGAATCACGGGTGGCCTGGTAGGTCGCCATTGTCCGAAACGCGCGCAATAGCTGCGGATAACCTGCGCCCTGCACTGCCACGCAGCCACTGACGCAGAGGACCCCATGAGTACCCCGCAGAACCCCCAGGGCCAGCCCGTGCCGCCGTCGGAGAACGGCGCCCCGGCTCCCTTCGCCTACGACGCCGCCATCCAGGCGGAGGCGGCAAAGCCCAAGAAGAGCATGGGCAAGAAGCTGCTCTCGCTGCTCGGCATTCTCCTGGTGATCGTGATCGTGGCGGTCATCAAGGTCGCGGTGCGGGACGCCTTCACCGACGGTCCGGTCCGCGCCAAGGTCGGTGACTGCGTCACCGTCACCGGCAGCGAGAACAACCCGGAGGTCGAGACCGTCGGTTGCGGCGAGTCGAAGGCCACCCACACGGTCTCGAAGGTCATCGACAACACCTTCGACGGGAATCAGTGCGGCGACGAGTTCGACGCCCTCTCCCAGCAGCTGGGCAGCGAGAAGTTCGTGCTGTGCCTGACGCCCAAGAAGTAAGCGTCGGCTGAACACCGCCCCGGGGGGATTTCCCCCCGGGGCGGTGTCGTTCCCCGGCCCGTCCGACGCCGCGTCAGGTGCGGTAGCGGTACAGGACGCGGCCGCGGGTCAGGTCGTACGGGCTGAGCTCGACCAGGACCCGGTCGAACGGGAGGATCTTGATGCGGTTCTTCCGGATCTTCCCGCTGATGTGGGCCAGTACGTGGTGCCCGTTGGCGAGCTCCACCTTGAAGACCGCGTTGCGCAGGCACTCCACGACGGTGCCCTCGACTTCGATGCCGTTCGCTGTTCTCGGCAAAGGTCCCTCGTTCCTTGGGGGTTGGGTTGATGACGTGCAGGAGGACACGGAGTCCTCAGTGGCGGATCAGCTCCACGACGCTGTCGACCCGGCGCGCGCCGAAGCCCTCGACGAGGGCCGTGCCGGCGAGGTTGGACGCGTCCACCTCCGCCGTGGCCGACGGCAGCCCCGCCGCGTGCAGCGAGCCCAGGGCGTGGGCCAGCAGCGCCCGTCCGACGCCGCGCCGCCGGGCGCCCGCCAGGACGGCGACCAGCCCGATCCGTGCGCGGCGCGGGACGACCGCCACCCGCACCAGCCCGACGTACGCGCCGTCGTCCGCGACGGCGACCGCGTACCGCGCCGGATCGCCGAGGACCGTCCCCGCCGGGCGCGGGATCACCTCGGCGGGCATGGTGTGCCAGCCCACCGCGGCGTCGATCTCCTCGCGCAGGGCGCGGTCGAGTCCGCGCACGAGCTCCTCGTCGGCCCCGGTCCCCGGCAGCACCGTGAAGCCCGCGGGGAGGGAGACCATGAGGGGAGCCGCCGCATCGGGTGCGGTCGGCAGCCGGTACTCGACCTCGCGCCGGGAGAAGGCGTAACCCGCCTGCCGCCAGCGCGAGTCGGGTCCGGAGTCGGCCTCGCCGACGAGTGCGTGGAGCGGGGCCGGCAGGGCTGCCGACATCGCCGCGGCGAGCGGGGAGAAGGCGGTGTCCCGCCAGACGTCGATGCTGAGGAAACGGCGGCCGTCGGGCCGGTGCGAAACGTCGCCGTGGCCGATGACGTGGCCGTCGTCGTCCACGGCCTGCCACTCGGTGTCGGTGACGCGGTGGACCAGGGGGGAAGGGTGCATGGCTGTCGCCCTCTCAGGAGTGCCTGTGTGGAGAGGCGCTCCCGACGACACCGTCCTGGTCAGTCGCACACCGTGAAGAAGAGGGGGAGCACCCACGTCGATACTGCGTTCACGGGTCTCACCTCCTGGCGTGCGGTCACGGTGATCGACACAGTAGCAAGGCCGGGACGGCGGGCCCAAGCGATTTCCCACCGCCCGGGCCCCGCGCACGACCTGACGGACGAGATCGCGTCAAAGGCTCAAATTTCGCGCAAATCATCCCCGAACGTGACATCGGCCACAGCCGGATTCCCCTTCGACCGGTGAGGATGTGCCGCTCGGTCATGCTCGCGACGACCACCCACTCCGTCCCCGCCCGACCGCGCGACCACACTCCCCCTCACGAAGGCGACTCGACTCCATGAGTGACCGCACGACGACCACGGAGCCCCAACTCGCGGACGGCACACCGCCGTCGGCGCGATCGGCACACGTGGACGCCGGTGACGCCGGGTACCGCAAGGACCTGAAGTCACGGCACGTCAACATGATCGCGATCGGCGGGGCGATCGGCACCGGCCTGTTCCTGGGCGCCGGCGGCCGGATGGCGAACGCGGGGCCGTCGCTCTTCATCGCCTACGCCGTCTGCGGCGTCTTCGCCTTCCTCGTGGTCCGGGCGCTCGGCGAACTCGTGCTCTACCGGCCGTCCTCCGGCGCCTTCGTCTCCTACGCCCGCGAGTTCATGGGCGAGAAGGGCGCCTACACGGCCGGCTGGCTCTACTTCCTCAACTGGGCCACCACCGCGATCGCCGACATCACCGCGGCCGCGACCTACGCGCACTTCTGGGCGATGTTCAGCGAGGTCCCGCAGTGGCTGCTGGCACTGATCGCCCTGGCCGTGGTGCTCACCGCCAACCTGATCTCGGTCAAGTACTTCGGTGAGATGGAGTTCTGGTTCGCCATCATCAAGGTGGCCGCACTGGTGGCCTTCATGCTGGTGGGCATCTACCTGGTGGTCACCCGGCACCAGGTCGACGGCCACACCCCCGGCCTGGCCACGATCACCGACAACGGCGGGATCTTCCCGAGCGGCGTGATGCCGATGCTGCTCCTGCTGCAGGGCGTCGTCTTCGCCTACGCCTCGGTCGAGTTGTGCGGCGTCGCCGCGGGGGAGACCGAGAACCCGGAGAAGATCATGCCCAAGGCGATCAACTCCATCATGTGGCGGGTCGGCCTGTTCTACGTCGGCTCCGTCGTCCTGCTCGCGCTGATCCTCCCCTACACCGCGTACTCGGCCGGCCAGAGCCCCTTCGTCACCGTCTTCGACAAGCTCGGCATCCCGGGCGCCGCCGGGGTGATGAACCTGGTGGTCCTCACCGCGGCGCTCTCCAGCCTCAACTCCGGCCTGTACTCCACCGGTCGGATCCTGCGCTCGATGTCGCTCTCCGGCTCGGCGCCGAAGTTCACCGGGGTGATGAACAAGGGAGGTGTCCCGTACGGCGGCATCCTGCTCACCGCCGGGTTCGGCGTGCTGGGCGTGGTGCTGAACTACGTGATGCCCGGCGAGGCCTTCGAACTGGTCATCAACTTCGCCTCGATCGGCATCGTCGGTACCTGGGCGATGATCATGATCTGTTCGCTGCTCTTCTGGCGCCGCGCGGGGCAGGGCGTGGTCGACCGGCCGTCCTACCGGCTCCCGTGGGCGCCGTACACGCAGATCGTCACGCTCGGCTTCCTGGTCACCGTGCTGGTCCTGATGTGGCTGGACGGCGGCGTCGGCCGCACCACCGTGGCCTGCCTGCCGCTGGTCGCCGCCGCGCTGGCGGGTGGCTGGTACCTGGTGCGGCGCCGTGTCGCGGAGACGGCGGCGGCGGACCGGGCCTGATCCGCCTCACGAGGGCCGGTGGCTCAGGACGTGGGCCAGGAAGCTTCCGGTGGACGGTAGTCGTGCGAACGCGCGGAGGTCGGCAGGGGTGACGGACGTCTCCGGGCCGGGCAGTGAGCCCGGACGGGTGAGCACCAGGGCGGGGCGCCCGGCCCGCTGGTGGGAGGGTGCCCATCCGGCCGGGCGGAAGCCGGACCGGTGGAGCCGGTCCAGGTGGAGCGCGGCGTCCGGTGCGCCGAGCACGTCGTCCTCGACCACGACCCGGTCGGAGAGCCCGGTGGAGGCGTACGCCCCGTCCGGCCCGACCCGGGCGGGCACCTCCGGGACGGGCCGGCCGCCGCGGGGAGGCCGGGCCGAGAGCAGGTGCAGCGACTCCACCGTCGCGGACGGGGCGGCGAGTTGGTGCAGCGTCACCAGCCCGGACGCCGCCCCGGTCACCGCCGCCCCGGTCGCCGCCGCCTCGGTCGCCGCCGCGCTCGTCGCCCCTGCCGAGGTACCGCAGCCGGCGGGCGGGAGCGGGGCCGCCCCCACGCCGGTGGTCTCGGTCCACATCGCTGCCAGCAGGCCGTAGTCCGGGCCGTCGGGCAGCCGGAGGGGGTGCTGCCTGGCGCTGGCCCGCCAGGAGGTCGGGTCGCGCGGGGCGAAGGTGGCGACGAAGGGCTCGGCCGCCGTCCGCGCGACGATGTGGGAGTGCACGGCGTGGGTGGCGGTGAAGCCCTGCGCGAGCTGACTGCCGATCACGGGGCCGACCGGTGGCCGTCCGGGCCGGTTCAGCGCCACCCGGGTGTGGGTCACCAGGTGGTCCGCCTCCGGGAGGTGCTCGCGGGCCCAGGGCACCCGGGCGTCGAGCAGGGCGGCCGCCAGGCCCGGGCGGGCGCCGGGACGCTTGCCGGTGCGGCCGAGTTCGTACCGCACGGGGCCGTCCTCGAAGAGCGGCTCGACCAGGGTGTACCTGGTCGTCGCCATCACCTCGCCCCGGCCGTCCAGCAGGAGGAACAGCCGGACCCGTCCGGCCACCGCGTCCTCGGCCAGCTGCCGGGCCTCCGCCGCCAGCGCGTCCTCGCCGGGCTGCCGCCGGTAGACGAGCGCCAGCAGCTCGGCCACCTGCCGGGCGGAGCGCAGCAGGGCGGCCCGCCCCAGGGCAGCCACCTCCTCGGGTGGGAGGAGCTCGAACCCCTGTTCCATATAGGCTCGTTGGGCGTCGATCAGACCGTTCCGGCGGTTGTCCACGGCACCAGCCTAGAACGGCGGATACCGCCGACCGGAGGTCGATTCCGGTCGGCGGCACCGAGGTGCGGTGGGCCCGGTCAGCCCTGGTCGGGTGCGGCCAGGATGCAGAGCAGGGAGCAGGCCACGGCGGAGGACGCGGCGGTGGTGGTGGGGACGGTGCCCGGGGGCGAGTTCGCGGGGACGAAGGTGGCGGAGGCGGTGTTCTTCATGGGGAGGGCCAGCAGGAGCGAGCTGCAGTGGATCTGACGGCTCGTCCCCGCGGCCAGGTCGAAGGTGCCGGCCGCGCTGCGGCAGGCGGGCGTGGCGGCGTCGTTGACCTGGACGCCGGTGGCGGCCACCGGCCCGGCGTTGGTGACGGTGATCCGCCAGTGGGCGGTGCCGAGCAGGCGGAGGAGGCCGACCGGGCTGGTCTTCGCCCAGGGGCCGGGGCCGCCGGGGTCGCAGTCGTGCGGGTGGTCGGAGGCGCAGATCTCCTTGACCACGGTCACCTTCGGCTGGCAGCCGCTGCCCGGGGCGACGGCGAGGGCGACGGTGTTGGAGCCGAAGGAACCGGCCGCGTCGACGCCGGTCGCGGTGTTGGAGAGCTGGGTGGCCGCGCAGTCGGCCGAGACCACGGTGCGGAAGCAGAGCTGCGGGGCGTCGCCCTGGTAACGGACCGTCAGGAACGGCTGGTTGCCGTTCTCGAAGTCGACGGCGGAGGTGAGCACCAGCTGGGCCGAGACGGTGACGGCGGGGTGGTCGGCGGCGCTGATGCCGCTGAGGTCGATCACCCCGTCGGCGGTGAGCGGCGGACTGGCCAGCACGGTGCCGTCCGGGTCGGTGACGCTCACCCGGGAGGCGGCCAGGTCGGCGTGCGCGAGGTCGATGCCGGTCAACTCGGCCCGGGTGTACGCCTGGACGTGACCGGTGGCGCCGTCGCAGTAGAAGTCGGCGGGCCGCAGCGTGACGGTGGCCCCGCTGTGCACGCACGGCGAGGTGCCGGTGGCCGGGTCGACCGAGAACAGCACGCCCGCGTCGCCGAGGGCGATCAGGCAGCGGGTGGTGGAGTCGTAGGCGTAGCCGTAGTCACGGGTGACGCCGCCGTTGACGCCGGGGTGCTTGGCCGGGAGCGGGAAGCCCGCGCAGGGTGCGGCGTGGGTCCAGTCGTGGCAGGCCGTGGCGCCGTTGATGCCGCCGCTCCAGAGCGGGAAGTAGCTGCGGGTCTCGCCGTTGGCGGTGACCACCTCGGGGTTGAAGGTCAGCACCCCGCCGCCGATCCCGGCCAGGGTGGTGGGCTGCGTCAGCGGGGCGCCGCCGAGGGTGAAGCAGGCCGTGTTGAGGGTGGCTCCGCCGACGGTGGTGGTGCAGACGCCGTTGGCCTGGCCGGCGGTGTCGTAGGCGGTGTACGCGTTGTAGGTGTAGTACGCGGCGCTCGGGGCGGCGGGCTTCGGGGTCTCCCAGCCGGCGCAGGCGGTGCCGGTCGCCGGGTCGAAGCAGCCCAGCGCGGGCGGCACGGCGACGGTGGATCCGCCGCTCTGCGGGGAGGAGGAGGCGAAGACCTTGCCGTCGGCGACGGTGGTGGCGCCGAGGTAGAGCGCGCCGGGGGAGCCGGGCAGGTCGTGGTTGGGCGGCACGATCGCGGCGTACGGCTGACCCGCGCACGGGGTGCGGGAGCTGATGGTCAGACAGAGCACCTGCCCGGTGCTGGCGACGCCGTACAGCCGGCCGCCCGTTCCGACCAGGCCGGCCAGCCCGTTGGCGGCGGACGGGGTGCTCGCGACGGGGGCCAGCGGGAAGAACCCGCAGTTGGCCTGGGCATCGAGGTCCAGGCAGCCGACGCCGACGCTGCCGCCCGAGACGCCCGGGTAGTAGACGGTGCCCGGCCGCTGCGGGTCCTCGACGTACTGCGGGGTCAGGGTGGAGGCGATGTCACCGGTGTTTCCCGAACCGAGCGGCCCCGGCGTGCTGTTGAGCGGCCGCGGCCAGGGGCCGCCGGGGCACGGCTGCCCGGTGCCGAGGTCACTGCAGACCACCTGCCGGGCGGCGGCGGCGACGTGGTGGTACATGTTCCAGGACTGCACCTGACCGAGGGCCGTGCGGTGCAGGATCGGGGTGAAGCCGTCCCCGCCGGTGGCCTGCACGGTGGGCTTGACCGGCGGCAGCAGCGGGGCGGAGAGCTCGGTGCCGTCGCGGCGGGCGTCCGCCTTGGACGCGCGGACGGCGGTGGTGGCGGCGCCCTGGTCGGTGCCGGTGAAGGCGGAGCCGTCGGTGGACCAGGACGGCGTCCAGCCGGGCGGCGTGCGCAGCGAACCGGGCACGTACGTCTGGGTGGTGCCCGGTCCCGTCCCGCCGCCCGTGATCGGGTCGGTGAGGGTGACGGGAGCGGCGGCCGGGGAGTCGACCGCGTTGCGGTAGGAGACGGCCCAGTCCACGGTGTCGCCGTGCTCGGCGGTGGTGGCGCCGGGGTGGGTGACGTCGCGGACCGACTTGGTCAGGGTGGACGGCGAGGCGGTGGCGCTCTCGACGGCCGTGGCGGTGGTGGTGGACGGTGCGACTCCGACCAGCAGCGCGGCGGTCAGGGACGCGGCGGCGGTGGTGGCGCGGAGGAGGTGGCTGGTTCGGGATGCGAAGAGCGTTCTCAGCATGGATTCCCCACCTGGGTCGGTGGGCACCCGGCACGGCGCCGGAGCCCTCCCGGGGGCGACCCTAGGGGAGCGGTGCGCGGGCGAAGGAGCGATGAACGGAAGATATGGTGATCGGAAGGAATTCGGACACGAAGCACAACCGGTCGGCTGACGAATCGTCAGGAATAGTGACCGGAACGGTCGTTCGTGGCCCTGGGGTCACGACGAGCGCCCCGGCCGGGGCCGGGGCGCTCGTGGGTCGTGCGGTGGTGGCGCCGTCAGCCGCCGGTGGGCGGTGGTTTGGCCACGCTCAGGGACCAGCGGACGCCGGCCGGTGCGTCGACCTTGACGGCCGCCTCCGGGCGGGCGTTGCGCAGCCCGATCTGGTTGTAGGTGGTGCTCGACTCATGGGCGACGCACTCCAGCGGGAAGCCCAGGCCGGTGGGTTCGAGGGTGACCGTGAGGGTGCCGGCACCCTGGCAGACCACCATTACCGAGACCGGGCCAGGGGTCAGGCCGCCGCTGATGGGCAGGGTGTGACTGCCCGTCCGGTCGGACACGCTCGCGAGCATGGTCTCGTCCGGGACCTTCGGGGCCTCGGTGACCGCCTGCGACGCCACGTGCTCCAGCCGCTCGCCGGGCCGTGCGGACGCCGAGGCCTTCGCCTCGGCCGCCGACCCGGCCGGTGCCGTGCGGTCCGGCCCGCCGCAGGCCCCCACGCCCGCGACCAGCAGCAGGGTCGCGGCGAGGGTGGCCAGTGCGGTGCGTCGCTCAGCGGTCACCGGGGACCGGCTCAGGCGGTCTCCCACACGTACCAGCCGACGTTCTGCGGGGTGTAGGCGACGACGGTCTTCTTGGGCGAGGTCGAGCAGTTGCTGTAGATGGTGTAGCTGGTGCCCGTGGTCTTCAGGCGCCAGACGCCGTAGCGGGCGTGGGTGGTGCGGCGCGGCGGGGTCTCGGCCCAGGTGGTGTTGCCGAGCTTGGCGGTGAGCTTCGCGGAGAGGTCGACGCCGTACTTGCCCTCGACGTTGGCGAGCAGCGCGTTGGCGCTGACCTTGAGCTCGCCGGAGACGGACATCCCGACCTCGCCGGATGCCTCGGCGCTGAACACCGACTTGATGGTGCGGGAGGTGCCGTTGTAGTTGGCCTGGTCGACGCCGACGCCGCGCATGACCTTGCCGTTGTTGGCGGTGGTGTTGTAGTAGCCGTGGGCCGGGCCGCAGTAGTCCGCACCCGGGACGTTGTTCGGGCCCTTGCCCGGAGCCGGCTCGACGGACGGGTCGGTGACCTCCACCAGGTCGCCCTCGGTCTCGGTGACCGGCGGCTCGACCGGGATCTCGGTGCCCGCGTCCTCGACGGCGGCCACGCCGGACGGAGCCGCGGGCAGACCGGCGGAGGCGAAGGCCGGCGCGGTGATGCCGGTGGCCATCAGAACGGTGAACGCGGAGACCACGAGAGCCTTCTTGACCTGCACACTCATTTGAAACCTCTTCACATCTGTGCCGCCCCCCGGCGGCTGATGTGAAGAAGTTATGGCCGGTCTTCATCTGCTGTACAGCCTCAAGTTGATCTTCTGAGCAAGACTTGAGCTTGATCGACTCCGATACCCGGACATGCCCGGCTATGTCGGCCGGGTTTCCTGAGCATCCCCTGAGGAAGTCCTGGGGGAGCGCTGTGACACCAGGCCAACTTGGCAGCTTCTGGGGAGATTTGGGCGAGAGGGAGCGGTCTGCCGCAAATCCGCTGGACCGGCCCGACACCCCGCGGTGAGACTGGCGCCGATGAGCACCCACCCGCCGTACACGGGCATGGACCCGCGCCACTTCGGAACGCCCCTCGGCTCCGAGGACCTGGAACCCCTGCTCGCCGAGCCGGCCCTGCCCGACCCCGGCGGCACCGTGCTCGACCTGCTGCGCGACGCCGCCTCCGAGGGGGCCGGCCGCCCGAGGCCTAACCGCACGCCGGGCCGGCGGGCCCGGCTGGACGGCTACTGCTGAAGGCCCGGACGGGAGTTGAGGCGGGCGGCCTGGCGGAAGAGGTGGTCGCGTTCGGCCGGGCTGGCGGCGTGGCGGGCGGCCTCGGCGTAGAGGCGGGCGGCGGTGGCGAGGTCGCCGTCGCGTTCGTGGAGGTGGGCCGAGACGGCGGTGTGACGGGGGACGGAGGGGGCCACCTCCGCGAGGGCCGCCAGGCCGGCGCGCGGGCCGTCGGCCTCGCCGACGGCGACGGCGCGGTTGAGGCGGACCACCGGGCTGTCCGTCAGCCGCGCCAACTCGTCGTACCACTCCACGATCTGGACCCAGTCGGTCTCCGCGGCGGAGGGCGCGTCCGCGTGCAGCGCGGCGATCGCGGCCTGCGCCTGGTACTCACCGAGGCGGTCCCGGGCCAGTGCGGACTGGAGCACCGCCACCCCCTCCGCGATGGCGGCGGTGTCCCAGCGGCCGCGGTCCTGCTCCGCCAGGGGGACCAGGGCGCCGTCCGGATCGGTCCGGGCCGCGCGCCGGGCGTGGTGCAGGAGCATCAGGGCGAGCAGGCCGGCCACCTCGGGGTGGTCGACGGCCGCCGCCAACTGCCGGGTCAGCCGGATGGCTTCGGCCGCCAGGTCGAGGTCGCCGCCGTAGCCCTCGTTGAAGACCAGGTAGAGCACCCGCAGCACGGTGGCCACGTCCCCGGGCCGGTCGAGGCGGACCGTCGAGACGGTGCGCTTGGCCCGGCTGATCCGCTGCGCCATGGTGGCCTCGGGCACCAGGTACGCCTGGGCGATCTGACGCGTGGTCAGCCCGCCGACCGCCCGCAGGGTGAGCGCGACGGCCGAGGAGGGGGTCAACGACGGGTGCGCGCACAGGAAGTAGAGCCGCAGCGTGTCGTCCGCTTCCGGCACCGGACCGGGCTCGGGTTCCTCGTGCGCCAGCTCCTCGCGGCGGCGCCGGGCGCTCTCGGCCCGGGCGCCGTCGAGGAACTTCCGCCAGGCGACCGTGACCAGCCACCCCTTGGGGTCACGCGGTGCCCCGGCCTCCGGCCAGGTCCGGAAGGCCTCCACCAGCGCCTCCTGCACCGCGTCCTCGGCGGAGGCGAAGTCGGCACCCCGGCGGACGAGGGCCGCCAGCACGCCCGGGGTCAGGGTGCGCAGCAGCACCTCGTCCACCGGCGGGGTCACCCCGCCGACCCGTGGCAGTCCAGGTCGGCGTCGACGGGCGGCATCGACAGGAACGGGCGCAGCTCCAGCCACTCGTGGATCGGCTTGCCGTCCTTGCCGGGCGCGGCCGACAGCTCGCCGGCCAGCTCCACCGCCCGCTCGTAGGTGTCCACGTCGATCACCATCCACCCGGCGATCAGGTCCTTGGTCTCGGCGAAGGGCCCGTCCGTGACCGGCGGCCGCCCCTCCCCGTCGTAGCGGACCCAGGTCCCCTCCGGTGCGAGCGCCTGCCCGTCGACGTACTCGCCGGTCTGCTCCAGCTTGGCGGCGAAGTCGCGCATGTACTGGACGTGGGCGGTGATCTCCTGCGGCGTCCAGTGCTCCATCGCCACGTCGTTGGCCGGCGCCGGGGCGCCGCGGTAGTGCTTCAGCAGCAGGTACTTGGCCATGATCGTCTCTCCTCCGTGCGGTGCGGCGGGGCCCATTCTGGCCGCGCTCACCCCTGGGACGGAGCCGGACACGGCTTCTCGACATCCCCGGCGGACTTCTTTTCCCGGAAGTTCTTGCGGAGGCCTCCGGCGGGCCCGGAGTCTGGGAGGAGGCACGCCGTCGCCCGGCGCGTCGTCCGGACCCGACAGGAGGTCGGCACCGAATGACCGGTCACGAGGCCCGCCCGTGGTGGCGGGACGCCGTCATCTACCAGATCTACCCGCGCAGCTTCGCCGACGGGAACGGGGACGGCGTCGGCGACCTCGCCGGCATCAGGCGCCGCCTCTCCCACCTGGTCGAGCTCGGGGTGGACGCGCTCTGGACCTCCCCCTGGTACGTCTCCCCGATGGCCGACGGCGGCTACGACGTGGCCGACCACCGCGACGTGGACCCGCTGTTCGGCACGCTGGCGGAGGCCGAGGCCCTGATCGAGGAGGTGCACCGGGCCGGTCTGCGGATCGTCGTCGACCTGGTGCCCAACCACGTCTCCAGCCAACACCCCTGGTTCGGCGCGGCGTTGGCCGCCGGTCCCGGCTCGCCGGAGCGCGAGCGCTTCCACTTCCGGGCCGGCCGGGGCACCCACGGCGAGCTGCCCCCGAACGACTGGACCTCCTACTTCGGCGGCCCCGCCTGGCACCGCGTCGACGGACCGGACGGCACCGAAGGCGAGTGGTACCTGCACCTCTTCGCCCCGGAGCAGCCCGACCTCAACTGGGAACACCCGGACGTGCGGGCCGACTTCGAGCACACCCTGCGCTTCTGGCTCGACCGCGGCGTCGACGGATTCCGGATCGACGTCACCGACGCGCTGGTCAAGGAGGCCGGCCTCCCCGACCGGGCCGACCACCGCCCCGGCACCCCGCTGCCCTGGGCCGACCAGCCCGGGGTGCACGAGATCTACCGCTCCTGGCGCCGCCTGACCGACTCCTACCCGGGAGAGCGGATGTTCGTCGGCGAGCTGTGGAGCCCCGACCCGGAGCGCTTCGCCCGCTACCTGCGGGCGGACGAACTGCACACCGCCTTCAACTTCCCCTTTCTCAGGGCCCCTTGGGACGCCGACGCACTGCGCGAGGTGATCGACAGCACCCTGGCCGCACACGCGCCGGTCGGTGCGCCCGCCACCTGGGTGCTCTCCAACCACGACACCACCCGGCACGTCACCCGCTACGGCCGCCGCGACACCGCCTTCGCCTTCGACGGCGGGGCGCGCCACGCCAGCCCCGTCGACCTGGGCCAGGGCACCCGCCGGGCCCGGGCGGCCGCCCTGCTCTCGCTCGCCCTGCCCGGCAGCGCCTACGTCTACCAGGGTGAGGAGCTCGGCCTCTGGGAAGTGGAGGACCTGCCCGCCGCCGTCCGCCAGGACCCGACGCTCCATCAGTCCGGGGAGACCGACCCGGGCCGCGACGGCTGCCGCGTCCCCCTCCCGTGGTCGGGCTCCGCCCCGCCGTTCGCCTTCAGCCCGCCCGGCGCCGCGCGGGAGCCCTGGCTGCCCCAGCCCGGTGCGTGGAAGGACTTCACCGCCGCCGCCCAGAGCGGTGACCCGTCCTCGACGCTGGAGCTCTACCGCAACGCCCTGCGCCTGCGCCGCGCCGAACCCGGCCTCGGCGAGGGCCCCCTCAGCTGGCTCCCCACCGCTCCCGGCGTGCTCGCCTTCACCCGCCCGGGAGGGTTCACCTGCGTGGTCAACCTATCGGCGGGCACCGTCCCGCTGCCCACCCACGAGGCCGTCCTGCTTGCCAGTTCGCCGCTCGACGGCGCTTCGCTCCCGACCGATACCGCCGTCTGGCTCCGCGCGGGCGCCCGGAGCTGACGAGGTGACAGCTGGAGTGCGCCGAAAGCGGGGCGAGGTGACATAGGGAGGGCGTCCGCAGCACGAGCGAAACAAACCGGCCATACCGTTTTGCTATGGCCGACATTTTCGACTCGTACACGACAGCGGGAGCGTGGGACGAGATGTTCGAGCGACCCGGGGTGGTGCGACCGGCCTACCAGGCCGTCCTCGCCGCCCTGAGCCCGCTGGACTCCCTCGAACTGCGGTACCGCACCGACCAGATGGCCCGGGCCTTCACCGACCGGGGCGTCACCTACGCCTACGGGGGCGAGGAACGCCCCTTCCCGCTCGACCTGGTGCCGCGTCTGCTCGACGCGGTCGAGTGGGACCGGCTGAGCCGCGGGGTCAGGCAGCGGGTGCTCGCACTGGAGGCCTTCCTCGCCGACGCCTACGGCGCGCAGCGCGTCTTCGCCGACGGTGTGGTGCCCTACCGGCTGCTCTACTCCTCACCGCACTTCCACCGCGCCGCGCACGGCATCGAGCCCGCGAACGGGGTCCGCATCCACGTCTCCGGGATCGACCTGGTCCGCGACGAGGAGGGCCGGTTCCGGGTGCTGGAGGACAACGTCCGCGTGCCGTCCGGCGTGTCGTACGTGATCGAGAACCGCCGGGTGATGACCCGGACCTTCCCGGCCCTCTTCGCGGAGCAGTCCGTCCGCCCCGTGGACGAGTACCCGCAGCGCCTCCTGGGCGCGCTGAGAGCCGGCGCCCCCGAGGGCGTGACCGATCCGGTCGTGGTCGTGCTCACCCCGGGGGTGGCCAACGCGGCCTACTTCGAACACGCCCTGCTGGCCCGGCTGATGGGCGTCCAGCTGGTCGAGGGCCGCGACCTGGTCTGCTCCGGCAACCGGGTCCGGATGCGCACCACCCGGGGCGAGAGCCCGGTCCACGTGATCTACCGCCGGCTGGACGACGACTTCCTGGACCCGCTGCACTTCCGGCCGGACTCGCTGATCGGCGTCCCCGGCCTGCTGGCCGCCGCGCACGCGGGGAACGTCACCCTCGCCAACGCCGTGGGCAACGGCATCGCCGACGACAAGCTGCTCTACACCTACGTCCCCGACCTGATCCGCTACTACCTGGGAGAGGAGCCGCTGCTCCCGAACGTGGAGACCATCCGCCCGGAGGAGCCGGGCCGGCTGGAGGAGGTGCTGGACCAACTGGACCGGCTGGTGCTCAAGCCCGTGGACGGCGCGGGCGGCCAGGGCATCGTGATCGGCCCCCGGGCGGACCGGAGCACGCTGGAGCGCCTGGCCGGTCAGGTGAGGGCGTGCCCGCGCAGCTGGATCGCCCAGCGCCCCGTCGCGCTCTCCACCTCGCCGACCCTGAGCCGCGACGGCGACGGCCGGGACCGCCTCGCCCCGCGCCACATCGACCTGCGGCCGTTCGCCGTCCACGACGGCGACGACGTCTGGCTGCTCCCCGGCGGCCTGACCAGAGTGGCCCTGGGGGAGGGCAACCTGATCGTCAACTCCAGCCAGGGCGGCGGCTCCAAGGACACCTGGGTGCTGGCGACCGGCACTCCGCCCGGCCCGGTGGAGGAGGAACGGCCGAGCCCCGTGAACGAAGTGGTCCCGCGTCAGTCCGGCCCCGGCGGCACGCCCGGCGGCCCGCCCCAGGAGGAGGAACAGCAGTGATCACCACCGACACCATGCTCTCCCGGATCGCCGAGTCGCTGTTCTGGCTCGGCCGCTACGTGGAACGGGCCGACGACACCGCACGCATACTGGACGCCTATCTGCACCGGCTGCTGGACGACCCGTGGAGCGGGGAGGACGCGGCCTGCCGCTCGCTGCACGCCATCCTCGGCGTGTCGGCCCCGCCCGAGCGGCAGTGCGACACGGACTCGGTGCTGGCCCGGCTGGCCTTCGACGCGACCGGCCCCGACTCCATCGAGGGTGCGCTCGGGGCGGCCCGCGAGAACGCCCTGACCGCCCGGGACGTGGTCTCCACCGAGATGTGGGAGACCCTCAACTCCACCTGGCACCAGCTCGACGAGCACCGCCGCGCCGCCCGCCGCACCGGCCCCGACGCCTACCTCGGCCTGGTCCGCCGCCGGGCCGCGCTGTTCTTCGGACTCGCCGACTCCACCATGAGCCGGGACGACGGCTGGCGCTTCGTCATCCTCGGGCGGAGCCTGGAGCGGGTCGACATGACCGCCCGGCTGCTCGCCGTCCGGGGGTTGGCGGGGGTCCACGCCCCGGACTGGCCCACGCTGCTGAGCGCCAGCGGGGCCGAGGAGGCCTTCGTCCGCTCCCGCGGGGCCGGCAGCGATCCGGCCGAGGTGGCGTCCTTCCTGCTGCTGGACCGGGGCTTCCCGCGCTCCGTCCTGCACGCGCTGAGCGCCGCCGAGGAGTGCCTCGCCGACCTCGGCGGCGGCACGCCCTCCTGGCAGCCGCCCGAGCCCGCGCGGCTGGCGGTGGGCCGGATGCGCACCAGGCTGGAGTACCTCTCCGCCTCCGAACTCGACCGGCTGCCGGCCCTGTTGAAGGAGCTGCAGCTCGCCTGCGGCGAGGCCACCCGGGCCGTGGCCGAACGCTACTTCCCCTGCGACGGCCCGATCGAGTGGTCCCACCACGCCGTGACGCGCGAGGGGGTGTGAGCGCGGTGGCCAGCCGACTGCGGATCCGCCACGAGACCCGGGTGGGATACCCGAGCCCGGCCGGCTCCTCGTACAACGAGCTGCGGATGAGCCCGCTCACGCTGCCCACCCAGACCGTCCTGGACGCACGGGTGGAGGTGACCCCGAGCGCCGAACTGTGGACCTACCGGGACTACTGGGGCACCCGGGTCACGGTGTTCGACCTGGCCGACTCGCACACCAGCCTGGTGCTGACCGCGACCAGCCTGGTCGAGACCGCGCCGCCGGCCGCGCTGACCGCGCCGCTCGGCCGGGCCGAGATCGTCGCACGGTCGGCCGACAGCCGGCTGACCGAGTACCTCGCCGGCACGCCGCGCACCACCGTGGGGCCGGAGCTCGCGGCGCTGGCCGCCGGGGCCGCCGAGGGCCTGGACGCCCACGAGGCCGCGGCGGCGCTGACCGACCTGGTCAGGGAGCGGGTCTCCTACACCCAGGGGACCACCGGGGTGCACAGCGGAGCACAGGACGCCTGGGACCAACGGGCGGGCGTCTGCCAGGACTTCGCCCATCTGACCGCCGCGCTGCTCCGCGCCGCCGGCATCCCGGCCCGGTACGTCTCCGGCTACCTGCACCCCTCGGCGGACGCCGGGTCCGACCGGCCGGTGGCCGGTGAGAGCCACGCCTGGGTCGAGTACTGGTCGGGCGAGTGGACCGGCCACGACCCGACCAACGGGACCCGCCCCGGCGAGTCGCACGTCATCGTCGCGCGCGGGCGGGAGTACGGCGACGTGCCGCCGCACAAGGGCGTCTACCGCGGAGCGCCGGGCGAAGTGCCGCGCGTGCGCGTGGAGTTCACCCGCCTCGCCTGAGAGCTGCACGCGGTGCGCGGATGCTCGGGGGCGGTTCCCGTCACGGTGGGACCCACCCCCGAGCCCGGTACCGGAGGCTGACGGCTCCTCAGGCGGTCACGCCGAGGGTGTCGTCGAGCCAGTCGTAGACGCGGGCCTGGGTGAGCCGCATGGCGCCGGGGTGGCAGTGGGCTCCGGCGCCCTCCTCGGTGGTGAAGCGGATCAGCGTCTTCGGGCAGGTGAGGTGGTCGAAGAGCAGCTCGGGCTGGCCCTGGAAGAACATGTCCTCCTCGGCGTCGCAGACCAGGGTCGGGCACTGGATCCGTTCGGCGATGCCGCCCGCGAGGGTGTGGTCGAGGTAGGAGGCGTTGAAGGCCCGGGGCGTGTCGGCGCCCATCACGTACATGCCGTGGTTGATCGCCCAGCGGGCGATCGGGTCCTGGGCCATGATCCGTTCCATGGCGGCGTCGAGTTCGGGGGCCGAGGGTGCGCGCAGCAGCCGCTCCGCCTCCTCGCGGGTGCCGGGGATGTTGCGCACCGCGGTCAGGCCCAGGTCGTAGAGGCCGTCGACGGCGACCAGCGCGGCCAGGCGGTGCTCGAAGGCGGCGGCCCTGGGGGCGAGGATCCCGCCCATGCTGATCCCGAGCAGCGCGATCCTGTCGTTGTCCACGTCCGGGAGGGTCTCGGCGAAGTCCACGACGGGGGTTATCACCTGCTCCCAGTCGGGCCGGAAGACCAGGCCCTGGTGGTGGCGCGGGCCGGGCATGCCGGGGCCGTCGAAGACCAGCACGGTGTAGCCGCGCTCGACGCCGGCCATCGCCCCGAAGAAGTGCATCTCCTCCGCGGTGCCGTCGAATCCGTTGTGCGTGATCAGCGTCGGTCGCGGGGTGCCGGAGTCGTCGACGCGGTACAGGTAGCCGGGCAGCGTGGTGCCCTCGTACGGGATCTCGACGGGCTCGATGACCGGGGTGAACAGGGACGCCGCCGCCCGGAAGCACTCCACGCTCCGGTCGTAGGCGTGGTCGTGCCGCGGGTCGCACGGGTTCCCGTGCAGGAAGAACTCGGCCGACCGGTAGTAGTTCGACGCCCGCAGGAACCCGTCCCGGGCGCTCACCCGGTGGCCGGCGGCCAGCGCCTTCTCCGCCTCGCCCGACACCCGGTCGGCGGTCGCCGTCCACTCCGTGTACCAGCTGGCGTAGTCGCCCTCGACGATGCGCTCGCCGGTGGCGACCACCTCGCCGAAGTCGGCTCCGCCGTAAGCGATGTGACTCATCGACCGCAGGGTCTCGTACCAGAACTGGATGTTGTCCGGGAACAGCAGCTGCTTCATTCGCCCACACTCTCCTCGACCGCGCCAAGCACTGATCTGTGCTTACGGGGAGGGCTGTAGCCCCCCGGGGGAGACTAAGCAAACATCTGTGCTTACGATGTGGGGGTGACTCCGAACCAGCCGACCGCACGCGTCCGCAAGAGCCCCGAACAGGTCCGCGCCGCCGTCCACCAAGCGGTCATCGACCTGCTCTGCGACCCGGCGGGCGAGGACCTCAACATCCCCGCGATCGCCCAGCGCGCGGGCGTCAACCACACCAGCCTCTACCGGCGTTGGGGCAGCCTCGACGCGCTGCTGGCCGACGTGGTCACCAGCCGGCTCGAACGCGACTCACCGCTCACCGACACCGGTTCCCTGCGCGGCGACCTCCTCGCCTGGGCCGAGGCCAGCGCCGCGAGCATCCGCACGGCGGAGGGGCGCGCCCTGGTGCGAGCCGTCATCCTCTCCATGCCGGGCGGTGTCCGAGCACAGGCGCCGGACGAGCGCACCCAGCACTTCCGCCGCCGGATGCACTCCATCGAACAGATCCGGCAGCGCGCCACCGCCCGGGGCGAGCACCCGCCGCCGCTGGAGCAGATCCTCGACCAGCTGATCGCCCCGTTCTACCTCCGGGCGATCTTCGGGATCGAGCTCCCGGCCACCGGCTACCCGGAACTCCTGGTCGACCGCCTGCTCGGGAGCCCGGCGCCCGGCTGACCCGCGGTGGGCCTCCCACCGGGCCGGCGCCGGGCTGGGCTGGGCCGGCCGTGTCCGGGCCGCTTCCGCGGTGCGGCCCGGACGGTCCGTCAGGTGCCGACGGGCCGGCGCCGCCGCAGCCACTCGGTGATGAGCAGGTTGGTCTCGGCCGGCCGCTCCTGCTGGATCCAGTGGCCGCAGTCGAGGCTGACCACCTCGACGTCGGGCACGAACGCGGCCAGGTTCTCGGACCGCCTGACGGTGTCCCGGTCGCCGTAGATCATGAGCGCGGGCCGGCGGACGATCGGGTCCACGTCCGCCAGCAGCCGCCAGTTGCGGTCGAGGTTCCGGTACCAGTTGACGCTGCCGGTGAACCCCGTCGACTCGAAGGCGGCCACCAGGACCGCCAGTTCGGCGTCGCTCATCACCGGCTCGCCGCGCGGGGCCTCCGCCCGGGCGAGCTCGATCAGCGCCATGCCGGGCCCGGGCTGCGCCGGGGGCTCGTCCTTGCGGTAGAGGTTGCGCAGGAAGCGGGCGGTGTTCCGGTCGAACACGGCGTCCGCGACGCCGGGCTGCCGGTTGAAGTGGACGAAGTAGAAGTCAGCGCCGAGCACCTCCTCCATCGCCTCGATCCAGGGCTTCGCGCCGCGTTCCTGGTAGGGCAGGCTGAGGTTGACGACCCGGTTCACCCGGTCCGGGTGCAGCAGGGCCAGCCCCCAGACGACCATGGCACCCCAGTCGTGGCCGACGAAGGCGGCGTCCCGGTACCCGTAGTGGTCGAGCAGGGCGACCAGGTCGCCCGTCAGGTGCGCGAGGTCGTAGGCCGTCACCTCGGCCGGACGGGACGAGTTCCCGTAGCCCCGTTGGTTCGGGACGATGACGTGGTGGCCCGCCGCGACCAGGGCGGGTATTTGGTGACGCCAGGAGAAGGCGTGCTCGGGCCATCCGTGGCAGAGCACGACGGGGCTTCCCGCGTTCTGGCGGCCCGCTTCGAAGACCTCCAGCTCGACACCGTTGACCTGGACGAGGGTGGGTTCGGGGAAATCGGCCGGATCGAACATCGCGGTCTCCTTCTGGTCGGTTCGGAATGGCCGCCCCCGGGCTGACCGGCTGACCGGGCGTCAGGCCGCGGTGCGGGTCGCCGCTGGAGGCGTGCCGCCATCGTGCCGAGCGAAACCGGTCACCCCGTGACCGGTTTCCCTGGAAGTCTTGGCGAGGTGCGAACCGACCGGCTGGTGGCCGTCCTCCTGATGCTCCAGCGGCGCGGCCGGGTGACGGCGGCGGAGGTCGCCCGCGAACTGGAGGTGTCCGAGCGCACCGCCCGCCGCGACCTCGACGCCCTCGCGATGGCCGGGGTCCCCGTGTACTCCCTGCAGGGCCGGGGCGGCGGCTGGCGTCTGGTCGGCGGCGCCCGCACCGACCTGTCCGGTCTGACGGCGGGTGAGGCCCGGGCGCTGTTCCTGGTGGCCGGCCCGGCCTCGGCCGCAGCACCGGCCGTGAAGGCGGCGCTGCGCAAGCTCGTCCACGCCCTGCCCGAGCCCTTCCGGTCGCAGGCCGAGGCAGCGGCGGCCGCACGGGTCACGGACCCGCTCGGCTGGGGATCGAGGTGGGCCGAGCCCCGGCCGCCCCGGCACCTCGACGTGCTCCAGGACGCGGTGATCCGGGGCGTCCAGGTGCGGCTGGGCTACCTCGACGGCCAGGGCGCCGGTACCGAGCGGACCGTCCACCCGCTGGGCATCGTCGCCAAGGCCCCGTCGTGGTACCTGGTGGCCGGCACCGAGGCAGGCCGGCGGACCTTCCGGATCGACCGGGTGTCCTCCGCCGAGCCGACCGGAGACCCGGTGCACCGGCCAGATGGCTTCGACCTCGCCGCGAGCTGGCGGGAGATCACCGACGAGGTCGACCGCCGCCGGCTGCCGCTGGAGGCCCGGGCGCTGTGCCCGCCCGACGCGATCGGGCTGCTCCGGATGGCCTTCGGCACCCGGCTGGAGGTCGGGGCCCCGCAGGCCGACGGACAGGTCCGGGTGGCGGTCCGCGGCTACGACGAGCACACGCTCGCCGGTGAACTCGCCGGACTGGTCGCATGGTTGGAGGTGACCGACCCACCGGGTCTACGGGACCACATGCTCGCCATCGGCACCGCACTGGTCGAACGCTACCGCTGACACCCGTCGCTGGGCCCGGCGGCTTTCACTCCGGCCCAGCCCGCCCGGATCGACGAACTCGCGGACGGCGAGCGGCGGATCGTCGGCGCCGGCCTCCAGGACCGGACCGTCCTCGTGGACGAACGCTTCCGCGCCCGGGCCCAGCCGACCGGGACGGGCCGCACCGCCGCCTCGAACGGCGCGGCAGCGGCCGGTCCACCACTGCCACCGCTCTCGAAATGCGCTGGCCAGGACCCTCGCGCCCGGACGAGGATGGCGCCATGACGTCCTGGATCCTGACCCCCGAAGCCTTCGACTCGGCGAGCGCGAGCAGCCTGCGCCGCGACTACTACGACGAGGTCGCGAGCCGGTACTGGAAGCGGCCGGCGACGCCCGAGGAGGTCGACCGGGGCCTGGCCGGGGACGGGGTCGAGCTGCTCGCCCCGCCCACCGGCCAGTTCGTGGTCGGGCGCTACGGCGGAGAGGCCGCGGCGTGCGGCGGGATCCTGATGCTGGACGCCGAGCGGGCCGAGCTCACCCGGGTCTACGTGCGCCCGGCCTTCCGCGGCAAGGGCGGTGCGGGCCTCCTGCTGGAGCAGCTGGAGGAGGAGGCCCGCTCGCTCGGCGCCGGTCGGACGGTCCTCAACACGCGCCTCGACCTGGTCGAGGCGCGCGCGCTGTACGTCCGCCACGGCTATGCCGAGATCCCGGCGTACTGCACGGGGCCGTACATGGAGATCTGGTACGGCAAGGACCTCGGGCCGGGCCGCTGACGGCCCGGCAGGTCGCCTCAGAACCGCAGCACCTCGCGGTCCAGCGGGTACTCCGCCCGGTGCGGGCCCTCGTACGGGGACGGCGTGATCGGCAGGACGCCGGTCGGCTGGATGCCCAGGTTGTCGTCCCAGAGTCGGGGTTCGACCTGCCCCAGGACGTGGAACTCCCGGAAGGTGAACGGCGGGCTGTCGGTCGGGAAGAACTCGGGCGTGGTCATCACCTGGAAGTGCAGGTGCGGGGTGGTGGAGTTGCCGCTGTTGCCGATCAGGCCGAGCTCCTGGCCGGGCTCGACGCAGTCGCCCTCCCGGACCCGGAGCGAGCCGGGCCGCAGGTGGCCGTAGAGCAGGAAACGGCCGGGGGCGACCTCCACGGTGACGTGGTTGCCGGTGGTGTCCTGGATCGGCGGGACGGGCGGCGTGATCGGCGGCGTGTTGTCCGGGACGCCGTCCTGGACCTCCACCACCCGGCCGCCGGCCGCGGCCAGCACCGGCTGACGGTAGCTCAGGTAGCTGTCGAGCAGCGTGGGGTCACCCGCCCAGGTCTCACCCTGCTCACCGACCCGGTACCAGTCGATCGCGAACCGCTGCGGCACGAAGAAGCGGCCGTTGATCGGGGCGAAGCCGCGCCTGTGGTGGGTGTTGCCGCAGCACGACTCGCTGGCGAACCAGGCGCCCGGGGCGACCGGTGCGGCGAGGTCCAGGGGGGCGGTGCGGCCGAGCGGGGTGGCCTGCACCGTCTCCTCGAACGGGGCCTCGCCGGAGGGGCCGAGGATGGTGCCCGCGAAGTGGTGCTCGACCACCTCGGGCACGGGCTGCCCGCCGTCCAGGACGAAGTCGAGCCAGATGACCCACTGTTGGGAGCCCTGGAGGACGGTCGGCTCCGGTGGGGGCGGCGCCGGGGTGTACGCGTCGGCACCCGGAAGCGGGTCGCCGACGGGGTTGGCGGCCGCGGCCAGGTCCTCGCCGCTCAGTGACCCGATCACCCGGTGCGTGCGCGCGTCCTGGACGTCGACCCGGTCCAGCCGCACCTGCGCGCGGCTGGACAGCGCGTTGGTGGCGAGCAGTTCGTAGGAGAGGTGCGTCCGCCCGTCGGTGGCCTCGAAGGGTGTGGGCTCGGTCATCACGGACGCCGTCAGCGGGGTGAACCGCGTGTCGGGCGGCAGGGCCTTCGGCGCGGCTCCGGCCACCGGGGCGGCCGCCGCCAGCAGGACGGCCGCGGCGAGGGAGGCGGTGCCGAGTCCGCGGCGGCGCGGGGTACGGCCGGCCCGGCCGGCCGCGGTGGTGAGGGCGGGAGTGGGTGCTGTCATGGTGCTGCTCCGTTCTCAGCGGGCGGCCTGCTCCTGGAGCAGGGCCGCGATCCTGGTGACGTCCGCGACGGTCTCGATCAGGCCCTCGATGTCCGGCGCGGAGGCCCCGTTGACGCCCACGAAGAAGGTGTGCAGGCACCCGTCACGGGTCTCCAGGAAGCCGCCGAGGGTCTGCGCCCCGATCGCGAGCCGCTGGTTCACGCCGTCTTCGCCGGCCACCGTCCCGGGCTTGGCGAACACCTTCCCCTTGGCGGCGCAGTCCGGGCAGAACGGCGCGAGGCTGCCGTCCACGCCGAGGACCGGCAGGGCGTACCGGAAGCGCTCGGCGTCGGGGGTGGCGAGCCAGTGCGCGAGGACCTGGTTGACCGCGCGCGGGGTGACCCGGTCGACCGGGTTGCCGCCGCGGCCGTCCAGCAGCTGCACCTGGGTGGGGTCGACGCCGGCCTGCTCCAGGAAGGACCGCAGCACCGGGAAGCCGTCGTCGCAGGCGTGACCGCCGGCCGTCACCGCCATCAGGCAGATCGCGAGGTTGGCGCCGAGGTTGTGACTGACCTTCAGGACCAGCCGGGCGTACTCGGCGTAGACCGGGGAGACGTACGCCGCGACCTGCGGCGCCCCGGAGTAGTCGGCGGGCAGCGTGCCGACCGGGTTGGGCCCGGTCGGCGGGGCGGTCACGGTGACCCCGGCGCGGGCGAGGGCCTCGATCAGGGCGGTGCGGCCGAAGGCGTTCGGGTCCTGGACGGAGGAGACCCGCAGCACCGGTGCGGAGTCGGCGGCCACCGTGCCGGAGAGGGTGATCCGGGTGCCGTCGGGCGAGGCGGTGACCTGGACGTCGGTCGGGCCGCCGGGGGCGACCGTCCGCACGGTCGACGTCACCTGGTACGGCGCGACCTGCGGCCGCCACATCAGCTCGGCCGGCCGGCCCGGCTGGGTGGGCGTGCTCAGCAGGTCGATCAGGTTGTCGTTGACGATCAGGGGAGTGGGGGCCGGGTCGAGGTTGGACCCGGCGGTGAACAGGCGCGGGTCGACCACCACGTCGCCGCGGACCTCGGTGATGCCCGACTCCCGCACCTGAGCCGCGATCAGGTCGAGCCCGGCCAGCGGGTCCTCGGGGGTGAGGGTGGCTCCGGGGAGGTCGTTGGCGTAGGTGTGGTCGATGTCGGTGAAGTCGACCGAGCCGTCCGGCTCGGTGCGCCCGCCCATCGTCAGGTCGCCCTGCGCGACCAGGGCGAGGGCGCCGTCGAGCACCGAACCCTCGCGGGTGCCGAGCGCGTGCACCGGAGTGGTGAAGCGGTGCTCGGTGCCCAGGGCGTGCCAGGCGCCCGAGACGCTGAACAGCTTGGTCACCGAACCGGGGACGAAGAACTGGTCCGGCGTCAGCGCGTGGACGGTCTCCCCGCTGACCGGGTCCATCTCCAGCAGGCCCCACTGGCCGTGCCGGTAGGCGGGCTTGTCCATCACGGCGTCGATCTCCGGGCCCAGCGAGCCCCGGGGGTCCTGCGGCGCGGCGGCGGTCAGGGTGGCGGCCGTCAGCAGCGCGGCCCCCACCCTCAGCCGGACCTGCGCCCGACGGCTCTTCGGTCCCATGCGGTGCACCTCACGGCGAGTCGGCAGAGCCCGTCCGAACGGGCTCGTTCCGCTCGCACCCTAGGCAGCCACCGCCCCCGGAATCCCCGCAGGCGGGGCCCCGACCCGCCGGAGCCCCACCGATCGGCCCAGCCGGGCCGGTGCTCAGGCGAGCTCGTAGACCACGGTCACCGGGGCGTGGTCGGACCAGCGCTCGGGGTGGGTGGCGGCGCGCTCGACCACGGCGGAGGTGGCGCCGGCGGCGAGGCCCGGGGTGGCCATCTGGTAGTCGATGCGCCAGCCGGAGTCGTTGTCGAAGGCGCGGCCGCGGTAGGACCACCAGGTGTAGGGGCCAGGCTGGTCGGGGTGGAGGGTGCGGACGACGTCCACGTAGCCGGCCTCGGTGAGGACGCGGGTGAGCCAGGCGCGCTCCTCGGGGAGGAAGCCGGCGCTCTTCTGGTTGGCCTTCCAGTTCTTGAGGTCGATCTCCTGGTGGGCGATGTTCCAGTCGCCGCAGACCACGACCTCGCGGCCCTCGGCCTCGGCGCGCTTGCGCAGGTCGGTGAGGTGGACGAGGAACTCCGCCATGAAGCGTTCCTTCTCGTCCTGCCGTTCGGTGCCGACTTCGCCGGAGGGGAGGTAGAGGCTGGCCACCGTGACGCCGGGGAGGTCGATTTCGGCATACCTGCCCGAATTGTCGAATTCGGCCGAGCCGAAGCCGATCGCGGTACGGGTCGGCTCCTGCCGCGAGAGGACGGCCACGCCGGCCCGGCCCTTGGCCGCGGCGGGGGCCCAGACCGCGTGCCAGCCGTCCAACTCGCGCAGCTCGACCGGGAGTTGGCCGTGCTCGGAGCGGACCTCCTGGAAGCAGATCACATCCGCCCGGGTGGCGGTGAGCCACTCCAGCAGGCCCTTCTTGGCGGCGGCCCGAATGCCGTTCACGTTCGCGGTAGTCACAACAAGAGTCACCGGGGAAGGGTATCCGGCCGGTCGGGTGGCCGGTGGAAGGCGGTGCGGTGACGGCTGCGCGTCGTGAACGCGATGTGAAGTCTTGTCCGGCGAAGGTCAAGGAAGCGCATTGGTCTTGACCATCTCGGCGGGCAAGCCCTACTGTCACTTACTGCAAAGACCTTTAATAAAGAAGGACGGATAAAGCCCGCCCCTCCCACCTGCCAGAACGTCGGGCGCGGGGCAGGCCCGGCGACCTTCAGGGCGGAGGACACGGTGGGGCAGAACCAGCTCGCGGCAGTACCGGAGCCGAAGTACTGGCACCTGCGCACGGTCCTGGTGCGCACCATCGACGCGGAGTTCTCCACCGGTCAGGTGCTGCCCAACGAGCGGGAGCTCGCCGCCCGCTTCGGCGTGGCCCGGGCCACCCTGCGCCAGGCGCTCGACCAGCTGGAGCTGGAGGGCCGGCTGGTCCGCCGCCGTGGCATCGGCACCCTGATCGCCGCCCCGCGGGTCGGTGTCCCGGTCAGCCGCCGCGAGGAGGGCTGGCCCGGGGTGAGCCGCAGTCAGGCCTGGCGCGAGGTCGGCTGCGAGAGCGCCCCCGCCACGCCGCAGCTCGCCCTGTCGCTCGGGGTCGAGCCCGGGAGCCTGGTGCACACCGTCCGCCGGATCCGTCTGGTCCAGGGCCAGGCCATGGCCACCGAGTCCCTGCACGTGCCGGACGCCGCACTGCGCGCGCTGCCCCGGGTGGTCGGCGGTGCCGCCCAGTCCGAGGCGGATCCGGCGCGGCTGGTGCTCCGTCAGCTGGAGCGCCTGGTGATCGACGGCGAGTCCCGCGCGGTCGAGCTCGGCGTGGCCGAGGCCGAGGAGGCCGGACTGCTGCAGCGCCCGCCGGGCACCCCGGTCCTGGTGGTCACCACCCAGTACGCCGCGGCCGGCCGCCTCGCCGCCCTCTCGGTCGCCACCTACCGGGCCGACACCTGCAAGCTCACCTTCGGCGAGACCGGCCTGGTCGAGGTCACCCCGGTCGAGAACAAGCAGCCGGTCGGCGCGGCCGCCGCTTCCTGACGGCCCTTCCGACCGCCCTTGTGACCGCCCCTTCTGACCGCCCGGAGGGCGGTCAGGGGCGCGGGGAACTGCGCGGGACGGAAGAGCGAGACCCGTGTGCCGGGTACGGACAGCCACGTGCAAGTGGAGCTCCGTACCCGGCACATGGGTCTCTGCCTTCCGAATTCGCGCAGTTCCCCGCGCCCCTGACGCCCCCTGCGGGGCCGGCGGCGGGTCAGCGCGGGGAGTCGACCGCGAAGAGCTGGTCCTCGACGTGGTCGAGGGCGACGCGGAGGGCGCCCATGGCGACGACCTCGGTGCCGAGGGCGGCCAGGGCGACGTCGGGGGCGCGGAGGCAGTAGAGGGCGAGCTGTTGGCGCAGGGGTTCCAACACGTCGTCAAGACCGGCCGCCCAGCCGCCGACCACCACGATCTCGGGGTCGAGGGCGAGGACCAGGGCCGCGACGTCGTGGACCAGGCGGCGCAGGAAGCGGTCCATCGCGACGAGGGCGACCTCGTCGCCCTCGCGGGCCAGCCGCAGCACCCGTGCCACCGCGGCCTCGTCCAGCGGGTCGAGCGGCTTGCCGGTGGTGGAGAGCAGGCGCTCCGGGGTGGCCTCCTGGCCGAGCAGGTGCAGTGCGCCGATCTCGCCGGCGGCGCCGCCGAAGCCGCGGTGCAGCCGCCCGTCGATCAGTGAGCCCGCGCCCGGGCTGAGGCCGGCCATCACGAAGACCAGGTCGCCCTTGCCGACCGCCGCGCCCTGCCAGTGCTCGGCGATGGCGGCCAGGTTGGCGTCGTTCTCGATCATCACCGGGCAGCGGAACGAGCGCCGCAGCCGGGCGCCGAGGTCCAGCCCGGTCCAACCGGGCATCGCGGTGCCGAGCTTGACGTTCCCTTCGCGGTCCACGATGCCGGGGGAGCCGACCGCGACCGCCCAGAGGCTGTCCCGGGAGACCCCGGCCTTGCGGAGCACCTCGGCCACGGTGGCCCGGACCAGGGTGAGCCGCTCCTCGGGTTCGAGGGTCTCGACGGCCGGCTTGGCGTGGCTGCCCAGCACGGTGCCGGTCAGGTCGGCCAGGATGACCCGGATGTCGTGGACGCCGATCTCGATGCCCAGGATGTGCCCGGCCTCCGCGCGGAAGCGGAACCAACGGGCGGGGCGGCCGCGCTGACGGCCCGTGTCCTGGGACTGCTCGACCTCGGCGACCAGCCCGGCCTCGATCAGCCCCTCGATCACGCCCTCCACCGTCGGCCGCGACAGTCCGGTGTCCCCGACCAGCTGGGTCAGGGTGACGGCCTGTCCGTCGCGCAGCGCCCGCAGGGTGACCGCGGCGTTGATCCGACGCAGCAGCGAGGAGTCCCCTCCGGTGAGCCGATCCGCCAAGTCGCTGCCCTTCCGCCGTCTCACGCGCGACTGCACCGGCACGCGTGAAGGAGTACGCGGGCGACACTGTCCGGGCCCCCACGGGTGGGCCCACCGGGCAGCGCGACACGGGGTACGGCGCCGGAGGGCGTGAGCCGGATGCTACTCGGAGCGACCTCGGCCCGCGAGCGTTTCCGCAGCTCATCACCGGTTCGGTATCGAAACGGTACGTAGGCCCCGTCGCCCGGCGGGGTCGGCCGGGCCCGAACGGCGGGCGCCGGAACGCGGCGGTGCGCGACGGTGCGCGGTCGCGGCCGCGCACGGACGTGACCGCGCACGGACGTGACCGCGCACGGACGTGACGGGGCAGCGACGGGGGAGTGGTGGCGGGGCGTCAGCCGCCGAGGCGCCAGACCGTGGTGGTCTTCACCCGGCTGTCCTCGAGGTCGGCCGCCGTCGGCACCTGGTAGACCGCCACCTCGGTGAAGGCCCCGCGCGGCAGGTAGGCCCGCCCGGGGTCGCCGACCAGCACCAGCGCGCCGCGCTCCTGAGCCCGGGTCAGGAACGGCAGCACCCGCTCGGCCATCGCCCGCTCGTAGAACACGTCCCCGGCCAGCACCACCTCGGCCGGTCCGCCGTCCCCGCCGAGCAGGTCCGCCAGGACGGCGTCGAGCCGCACCCCGTTGGCCTCGGCGTTGAGCGCGATCGCGGCCACCGCGTACGCGTCGATCTCGGCCGCCGTCACCTCCGCCGCGCCGCGCAGCGCGGCCGCGACCGCGACCAGCCCTGAACCGGCCGCCAGGTCCAGCACCCGACGGCCCGCCACCACCTCCGGGTGGTCCAGCACGTAGCGGGCCACGGCCTGGCCGCCGGCCCACGCGAAACCCCAGAACGGCGGCGGCAGGTCGGCCTGGCCCTTGCTCTCCTCGGTGTGCTCCCAGAGCGAGATGGCCGAGGCGGCCTGGTGCAGCCGCACCTCCGGCACGAACGGCACCGGCGCCAGCTCGGTCTGCTCCCGCACGAACCCCCGCAGGGCCTGCTCGTCCACCGTGGCCACACCCATGCTCCGCGCCTTCCTCTCACCGGTGCCCGGATCCTACGCCGGGGCCGCCACCTCGCCGACCGGCCGCAGCAGGGCCCGGGGCGGTCGGGGGTGACCCAGACCCTACGGCATCTGACGGCCCGTCACGTGCGCGTCACGTGTCCGTCGTACAGCCGCAGCACGGCGGCAGCACGGAGGCAGCGCGGCTGCCGCGCGCACGAGGCGCACCGGGACCGCAAGGGACCGTCCCACCAGCTGGAATTCGCTCGTCCGGGTGGGTCGGCGCTGCTAGACATGCCCGTCATGAGCGACCTACGACTGCGCCCCGCCGACCCCGACGAGATCCCCGCCCTGCTGGCCTTCTGGGCCAGGGCCGCGGAGGGCACCAGCATCACCGACGACCCCGAGGGGGTCGGACGCCTGATCGCCCGTGACCCGGAGGCGCTGATCGTCGCCGAACGGGACGGCGCGGTGGTCGGCACCGTGATCGCCGGCTACGACGGCTGGCGGTGTCACCTCTACCGGCTCGCGGTCGACCCGGAGCAGCGGCGGCAGGGCATCGCCGCCGCACTCCTGGCCGCGGTGGAGGAGCGGTTCGCCGCACTCGGCGGCCGGCGGGCCGACGCGATGGTGCTCGACCACAACGAGCTCGGGCAGCACGCCTGGCGGGCGGCCGGCTACGGTCCCGAGCCGGCCTGGACCCGCTGGGTGAAGCCGCTGGGCTGAGCGGCCCCCCGGATCTCCCCGCAGGTCGGTCACGGCGAGGGGGCGACGTCCGCTCCGCGCCGCTCGGGGTGCGGCGTCGTCGGACGGGGCGTCAGGGGTGCAGCGGCGCGGAGGCGTGGCGGACGTGCGCCCCTGGCGTGCGCTCGCACAGGCGGCGCAGCCCGACTGGTGGTAGTGGCCGGAGTACGTACGGTGAGATCAGGTACGAGTAGCCACACCCGCAGGAGTCCGGGACATGCGCATATCCACCCTCGCCGGGGCCGCCGCCCTGCTGGCCGTGAGCGCGCTGCCGCTCGCCGGCCCGGCCGCCGCCCGGACCGAGTCCGACCACAGCTCCACCGTCCCCGGTGGGACCCCGCCCCCGCTGACCACCCCGGCCCCGTCCGCCCCGGCCGCGCCGGCCGCACCCCTGCCGCACGGCCCGGTGCGGGCGGGCAGCGGGCCGGTGCCGGACGGCGGTGCCCCGGTCCTCGCGGTGGGCCTCGGCTCCGCCTCCGTGCTGGCTGCGGGCGGGGCCGTGGTGCTTAGGCGGCGTCAGAGCCGGTAGCGGTACCGGCCGAGACCGTCGCGTTAGGGCGGGTGGCGCGGTGTCGGACCGTCGTGCCACAGGAGCGGCGAGGGAGAAGGAGGGTCCCGGATGGCGACTGCCATGGGACGAGAGCGGCGGGAGGGCTGGCGCCGCCGGGCGCCGGGCGTGCTCGCGCTGGCCTCGGCGCTGTTGGCGCTGGGCGCCTGGGGCGTGGGGCTGGGCGCCTCGTCCGAGCTGCCGCCGGTTCCCGGGACGCCCGCCGCCGCGCCCGTCCCGGTCGTGGTGGTGCCGGCCGTACCGGCGCCGGTGCACGGGATGGCCCGGTCGGTGCCCCGGCGGCTGCGCATCCCCGAGCTGGACGTGGACGTCCCGCTGGTCGAGCTGACCCTCGGGACGGACGGGTCGCTCCAGCCGCCGGAGTCCGAGGAGACCGCGCTGGCCGGCTGGTACGCGGCCGGGACCAGCCCGGGCGAGACCGGCACCGCCGTGCTCGCCGGGCACGTCGACACCGTACGCGGCCCCGCCGCGCTGTACCGGCTGGCCACCCTGACGCCCGGTCAGGCCGTCCTGGTCGACCGGACGGACGGCGGCACGGCCCGCTTCGTGGTGGACGAGGTCGCCAACCACCCCCGCGAGGCCTTCCCCAGCGACCGGGTCTACGCCCCGGCCCCCAGGCCCGAGCTCCGGGTGATCACCTGCGGCGGCCGCTACGACCGGGCCCACGGCGGCTACCAGGACAACACCGTGGTCTACGCCCACCTGGAGCAGCGGCCGTGACGGCCGGTCAGCCGCCCGTCGGATCGGTGTAGTCGGCGGTCCGCCGCACCTCGCCGAAGCGCGGGAAGATCCGGCCGACGGCGAACTCGTGCTCGTCGGCCGCGAAGCCGGACATGGCGTCCGCGACGAACTCCACCTCGTAGCCGAGGTCACTCGCCGCCCGCGCCGTCGACTCCACCCCCATGGTGGTCACCAGGCCGCCCAACACCACCGTCCCGACGCCGAGTTCGCGCAGCCGCGCGTCCAGGCCGGTGCCCTGGAACGCGCCCACGGTCTGCTTCACCACGGTGACGTCCCCGGGCTGCACCAGGCCCTCGGCGAAGCCGCTGCCGGGCGGCTGCTCGGCCACCCCGGGGCGGTCCACCCGCACCAGCACCACCGGCCGCCCCTGTACGCGGAACGCCTCCGCGAGGCGGCGGCAGCGGGCCAGCACCTGCTCGCCCTCGTACGGGGCGAGCGGGAGCGCGACGATCCGGGGCATCAGGTCGATCAGGACCAGGGCGGTGTTCACGGGCCGAGCATAGGGGCCGCGCGGCGTTCGGCCCCGGCGGGGCAGGGGAAAACCCGTCGATCCGCCGGCCGGTCCGGCCTACGCTCCTGTCCATGTCCCACGCGAAGACCAGCTACGTCTGCCTGCCCTGCCGGGCCTCGTACAAGCAGCCGTACGAGGGTGCCCACGAGCGCCGCTGCCCGCGCTGCGCCGAGCCGCTGATCCACGTCGGCTCGGCCTTCGCCGCCCCCCGCCGCCGCGACACCGCCGCCTGGCGGGTCCTCTCGGTGCTGCTGCACGCGGGCGTCCGCTTCCACAAGTCCTGCTGCGGCGGCCCCGGTTACCGCCCCCGCACCGTCCCCGAGGTCCGGGAGCGGTTGATCCACGTCCGCCGCACCGGCCGCCCGGCGGCGGAGGCGCTGGTGCGGTACGGGCTCTGACGCGGACCGGCCGTGCCACGCCCTCAGGGAGGGGGTGGCACGGCCGGTCCGTCTCACACGGTGCTCAGCACTGGGGCCGCTTGCCGTGGTTGGCGCCGTGCTTGCGGCGGGCCTTCTTCTTGCGGCGTCGCTTGGAAGACATCGCGTCTGCTCCTCTCGGTGCGGTCTGCCGGTCCTCCGTTCAACCTCGCACGGGCGGGAGAGGTCGGCGAGGCGGCGCCGCTGTGCGGGTGACGGGGCGTGAGCGGAGGGGGACCGGCCGGTTCCGGCCGTCCGGTGACGGTCACGCGGGGGAGAAGGGTGGATGGTGTGGCGCAGGTGTACGGGTGGCGGGTGCGCAGGGACGGGTGGGGCGGGGAGCGGCGGATGGGGCGGGCCGCAGAAAGGCCGACAAGCGACCGGCCGGCGCATGCCAGAGGTCTAGGCCAACAGGGGCTCCGCTCCTAGGGTGTGACGCACCGTCAGCCGGGCCCGGGTGTCGACGGAGACCGTCCGCCACCACCACCCAGGGGGTACCCGCATGTCGCTACGCCTGTTCTCGCGCGTGGTCAGATCCGCGCTGCTCGCCGTGAGCGTGCTCGCCGCGCTCCTCGCCGCCACCCTGCCCACCGCCTCCCCGGCCGCGGCCGCCGTACCGGACCGTTACGGCTTCGCCTTCCTGGACAACGCGACCCCGCCGCCCGCCTACGTCCCGGACACCACCCGCCAGTGGGGCAGCTGGCCGTCGCCGGGCGCCAACCCGGTCAAGGTCGACCAGGTGGGTGTCGGCCAGTACGTCGTGCACTTCCCGCTGATCGCGGGCCCGGGCGGGATCGCCCACGCCACCGCCGTCGGTCGCACCGGCAGCTGGTGCCAGGTCAAGGGCTGGGGCCCGGTCGGGACCGGACTCGACGTGACGGTCCTGTGCTACAAGCCCGGCGGCATCCCGGTGAACTCGCTGTTCACCGCGCTCTACACCACCAGCAGCGGGGTCCCCGCCCCGGCGGGCGGCGGCTACGGCTACACCTACTCCGCCCCCACCGGCGCGGTGATCACCCAGTACAACTCCTCCGGCGGGGCCAACACCGTCAGCCACGGCTCCACCGGCATCTGGAAGGCCTGGCTGCCCGGCCTCGGCGCCGCCACCCCGCTCGGCAACTTCCAGGTGACGGCGGTGGACGGCGTGCAGGGCGCCCGCTGCAAGGTGGCCGACTGGTACCCGGCCGCCAGCGGCCAGACCGCGATCGTCGCCTGTTTCGACGCGGCCAACAACCCGTACGACACCCGCTGGACGCTCAGCTACTCGGTCAAGCGCGCCGTGCACGGCCCGGCCTTCCCGCCCAAGTACTTCGGCCACCTCTGGTACAACGGCGGCGTCCCGGCCGCGACCAGCTTCAACTCGGTCGGCGCGGTCAACTCCCTCGCCGGGTCGGTCCCGTACTCGGTGACCATGCCCGGGGTGGCGCAGGCCCCGGACACCTCGCACACCACCGCCTTCGGTCCCGGCCCGGACTACTGCGGCGAGGCCATGCCCTGGAACCGCAGCGGCAGCACCCTGACGCTCTACCCGATCTGCTTCAACGGCAGCGGCAGCCCGGTGACCGGGCGGTTCTTCACCGCCTACACCTCGGCGTTCTGACCCGCCGTCGGTAGACCCGGCCCGGGCGCTCAGGGGGTGTGGAAGAGCACCTCCGGGGCGTCCGGGCGCGGGCCGTCGAGCACCGGCTGCGGGCGGCCCTTGAGGTGGAGGTCGAGGAAGGCGCCGACGTAGCGCCTGGTCAGCTCCACCGAGCGGGCACCGGAGAGCGGGTAGTCCGGGTCGGGCAGGCCCAGCTGGTCACCGAGGGCCGGGTAGTCGCTGAAGGTGAAGTGGCCCGAGCCGGTGAAGGTGATCCAGCGCTTCCAGCCGCCGAACCGGCTCCAGTTGGCGTCCCAGCTCGGTTCGTGGCCCGGCGTTGTCTCGGCCGCGCCCAGCAGCAGGAACGGCCGGTCGTCGCTCGCGGGCGGGGTCATCAGCGAGCCGTCCATGTCGACCCCGGCCTTCACCCGCGGGTCGGCCGCCATGGTGGAGGCGGCCGAGGCGCCGCCTATCGAGTGGCCGGCCATCGCGATCCGCTCGCGGTCGATCATCCCGGCGTAGCGCCAGGCGGGGTGACGGCCGGTCAGTCGGTCGAGCAGGAAGGAGACGTCCTTCGCCCGGCCGTCGGTCACCTTGTCGTAGCCGACGGTCTCGGCCTGCTCGCAGGCCAGGCACTCCGGCAGCCGACCGCCCGGGAAGGCGGTGCCGACGCTCTCGTACGCGTGGTCCACCAGGGCGACCAGGTAGCCGCGCGAGGTGAGGTCCTCGGCCAGCGAGCTCAGGGTGGCCCGGTGGACGCCGAATCCGGGGGAGAGCACCACCAGCGGGTACGTCCCGCTCAGCGGCCGGGCATCCGTGCGCCCCGCCGTCCTGGTGGCGGCCACCACGGCCGGGTCGACGACGTCCTGGAGCTCGCGCGAGGCGAGCAGCCGCCGCGCCTCCTCCACCCGCAGGTACGGCGCCGGACGCCCGGTGCCCTGGCGGGCGGGGTAGTACATCGTCACCATCAGCTCGCGCGGGCCGGCCTTCGCCCACTGGTCCACCCGGCTGCGGTCCACCAGGTGCAGCACCTCCTCGCCGACCCCCAACGGGCCGGTGGGGTGCGGTAGTTCGAGCTGGGTCCGCACAGGCGTGGTGGCCGTTGCGGACGGGCCGGGCGCGGCCGAGGCGGTGGCGGCCAACGGCAGCGGGAGCAGCAGGGCGAGGGTCAGGGTGGCGGCGGCGGTGAGGCGTGGGTTCATGCCTTCGAACCTATGCGGCCATCCCTGACGGAACGTCAACTCGGCGGAGGAAGGGGGTCATCCGCTCGGATGACCCCCCGGCTCCACCCACGGTCTGACGGTGGGTGCCCGGGCTCATCGCCGGGGGGCGACCGCGGTCAGAGGAAGTTGTTGGGCCAGATCATGGTCCGCCACATGTGGGCCACCGGTGAGCCGTCGAAGCCGAGGCCTTCGCGCGGTTGCCGGAAGCACCGGCCCAGGGTGTCCTCGAACTCGCTGATGTCGATCTCCTCGGCCGGGTCGAAGTCGAAGGTGTAGACGTCGTTGAGCGTGATGAGGCGGGCCGTCATGTACCAGCGGTGGGCGCGCACGTCCCGGTAGGCGCGGTGCACGTGCCCGGGCGGGCGGTAGTCGGGGCCGAAGAAGGCGTTGTAGGCGTCCGGGTAGTCGTAGCCCACGGCGGGGTCGGGGAAGAAGCGGAGGATCTCGTGCTGGCGGATCGCCCAGGCGATCTCCTCGCTGACGTAGGGGGCGACCAACTGGGCGCCCCAGTGGCCGTGGTGACTGCGCAGCAGACCGCCGACGGCGATGTCGTGCAGCAGGCAGGCGGTGACGACCGTGTCGCCCAGGTCCAGGTCGCGGGCGCGGCGGGCGCTGTGGATCAGGTGCAGGGCGGTGAAGCGGTCCTGTGCGAGCCGCAGGCGGAAGAAGTCGGCGAGCGTGGGCCGGTCGGGCATCACGGGCAGCGCCGGGTTGTCGCCCATCATGAAGACGCGGTCCTCGCCGAGCTTCGCGATCCACTGGCCGCCGTCCAGGTGCTGGTCGGTTCCCAGGGTGGCGATGGCCGGGAGGGTGGTCATCCGTTCCAGGCCCTCCTGGCCCGAGGGCCGGGGTCGGAGGAGGAGTGAGGACCGCGGCGCGGTCCGCTCCCGCGCGGGGCGCGGCAGGACGAGGCGGGAGGGGGCGGGGGAGGGGAGGGCGAGCGGCGTGGGGAGGGCGTGCGACTGCGGTTCGGCCGTGCCGACCCCGGCCTGGTCGCAGAGCCGGCCGATCCGGGTGGCCGCCTCGGGGGAGACCGGTCCGGTCAGGGCGGCCCCGAGGTCCCCGGTCAGGGCCAGGACCGCGGCCTCGGCCTCGCAGGCCCACAGGTCATGGGAGTTGAGCAGCCCGGTGCCCGGTCCGTAGCGGTAGTCCCCGCGCCGGTGGAGCGGTCCCGGCGCGGGGGCACCGGTGCCGATCGGCCACAGCAACCGGGCGCCGCGCTTGTGCCACTGCTCGCGGTCGACCCGGCTGGGCTGGCTGTCGTCGATGAGGACGTGCCCGGTCAGGTCCTCGCCCAGTACGAGCTCGTCCAGGTCCAGCCTTTCGGTGACGGCGCTGACGGTCACCCGGCAGGTCCGCAGGACCTCTCCCACGTCGGCCGTGACGCGCGTGCGGGCCTCGCCGCCCGCCGCCCGGACCACCCGGTCGACCCGGCCCAGCCGGGTGGGCCGGTCGCAGGCGAGGAAGGCCGTGTCGGGTAAGGCGGCGAGCAGGGTGGTGAGGACGGAGCCGCCGATCGAGCTGGCCGCTCCGATCACGCCGATCCGCAGCGGACCGCCGCCGACGGCGACGGAGTCCAGGACGTCGAGCGTCAGGGACCGGATCAGGTGGACGGTGCCGCCGTGGCCGGTCGTGACGGCCGGAACGTTCCTGCCCGGCACGGCCGCGCCGACCCCGCGGGGGACCGCGTCGCGCCCGAAGCGGGTCAGCGCCGGGAGGGTGGCGCCGAGGCCCACCACGTGGGTGCCGAATCGTTTCCGTGCTAAGTCGACTGTGTCGCGGACGATGCCCGAGATCCGCTCCGCTGACGCCTCGGGGGTCAGGTCCGTGACCAGGTCCGCGGTGACCGGGGCCTGCAGCACGACCCCGCGGTGTCCGGCGTGTGCTCCGTAGTCGGCCAGCACCAGGGGCGGCAGGGCCGCCAGGAGGTGCTGGCCCCAGCTCGGGGTGACGCCGTACCGGGCGTCGAGCAGTGGCAGCAGGTGGTGGATCTCGGGGCCCCGGGTGGGGTCGTGACGGCTGATCAGGCTGGGCACCACGAAGGCCCGGTCGGCCGGCAGGTCGGGCGTGATCCGGCCCTCGTACAGACCGAAGGCCCGCTCGACGGTGGCGAGGCTGAGGGCCGCGGCGTCCGCCGGATCGGCGAGGTCCGGCCGGGCACCGGCCTGCCGGACCATCGCGTCGAGGAGCCGGAGCGCGTGCTCGCGGTCGGGCACGGTCCGCGGCGGACTCGTGGAGTGGAGTGCGGGAAGCATGACGATGACAACCCCCTGGGGCCCAACGGCCCGCGTGTGACGGATTCCTGGCAGAAGGGGGCATGCCGCGGTCGCGGCGGAGTGCCGCTGCGGTGATGGATTCGGATCCGGGTCTTCCCCTGCCCCCGAAGAAGATCAACGACGCTGTCGATCATGAGTCACGGTCGGGGGCGAGGAGATCGCGCCGGTGTCAGTTGATCGTCCAGCGGTGCAGGGCGCCGTCGACCAGGGAGGCCAACTCGCCTGCGGGGCGGTGGTGGTGGGAGGGGTGGAAGCCGGGGACGGTGGCGAGGCGGGCGCCGTCGGTGGGGTCCCAGACGGTGAGGCCTTCGGGGGTGGCGGCGTACAGGAGGCCGCCGACCGCGAAGAAGGGGCCGTCGGGGCCCGCGAAGGCGGTGAGGCGGAGGGGGGTGTTGAGGGCACCGGCGAGGTCGTCGACGTGGAGGACCAGTGCACCGGGGCGGAGCCAGGCGCTGTCGTCGCCGAGGCCGCCGAGGGCGAGGCGCTCGCCGTCGAGCCAGACCATCGGACGGTTCCAGAGGTAGTCGGGTTGGAGGGGGTCGCGCCGGCTGGGGCCGTCCTCGCTCTCGTAGGGGTTCGCGGTCAGCCAGTGGTGCAGGCTCCAGAGGGACGGGGCGCCGACGGGCTGCCAGATCCAGCCGTCGTCGGCGATCCGGCGGCCGTCGGGGCTGATGCGGAGGGCGCCGTGGAAGTAGTCGAGGGCGCGGTCCTCGTCGAGCTCACGGTCCGTCAGGAGGGTGCCGTCGGCGGGGTCGGAGACGTCGAGGCGGTTCCAGTCGGTGCGGTGGACCAGCAGGGTGCGGCCCTGGTGCTCGGTGAAGGCGAGGGAGAACGGGACGGTGTAGGTCCTGTAGGTGCCGCCGGACAGGGACATGGTGACGGCGCCGGTGGTGAGGTCGAGGACCTGGCCGAGGGACTCCTCGTCCACGTGATCCTGCACCACGGCGGCGTACCGGCCGTCGGCGCCGGCGTGCAGGCGGAGCGCGGGGACCATGTCGCCCCAGGTCCGTGCGTCCGGCGGCAGGGCGACCGTGGTGCGGGCGAGCTCCTGCCAGTGTTCGTCCCCGGGGTGCCAGCGGACGAGGGTGCCGTCGGCGAGCAGGAGCAGCCAGCCGCCGGCCGCGCCGCCGGGAGCCAGGTCGGTGACCGGGCCGAGCGCGGCGGGCAGCGGCGAGCGCACCACGGTCGGGTCGGTCGGGCGCGGGCGTTCCACCGGGCCCGGGTGACCGCGGGTGCCGAGCAGGCCGCGGGTGGCGGCGTCGGCGCAGGGGGCGCAGAACGGAGTCACCCGGACCATCGGGCCGACGTCGGTCGGCGGGACGCAGTCCTGGCAGACCCGGGCCTGGTCGGTGCCGTCGCCGGTGAAGTGCACGTACTGGTAGAGCGGTTCGGTCGTGGCGAGCAGGTGCTCGCAGACCGGGACCGGTGCCGACGTCAGGTGATGGCCGCAGGCGGGCGCGGCGGTGGTCCCCCGTGGATCGTTCACGGGGGCGAGTACAACACGGCCTCAGGCGTGATCGGCAGCGAATTTCCCGGCGTCCCAGAGGCCGCCGAGTGCGGGTGCGAGGGCGGACTCGGCGAGGGCGGAGAAGGAGGGCGCGTCCGGGGCGCCGTGCGGGAGGGCGCCGAGCAGCGGGGCGCCGGCGGCGGTGGGGAGGTCGGCGAGGTTGCAGCGCATGGCGAGGTCGGGGGCGGCGGGCCAGCTGCCGATGACCACGCCTAGGGTGGCCAGGCCACGGGCGCGCAGCGCCTCGGCGGTGAGGGTGGTGGTGTTGAGGGTGCCCAGGCCGGCGGTGGCGACCAGCAGGACCTGGACCTCCAGGCCGAGCGCCGCGGTGGCCAGTGCCATGTCGGCGAGGGTCTCCCCGGCCGGGTTGTAGCGGACCAGCAGGCCGCCCGCGCCCTCGACCAGGACCAGGTCGTGGTCGGCGGCCAGCGAAGCGGCCTCGGCGGCGGCCTCGGCGGCCGTCAGCGCCGGCAGACCGGAGCGCCGGGCGGCGGTCTCGGGGGCCAAGGGCTCGGGATAGCGGGCGAGTTCGCGCAGGGTCACGTGCGGGCCGGCCAGCCGGCCGACCTCCTCGGCGTCCCCCGGTTCGCCGGGGAGGACGCCGGTCTGACCGGGCTTCAGCACCGCCACCGAGGGGGCGAGCGCGGCCACGGCCGCGGTGACGGCGGTCTTGCCGACCTCGGTGCCGGTGCCGGTGACGAACAGGACGGTGCCGGGGCGGCGGGTCTGACGGGTGTTCACAGGAGCCTCAACGAAGAAGGAGTCAGCCGGCGGCAGCGGCGGCGGTCACGGCGGCCGTGATCCGCGCCAGGTCGGCGTCGGAGGTGACGTACGGCGGCATGGTGTAGACGAGGTCGCGGAACGGCCGCAGCCAGACGCCCTCGCGGACGGCGGCCTCGGTGGCCGCCCGCATGTCGACGGGGTGGTCGAGCTGGACGACGCCGATCGCGCCGAGCACCCGGACGTCCTTGACGCCCGGGACGGCGGTGGCCTCGGCGAGTCCGTCCCGCAGGCCGGTTCCGATCCGCTTGACCTCGGTGCGCCAGTCCTGGGAGAGCAGCAGCTCGATCGAGGCGTTGGCGACGGCGGCGGCCAGCGGGTTGCCCATGAAGGTCGGGCCGTGGGCGAGCACGGGGACCTCGCCCCGGCTGATCCCGTCGGCGATCCGGGAGGTGCACAGGGTGGCGGCCATCGAGAGGTAACCGCCCGTCAGGGCCTTGCCGAGGCAGAGCACGTCGGGGGAGACGCCCGCGTGGTCGGCGGCGAAGAGCTCGCCGGTGCGGCCGAAGCCGGTGGCGATCTCGTCGAAGACCAGCAGCACGTCGTGGCGGTCGCAGACCTCGCGCAGCACCCGCAGGTACTCCGGGGAGTGGAAGCGCATGCCGCCCGCGCCTTGCACCACCGGCTCGACGATCACCGCGGCGAGCGTGTCGGCGTGCTCGGCGACCGCCTGCTCCAGCTGGTCCGCGTACGCCTGCTCGAACTCCACCGGCGGCTCGGGGACGAAGACCTGACCCGGCAGCACCCCGCCCCAGAGGCTGTGCATCCCGCCCTCGGGGTCGCAGACCGACATGGGGTGGAAGGTGTCGCCGTGGTACCCGCCGCGCCAGGTCAGCAGACGCTGCTTGGCGGGGCGGCCGATCGAGCGCCAGTACTGCAGGCACATCTTCATCGCGACCTCGACCGCGACCGAGCCCGAGTCCGAGAGGAACACGTGCCGCAGCGGCTCCGGGGTGATCTCCACCAGCCGGGAGGCCAGCCCGACGGCCGGCTCGTGGGTGAGCCCGCCGAACATCACGTGGCTCATCCGGCCGAGCTGGTCGGTCACCGCGGCGTCCAGCACCGGGTGCCGGTAGCCGTGGACGGCCGCCCACCAGGAGGACATGCCGTCGATCAGCTCGTGGTGCCCGGCCACCGGCTCCGCCATCCGGAGCCGGACACCGGAGGCGGACTCCACCACGTAGGGGGTGGAGGTGCCGGGCATCGGGCCGTACGGGTGCCAGACGTGGGCGCGGTCGAGGTCGAGGAGGTTGTGCATGGGGGAGCGTCAGTTCCTAGGCGTTGGGCGCCAGTTCGGTGCCGGCGCCGCGGCGGCGGACCCGGACCAGGTCGGGCTGGGGCTCGTCGTTCGGGGTGCTCTGGGCGGGCACGGGGGCGGCGTGACCGCCGCACGGGCCGCAGCCACCGCCGGTGCCACAGCCGTGGGCGTCCTCCGAGGCCTCGGAGTCGGTCGAGCAGACCGAGCCGCAGCCGCCGCCGGCCGCGGCCTCGGAGCGGTGCCGCGGCAGGGTGGCCTCGCCCGCGCCCTCCACCACGAAGCCCGCGTCGGCGATCATGTCGAGGTCGGCCTGGCCGGCCTGGCCCTCGCTGGTGAGGTAGTCGCCGAGGAAGATGGAGTTGGCGATGTGCAGGCCGAGCGGCTGCATCGAGCGCAGGTGCACCTCGCGGCCGCCGGCGATCCGGACCTCGACGTCGGGGCAGACGAAGCGGACCATGGCGAGGATGCGCAGGCAGCGCTGCGGGGTGAGGTTCCACTCCTTGGCCAGCGGGGTGCCCTCGAAGGGGATCAGGAAGTTGACCGGCACCGAGTCGGAGCCGATCTCGCGCAGCGCGTAGACCACGTCGACCAGGTCCTCGTCGCTCTCGCCCATGCCGGCGATCAGGCCGGAGCAGGCGGAGAGGCCGGCGCCGTGCGCCTTCTGGACGGTGTCCACCCGGTCCGCGTAGGTGTGGGTGGTGGTGATGTCCCCGTAGGTGGCCTCGGAGGTGTTGAGGTTGTGGTTGTAGGCGTCGGCCCCGGCCGCCTTCAGCCGCTCGGCCTGGTTGTCGGAGAGGAGGCCCAGGCAGGCGCAGACCTCGACGGCCTCGTTGGAGTCCTTGATGGCGGCGATGGTGTCGGCGACCCGGTCGATGTCGCGGTCCGTCGGGCCGCGGCCGCTGGCGACCAGGCAGACCCGCTTGGCACCGCCGGCCAGACCGGCGGCGGCCGCCTCGGCCGCCTGCTCGGGCTTGAGCCAGGTGTACTTGAGGATCTCCGCCTTGGAGCCGAGCCGCTGGGAGCAGTAGTTGCAGTCCTCGGGGCAGAGGCCGCTCTTGAGGTTCACCAGGTAGTTGAGCTTGACCCGCCGGCCGAACCACTGACGGCGCACCCGCCCGGCGGCCGCGACCACGTCCAGCAACTCGTCGTCGGTGGTGGCGAGTACGGCCAGTGCCTCCTCCCGGGTGGGGAGTTCCCGGCGCAGGCCCTTGGCGGTGAGGGTGTCGAGCAGATCCATGGCCTTGATCCTGCCCGGGCGACGTCGCCCCGCGCCAGAGGGAACCCACCAAGAACAGGGCCTCGGAGGTGTGCGAGTTGTCACAGTTCCGCCATCCGGCGATCATCGGGCGATCCGCTCCGCGCCACCGGGCGGCCGGGCGCGGCGTGGCGGGCGACCCGGGTGCGGACGTGGTCGGATCATCCGCTTAGAATCTGCGCCATGACCACGCAGGGGGAGCGCCAGAGCCGCCGGGTCCGGGGCCGCCGCCGCCGGATCATCGCCCTGTGCACCGTCGGCGGTGTGGCCGTCGCCGTGGGCGTGGTGGTGGCCGAGTCGGGCGACTGGCTCCCGGGCGCCGGACGGACCACCAAGGAGGGCCTCAGCGCGGTGCCGGCCGACGCCGGTCCGCCGACCCAGCCGCTGACGGAGGAGCAGTTCTTCACCGTCGAGCGCTACTTCCCCGTCGGCCGGGCGGTCGACAACGGCGGCTTCAAGGCCCGCCGCACGGCGGCCCGCCAGGGCCAGGCCTGCGCCGAGGTGCTGGCCGACAAGGGCCGGGACGTGCTCAAGGACACCAACTGCCTCTCCTACGTCTCGGTCAGCTACACCCAGGACGGCAACCAGGTGCTGAGCAGCGTGACGGTGCTGCGCTTCCCCGACGAGGGGTCGGCGCAGCAGGCCGAGAAGGCGCTGGTCCCCAACGCCGAGGCGATCGCCTTCGTGCCGCCGGACCCGGGCGTCCTGCCGACGCCGTCCGGCTCACCGGCCCCCCTGCCGGGCGCTCAGCAGCAGACCAGCGTCCAGGTGGACGCGGTCGGTCACTACCTGACCGTCACCTCCTCGCGCTTCGCCGACCCGGCCTCCACCGCGGCGCCCGCCGCCCTGGACGAGGCCACCCGGGCCGTGGGGTACACGGCCCGGGCGCCCTTCATCTGGCTCTGACCCGGCCCTGAGGCCGCGTCACGGGCTTCAGGGGTAGCTGACCAGGTTGGCGACGTTGGTGGCGGAGTTGGACGGGCCGCCGGTGGAGTTCACCACGTGGGCGATGGTGCCGGTGCCGCCGAGCGAGACGGTCACCATGTCGTGGAAGCGCACCCCGCTCCGGTTCGGCGCCTCGATCGCGTGCTCGGCCACCACCCCCGGGTTGACGTTGAAGTAGCAGTAGCTGCCCAGGCCCCAGGCCTCGTGCGAGGTCACCGAGTCGGCCACCTTGTAGGCGGCGTAGCCGCGGGTCGCGCCGTTCTGCCAGGCGGCCTGGTTCGGCGGGTCGTAGGGCATCTCGTTCTGGAAGAAGTAGGTGCGGCCGCCGTTGCCGTTCCAGACCACCTGGTGCTGCTGGTAGTGCTCGACGAAGAGGCCGTAGAAGGTGACGGCGGTGCCGTTGACGGTCAGTCCGGTGGCGGCGGTGTTGGCCGTCCAGCCGACGCCGCTGCCGTGGTCGGCGCGCCAGATCCAGGTGTGGTCGCCGATCACGTCGGAGCTGTTCACCACCAGGCTCTGGGTGGCCCGGCCGACGCCCGCGCCGCCGATCCGGAAGAACACGTCGTGCAGGGAGGCCGGGTTCGCGGTGTGCCGGGCGGTGGAGCCGGCCGGGCCGAGCTGGAGCAGCACGGGGGAGTTCACCGGGCCGGCGTCGAAGAGCACTCCGGCGATCTTCACCCCGTCCACGTCGGCGACGGTCATCGCGGCGATGCCGTTGTCCGGGATCAGGGTGGCCAGGCCGAGGCCGAGCACCACGGTGTCGGGCCGGTTCACGTTCAGGGTCTGGTCGAGGTGGTAGACGCCGGGGGTGAAGAGCAGGTTCTTCCCCTGGCCGAGGGCGGCGTTGACCTGGGCCGCGGTGGCACCGGGCCTGACCACGAAGAACTGGTCGATCGGCAGTGAGCTGCCCGCCTGGCTGCCCGAACTCCACGACGTGCCGACCGAGTTGGTGCGCAGCGACGGGACGAAGACCCGGTAGGCCCCGGCCGCGTCCACGTACAGGAAGGGCTTCTCCCGGACCACCGGGGTCTGCGCCACGGTGGTGTAGGGCGGGCTGGGGAAGGTGTTGGCCGGGGCGTTGACGTCGCCGACGAAGACCATGTTCCAGTTGGAGCCCGTCCAGCTGCCCCACTGGGAGTTGCGGGAGAGCCACTGCTGCTGGGAGCCGGAGCGGACCTGGCCGTCGACCAGGCTGTCGGCCAGCAGGCCGCCGCTGGACCAGCCGCCGTCGTCCAGCTGGAGGTTGCCGCGCACGTGCATCCGGCGGTAGGGGGCGGCCTGCGAGACCGCCCAGCGGTCGGTGCCGGAGGGCGGGTTGACGGAGAGGCCCTCGGCGGAGCGCCAGAAGTTCTGGGTGGCGTTGCCCTGGAACCAGTCGGCCTCGGCGTGCACCCCGCCGTTGATGGTGACGGCGTCGGGAGTGAGGCCGAGGCCGGCCACCTGGGTGTAGAAGCCGACGTTGGCGTCGACGTTGTACGTCCCGGGCTTGAAGAGCAGGGCCTGGCGCTGGGTGCCGAACTGGTTGGTCTCCTGCTGCTGGAAGACCGCGTTCAGCTTGGCCTGCACGGTGGCGGCGGGCATCGAGGGGTCGAACACGGCGACGTTCGGGCCGAGGTCCGGATTGCCGGGGTTGCCCGGGTCGCCGCCGGCGCCGAAGGAGAAGGACTGCGCGGCGGTGCCGTTGCAGGTGTACTGCTGGAGCACCACCGCATCGGCGGTGGAGGCGGACGGTACGTCCAGGCACTTGCCGCTGTTGCGGTTGACGAAGTGGTACGAGCCGCCGCCCTCGTCCACCGGCAGCCACTGCTGGTTGGTGCCGCCGCCCCAGGTCCAGAGCTGGACCTTGGCGCCGTCGGCGGCGGACACGCCGGTGACGTCCCAGACCTTGGTGGAGTCGTTCGCGTTGGCGATCCGGACGTGGCCGCCGTCGGTGGGCAGCAGCTGCCACTGCTGGGCGGTGGTGGCGTTGCAGGAGTACTGCTGGACGGCGGTGCCGTTGGCGGTGGCGGCCGCCGCGGCGTCCACGCAGCGGCCGCTGTTGCGGTTGACCACGGTGGTCCAGCCGGTGGGGGTGGCCGCCTCGGCGCCGGTGGGAGCCAGCACGGAGGCGGGCGCGAGCAGCGTGGCGGCGGTCAACAGCCTTATGCCGTAACGCCGTTGTCGTTGGTTCATGGAGGTGGGGGCTCCTGGGTCGATGGGCGGGATCAGCGGCCGGCGGTGAGGCCGAAGCCGTAGCGGAACAGCGGGTCGTAGGACGGGTCGCCGACGTTCAGCGGCTCCTGGGCCTCGCTGCGCGGCCAGCTGACCGGGAGCTTCCCGGAGAAGCGGCGCTCGCCGAACAGCACGTCGGCCACCCCGCCGCCCTCGCTTCCGGGCAGCCAGGACATCACGAAGGCGTCCATGGCCGGGAGTTGGCCGGTGACGATCTGCGGACGGCCCGCCACGTCCAGCACCACGCAGGTGGGTACGGCGGCGCAGACCTTGTCGACGTTCGCCCGGTCGGCCGGGGAGAGCTCCAGGGTGTGCCCGTTGTTGCCGACGTCGCCCATGCCCTCGGCGTACGGCGTCTCGCCGACCACCACGACGCCGACCTTCGCACCGCCGACGGGCGCCGAGGCGTCCGCGCTGTACACGGCGGAGGGGGCGTACTCCCGGATGCCCTCCAGGATGGTGGTGGCGGGGATGGTGTCGCCGGGGGCGCCCTGCCAGGTGACGGTCCAACCACCGGCCTGGTTACCGGGGTCGTCGGCGTTGACGCCCGCGACGTAGATGGCGTCGGTGCGCCTGAGCGGCAGCGCGCCGTGTTCGTTCTTCAGCAGGACCTGGGACTTGGCGACGGCCTCCCTGGCCACCGCCCGGTGCTCGGGCGAGCCGATGGCGGACTGGTACCGCCGGTCGGTGAACGGGTGCTCGAACAGGCCGAGTTCGAACTTGGCCCGGAGGATCCGGCGGACGGCGTCGTCGATCCGGGACGGCGCCACCCGGCCCTCGTTCACCTCGGTGAGCAGGGCCTGCTCGAACTTCTCGGCGCTGTACGGGACCATGAACATGTCCATCCCCGCGTTGACCGCGGTGCGCACCTGCGTCGGGTAGTCGCCCGGGAGCTGGTTGATCGCGTCCCAGTCGCTGATCAGGAATCCGTCGAAGCCGGTCTTCTGCTTGAGCACCTCGGTGAGCAGCTCGTGGTTGGCGCTCATCTTCACCGGGTTGCCCAGGCCGTCCTCGGTCCAGTCCACGCTGGAGTAGGAGGGCATGATCGAGCCGACCCGGTGCCGCTGCACCGCCGTGACGTACGGGGCGAGGTCGATCCGGCGGAAGCGCTCGCGGGAGGTGACGGTGACGCCCTGGTCCAGCTTGTAGCTGCCGGCCGAGGAGCCGTAGGCGGTGGAGCCGTCGCCGGCGTAGTGCTTCACGGTGGCCAGCACCCGGTCGGGGCGGTCGAGTTGGGAGCCGCGGGTGCCCTGGAAGCCGTCGATCTGGGTCTCCATCGAGCTCACCAGCTCGGGCGTCTCGCCGAAGCTCTCGTAGGTGCGGCCCCAGCGGTCGTCCCGGGCCACGCAGACGCACGGGGCGAAGACCCACTGCGGGCCGGTGGCGCGGGTCTCGATCGCGGTGATGTGAGCGGCCCTGCGGGCGAGTTCGGGGTCGCGGGTGGCGCCGAGCGCGATGTTGTGCGGGAAGACGGTGGCGCCCACCAGGTTCCCGTGGCCGTGCACCGAGTCCACGCCGTAGAGCAGGGGGATGCCCAAGCGGGTCTCCAGGGCGCGGCGTTGGTAGCCGTCCACCATGTCGGCCCAGGCGGCCGGGGTGTTGGAGGCGGGGGTGGAGCCGCCGCCGGAGAGCAGGGAGCCGAGGGCCAGGGTGGTGATCTTCGCCGGGTCGCCGTCGACGGCGTTGCGCTCGGCCTGGGTCATCTGGCCGATCTTCTCGGTCAGGGTCATCCGGGCCAGCAGGTCCTCGACCCGGCGTTCGACCGGTTTCCGGGAGTCCCGGTAGGCCGGGCCGGGGGTTGCCGAGGCGCTGACGGGGAGGGCGGATGCGGCGATGGTGGCGGCGGCGAGCAGGGCTCCGCCGAGCAGGGGGCGCCGGTGCATGCGGATGTCTCTCCAGTCCTGGGTGGGGTGCCGGAGGTGCGATGTCAGGAGCATGTAAGCAGAGTCCCGAAAGCGTTGGTAAGGGGTCGGGGCGCTCTTTTTTCAGGACTTGAACTTAACCGTGAAGTAATGCCTGGTCAGCTGACGGGCCGCCAGGGTGTGGCCACGACCCTCGATGAACTGTTGAAGAGTGTGTGCCGCGGGGCTACCCGCCGTCCGTGCGGCGGTGCTTGAATGTCCGCCACCAATCCCAGCCCCCACGACAGTTCGGGACGGCCCTGTGACTACGCGCGTAACGCCCTTGGCACGCTGGCTCCTTCGTCCACTGCGCACCGCTGCCCTGCTCTCGGTGCTCGCCTCCTTCGCGGTCTTCTTCGCCGGCGTCCAGCCGGCCCAGGCCGCCCCCGCCTGCGGCGTGCTCTCCTCCGGCGCGGCCACCCAGGCCGTCGCCGCCGTCAACGCCGCCTGCGGCCAGATCGGCACCCCCTACTCCTGGGGCGGCGGCCACGGCAGCCAGCCCGGCCCGAGCTACGGAATCTGCGACGCCTCCAACGGCGCGCCGAACGACTGCCACGTCCGGGGCCTCGACTGCTCCGGCCTCGTCCGCTACGCCTACTACCTGGCGGTCGGCGCCGACGTCATCAACGGCACCACCTACACCCAGTGGCCCTCCTCGCGGGCGGTGGCCCGCTACTACCGCTCCGACGGAACCGCCCCGCTGCTCCCCGGTGACCTGGTGTTCTTCGGCGGCTCGCCCTCCACCATCCACCACGTCGCGATGTACCTGGGCAACGGCTACATCGCGGAGGCCCCGTACTCCGGCGGCTACGTCCAGGTCGCCGCACTCTCCTCGCACGGTGACTACTACGGCGCGATCCGCCTCTACGGCCCCGGCGGCGGCAGCCCCAACCCGCCCACCACGCCGGGCCAGTACTGGGTCGACACCTTCGCCAACGCCCCGGTCTACGGCTCGCCGACCTCCACCACCCAGACCGGCACGCTGTACCAGGGCACCAACTACGTGTTCTGCAAGGCGTGGGGGCGTGAGGTGGCGTCGGGCTCCTCGTTCAACCACTGGTGGCTGAAGACGGATCCGGACGTGGGGCCGGGGGGCCAGTGGGTGTCGGCGTTCTACCTGTCGCGCTGGGGCAACGACGTGGCCAAGGACAACAACGGCACCGTCATCCCCGACTGCGCGGGCGGCGGAGCGCCGCCGGCCACCGGGAAGTACTGGGTGGACACCTTCTCGAACGCCTCGGTCTTCGCCTCGCCCAGCTCCACCAGTGCCACGGGCACGCTGTACCAGGGCACCAACTACGTGTTCTGCAAGGCGTGGGGGCGTGAGGTGGCGTCGGGCTCCTCGTTCAACCACTGGTGGCTGAAGACGGATCCGGACGTGGGGCCGGGGGGTCAGTGGGTGTCGGCGTTCTACCTGTCGCGCTGGGGCAACGACGTGGCCAAGGACAACAACGGCACCGTCATCCCGAACTGCTGACGGCAGGCGGGTGGGGCCCCGCCGCTCGGCGGGGCCCCACCAGTGGTCGGCCTACTTCTTCGGGAAGAGTTCCGCGATCAGCAGCTTGGCCAGCTCGTTGGCCGGCGCGGTGCCGTCGGGGGACTGGTTGAGGTTGGCCAGCACCACGACGGTGGCGCGGTGCTCCGGGTGGTAGCCCATGAAGCTGGTGTAGCCGGGGATCTGCCCGTCGTGGCCGAGGAAGCCGAAGAACTCGGCGATGCCGAGTCCGTAGCGCGGGGCACCCGGAAGGTCCGAGGTCGGCACGAACTGCAGCCGCTCGTGCTGGAGTTCGGGCGACAGCAGGGTGCCGGTGGCCAGCGCCGGGGCCCAGCGCTGCAGGTCGCCCAGGGTGGAGGCGGCCGCGCCGGCGGCCCAGGCCCAGGAGGCGTCGACCCGGGTGACGTCGTACGGGTTGCCCGCCGACCAGTCCGCCCAGGCGGCGTCCTTGCCCGTCAGGGTCGGGGCGGTGAGGCTCTCCACGTTGGTGATGAACTGGTAACCGCGGGCGTTCGGCTCCGGGATCCCGGCGCCGTTCTCCAGGCTGCTGCCCGGCATGCCGACCGGCTGGAAGATCCGCTGCCGGAACAGCTCGGCGAGCGGCTGGTGGGTGAGGTGCTCGGCGATCAGGCCGAGGATCACGGTGTTGGTGTTGGAGTAGTGGAAGCCCTGGCCGGGCGGGAAGTACACGTCGTGCGAGTAGGCCAGGTCGAGCAGCTCGTGCGGCGTCCAGACCGCCTCGGGCTCCTCGTCCAGGCGCTGGTTGAAGCCCGGGTCCTCGGAGTAGTTGTAGAGCCCGCTGGTCATGTTGAGCAGCTGACGGATCGTGATGCAGTCGCCGTTCGGCACCCCGGGGTGGTGGGCACTCACCGGGTCGTCCAGACCGAGCAGGCCCTCCTGGACCAGCTGGAGGATCACCGTGCCGGTGAAGGTCTTGGTGATGCTCCCGACCCGCAGGTGGTCGGCCGTCTCGATCGGCTTGCCGGTGGTCAGGTCCGAGGTGCCCAGCGCGGTGGTCCAGGTCCCGCGCTCCGGCGTGGTGACCGCCACCAGCGCCCCCGGGATCCGCAGCCGCTGCATCAGCGCGATCAGATCCTGCGTCAGCTGCTCGTTCGAGGGGGCGTCCTGGCCCGCCAGCCGCACCACGGGCACGGGCGCGGGCAGCGGCTTCGCCACGGCGGAGGTGGCCGCAGGGGCGGCCAGTGACCCGACCAGCGCGGCCGCCAGCAGCGCCGAACGCCACCTCCGTCCTCGTCGTCCGTCGGGCTTCGGTCTCGTCGTGGCCTCGATGTGCATGCGTGCTACCCGTTCGCCGCAGGGGTGGTCGTCCTCGTGCGGGGTCCATTCAGCCCCGGCCGGGGGCGGACCGGCGCACGTTGCGCCATCGGAGGGCGTGGCGGGAGCGCGGCGGAGGGCGTCAGTCCAGGCCCTCCAGGAGAGTTCTCAGCAGGGTGGCGAGCTGGTCGCGGTCGGCGGTGGGGAGGGGGGCGAGCAGGCGTTGTTCGGTGGCGAGGTGGTCGGGGAGGGTCTCGTCGACAAGGGTGAGGCCGGCCTCGGTGAGGGCGACCAGGACGACCCGGCCGTCGGTGGGGCTGGGGGTGCGGCGGATCAGGCCGCGCTCCTGGAGGCGGTCCAGGCGCTGGGTGACGGCGCCGGAGGTGACCATCATCGAGCGCATCAACTCGGCCGGGGTGAGCGGGTGTTCGGGCCCGTTGCGGCGCAGGGTGGCGAGCACGTCGAAGGAGGGCGTGTCCAGGCCGTGGGCGGCGAAGGTGCGCTTGAGCTCGCCCTCCACCCGGGCGGTGAGCTGCTTGAGGCGGCCGATCACCGCCATCGGCGAGACGTCGAGGTCGGGCCGCTGCGCGGCCCACTGCGCGAGTACCTGGTCCACGTGATCGGTCATGGGAAAAGTCTAGCGACATCTCTTAGCGGTGAGATATGTTTGCTTAGTGCTAAGAGATCGGACCGCAGCGCTCCTGCTCACCGCCCTGGCCCCCGCCGTCTGGGGCTCCACCTACCTGGTCACCACCGAACTGCTCCCGCCCGGACGCCCGCTGCTGGCCGCGGTGCTCCGCGCGTTACCCGCCGGCCTCCTGCTGGTCGCCGTCACCAGGCAGCTGCCGAAGGGCAGTTGGTGGTGGAAGGCGATGGTGCTCGGCACCCTGAACATCGGCCTCTTCCTGGCCCTGCTGTTCGTCTCGGCCTACCGCCTGCCCGGCGGCGTCGCCGCCACCGTCGGCTCCGTTCAGCCGCTGCTGGTGGCCGGCCTCTCCGTCGCCCTGCTCGGCCAGCGCTTCACCCTGCGCACCCTGCTCTCCGCCGTGGTCGGCATCGCCGGCGTCGCCCTGCTGGTCCTGCGGGCGGACGCCGAGCTGGACGCCGTCGGCGTGGCGGCGGCCCTGGGCGGCGCAGCCGTGATGGCCACCGGCGTGGTGCTCAGCAAGCGCTGGACCTCCCCGGCCCCGCTGCTGGCCACCACCGGCTGGCAACTGGTCGCCGGCGGCCTGCTGTTGGTCCCGGTGGCCCTGTTCGTCGAGGGCCCGCCGCCCCCCTCGCTGACCGACCGGAACCTGCTCGGCTACGCCTACCTCGGCCTGATCGGCGCGGCCGTCGCGTACGTGCTCTGGTTCCGCGGCATCAAGGTGCTCTCGCCCAACGAGGTGACCTTCCTCGGCCTGCTCAGCCCGCTGGTCGCCGCCCTGCTCGGCTGGATCGTGCTCGGCCAGAGCCTGGCGCCCGCCCAGCTCCTCGGCGCCGCCCTGGCGCTGGGCGCCGTCGTCCTCGCCGCCCGGTCCGGCCCCCGGCTGCCCGCCGCCGAGGCCCCGGCACCGGCCCGCGTCCTCGCCGACCGCTGAACCCACCCTCGTCCCAGGAGGACACCACCATGCGCATCACCGTCTTCGGAGCCGCCGGAGCGGCCGGCAGCCGGATCGTCACCGAGGCCGTCGCCCGAGGCCACGAGGTCACCGCCGTGGTCCGCTCGCCCGAGCGCTACCCCGACCTGCACCCCGGGGCCCGCCACCGCAGCGCCGACGCCCTCGATCCCGACCGGATCGCGGAACTGACCGAGGGTCAGGACGTGGTCATCGGCGCCACCCGCCCCGTCCCCGGCCGGGAGGAGGAGCACGCCGCCGTCACCCGCGCGCTGCTCGCCGGGCTGGCCAAGAGCGGAGCCCGCCTGCTCCTGCTCGGCGGCGCCGGCAGTCTGCTGCTGCCCGGCGGCGGCGGGCTGACCGTGATCGACGGCCCCGACTTCCCGCCCTCCTGGCGGCCGATCGCCCTGGCCTGCAACGAGCAGCTGGCCGCCTGCCTCGCGGACGACACCGTGGACTGGGCCTACCTCAGCCCGGCCGCCGTCCTGGAGCCCGGCGAGCGCACCGGCAGCTACCGCCTCGGCACGGACGAGCTGGTCGTCGACGCCGAGGGCAACTCCGCCATCTCCATGGAGGACGTGGCCGTCGCCCTGCTCGACGAGGCGGAGCGGCCGCGGCACCACCGCACCCGCTTCACCGTCGGGTACTGACGGGGCCGGGAGCGTGAAGGTCTCCTGCACTCCCGGTCCGCTTCCGGTGGCGGGGAAGAGGGGCACGCCGACGGGACGTCAGGGGTCGGACGGGGGTCGACCCCTGACGTCCCGTCGGGCTAGGGTCGGGTCCATGACAGTGATCTTGAACGATGCCGTCCGCGCACTCCTGGATGCCCCGGTGGTGGCCGTGCTCGCCACCGTGAACCCCGACGGCGCGCCGCAGACCTCGGTGGTCTGGGTCGGGCGCGACGGCGACGACCTGCTGATCTCCTCCACGGCCGGACTCCGCAAGGTCCGCAACCTCGAGCGCGACCCGCGGGCCAGCGTGATCGTCTACGACCCGGCCGATCCGCTGCGCTACGTGGAGCTCCGCGGCCGGGCCACCGTCACCGAGGACGCGGGCCGGGCCCTGGCGGTGACGGTCGCCGAGCTGTACGAGGGGCCGGGCGCCGGCCGCGAGTACCTCGAACTCCCGCCCGAGGTCCAGCGGGTGGCGATCCGGATCACCCCGGAGCGGGTGCTCGGCTCGCTCGCCCGGGTCTGACGACGACGTCGGCCGCCCTCCCGTGTCGGAGGGCGGCCGGCCTCGTCCGGGCTACTTCTTCGGCTGGTTGAAACGCAGCGCGTTGCCCGACGGGTCGCGGAACGCGCAGTCGCGCACGCCGTACGGCTGGTCCACCGGCTCCTGGAGCACCTCGGCACCGGTGGCCCGGATCCGCTCGAAGGTGGCGTCCACGTCGTCGGTGGCGAAGATCGCGCCGCGCAGCAGGCCCTTGGCCAGCACCTCGGCCATGGTCTCGCGGTCGGCCGCCGAGGCGTTCGGGTCCGCCAGCGGCGGCTCCAGCACGATCGACACGTCGGGCTGGGCCGGCGAGCCGACCGTCACCCAGCGCATCCCCTCGAAGGAGACGTCGTTGCGCACCTCGAAGCCGAGGGCGTCCCGGTAGAAGGCGATCGCCGCGTCGTGGTCGTCGACGGCGATGAAGGTCTGGGAGAGCGTGATGTTCATGGGCCCCACGCTACGGGCGGGCCCGCGGATCTGCTTCTCCATTCCTGACCGCCTTCGCGGGCGGCGTACGGACCGGCCGCAGGTACATCTTGGCGATGTAGGAGGGGATGGCCGACTCGTCCACGTGCTCCCGCGCCCGGTACGCGCTCGGGCTCTCCCCGACCAGCTCGGTGAAGCGCGAGCTGAACGAACCGAGCGAGGTACAGCCCACCTCGAAGCAGACCTCCGTCACGCTCAGGTCCCCGCGCCGCAGCAGCGCCTTGGCCCGCTCGATCCGACGGGTCATCAGGTAGCTGTACGGCGTCTCCCCGAAGGCGGCCCGGAAGCTCCGGGAGAAGTGGCCCTCCGACATCAGCGCGGTGCGGGCCAGTGCGGCCACGTCCAGCGGCTGCGCGTAGTCGCGGTCCATCTGGTCGCGGGCCCGCCGCAGCCGGGCCAGGTCCTCCAGGTTGCTCATGGGATCACCCTCCCACAGCGTCTCCGCGCGCCGCGCGTTCCCGCAGCTCGCGGGGGAGGGCCCGGTGCGCCTGCCAGGCCGCCACGGCCTCGGCGCGGGACCGGGCGGGGTGCTCGGCGTGCCACTCCCGCAGGAACCGGTTGAACTCGAACTGCTCCCCGACCTCCTGCGGCCGCGCCATCTCCGCCCGGGTCCCGTACCAGTGCAGTACCGCCTCCCCGAGGGTCCGCCCCGCCCCCTCGGCCACGAACGCCCGCATCGCCGCGTCGAAGTGGAACCCGGGACCGATCTCCCGCTCGAAGTACGCCCGCAGCACCTGACTGCACCGCTGCCCCGCCGGAATCACGGTCGCCTCGTCCAAGGGCCCGGCCAACTGCCGGCCGGCCCGGGGCGGCCGGGGCGCCGCGGGGGCGGGCCGTCCGTCCAGGGCGGCGGCAAGGCGCTCGGTGAGCGCGGCCTTGCCGCCGCCCCGGGCGACGCCCATCGCCCGGGCGAGGGAAGCGAGTTCGTCCAGCGTCCAGTACCAACGGCGCAGCTCGGCACCGGAGAGCGCGGTGGTGAGGTCGGGCCGGGGCGGTGCGTCCATGGCCGCGACCCTATCCGGTGCGCGGGCCGCCGCCTGCGCCGAGGATCAGAACAGGTGACCGTAGTAGGCGTCGATATTGGGCAGCTTCCGCAGGGCCTCCTTCTCCGCCACCGAACGGTTGGCGACGAGGAAGGCGATCCGCTTCTCCCGCTCCGCCTTCGGGGCCTGGCCCGCAGGCTTGAAGTTCTTCTGCTTCAGGTAGGTGCAGAAGACGGCGACGGTCGTGAGGTCGGTGCTCGCTGCGGCCTGCGGGAGCAGCGTGGTCCTGACCCCGACCTCCCAGTGAGGGGGGAACTGCGCCTGCTTGCAGTCGGCCCCGGTCAGGCCCTTGATCCAGGCGCTGCCGATCAGCCCGGCGCTGTGGACGTTCTGACCGATCGTCAGCGTCTTCCCCGGGGTCCGGATGGTGCCCCAGGTGACGAGCGTCGGCATCAGCGAGGCCACCCATCCGGAGTGGCAGGTCGGGGCTCCCCAGGCCACCTTCGCGAACGCCTCGCTCTTCGCGATCGCCTGCAGCAGCAGCACGGGCGTGCTGAACTCCCCGTACGAGACGTCCCAGGTCACCTTGCCGACCGCCTCCAGGGCGTTGTACCCGCTCTCGTGCGGGTCGGGCGCCACGCCGAGGACGTCCTTCACGGCCAGGTCGGTCTTCGCCCGCTGCAGCCAGCCCTTGAAGTCGTGGTCGTCGCTGACGACGTAGAGCTTCCCCTTGGCGGAGACGAACACCCGGCGGCGGTCGCCGTCGACCGTGCCGAAGACGGGCACCTTGTCGTAGAACAGGCCCGCCTCGGTCGAGGTGAAGAGCTTGGGGTCGAAGGCCGGCTCCGGCAAGCCGAGCGCGATCGCGGTCAGACAGGCCACGCCGACGGCCTTCAGCTCGGGGCTCGCCAGGGCGGTCAGCGGCTGCTGGGACGCGAGGAACTGCGGCACGGCCAGGTCGAGTTCGGGGAAGGCCACCAGCAGGGCGGCCCGGAAGTGGTCCAGCTCGTCGTGGAGGCGGAGGGCCGTCAGCAGCCGCTCGTAGTGCGGCCCCTGCGCCATGAGCTCGAGCTCCTCGGCGAGCAGGGCGGCGTCGGGCGCCCCCGCGGTGAACCAGCCGAGCAGGTACGGGTACGGGGCGGGCGGGGTGTGGGTGCTCATCATGTCCCTTCCGGACGAACGCGCCGACGGTGATCCCTGCGGCCCGCACCGAGCGGCTCCGGCATCCGGTGGTCGGGGCAGCCGTGCGCGGCGTGACGGCGTGAGGGACAGGCCCCTCACCACCACGCGCGTCTACGGCAACCCGCCCCCCCGGCACGTCGTCGTTCCCCCGCTGCGGAACCGCGTCCGCAGGCCCGACCGGCACGCGACCGGAACGGGACACCCGCCCTCGCCCGGTCACTCGGTCGTCGTCGGCTCACTGCTCGGTGCAGCCGCCCACCACCGTACGACCCACGGCCGGGACACGCGGCCGTAATCCGAACACTGGTCGCGGAGGACGGGGCCCACTCCCGAGGCCCCGCACGACAAGTCGATTGCGGCCGCCGCCGCGGCGCACGTACCGTCCGGGTCCCGGAGAGCAGGTGGGGGTGTTGCGGCTGCTGACGGAGTACTGCCTGCAGGCGCGGGCGGTCACCGAGGACGGGCCGGAGAGCATCCGCAGGGCGGGGATCAAGCCCACCCACACGCCCGCGGTGCTGGTGGTGCGGGGGCGCCTGCCGGAGCAGTTGGCGAAGATCGTCGGGCTGCCGCAGGACGAACGGGTCAAGTCCTTCCGGCTGTTGGTGGCGCTGCTGGCCGTCGCCGACGAGCGGCGGCGGGCGCTGTACTGCGTGGGCGGCTGCTCGCACGACTGGCACCACCCGGGGCCTCAGAGCGGGAGCACCGGGCGGGTGGAGGTGTCCTCGTAGAAGGCGTCGCCGTCGGGGTTGTGCAGCCAGGCGGCGTAGTCGGGGTTGCGGTGGGAGGTGGCGAGGGGGAGCCAGGCGAGGAGGGTGCCGTAGCCGCCGCAGGTGGCTTCGCCGCCGTCGCCGCCGTACACCGAGGCGGGGTCGGTGGTGAGTTCGGTGCGGTAGGGGTCGTAGGCGATGTGCAGGCCGAGGGCGTTGGGGCGGTGCTGGGGGCCGTCGGGGGAGTGGTACGGGATGCGGTCGAGGGGGCAGGTGTCGCCCCAGCGGAAGAGGGTGCGGGCACCGGCGCCGCAGGCGTGCTCCCACTCGTCGGGGGTCGGGAGCCGCAGGCCGCGGGCGGCCAGGGCCTCGGCGGCGCCCTCCGGCTCCTCGCCGAACTCCTCGTCCTCGACGGCCATCAGCACGGTCGGGACGGTCACCTGCCGGTACGGGCTGAGCATGTGGGCGAGGTGGCCCCGCAGGTCGTCCGCGTGGCCGAAGCCCTGGTCCACGCTGGCCTGGTAGTCCTCCTCCTGCCCTGGCGCAGGCTGCCACGCGTCGAGCTCCAGGCCGAGGGTGACCTCGCCGCCGGGGACGAGGGCGAAGGCCTGGTCGGCGCGTTCCATCAGCGCGCGGTGGAAGGGGCGGCCGAGGTGGTGGACGGTCTCCACGGAGACCAGGTGACTGCCGGTCAGGGCGGCGGCCTCGCGGGCGGTGCGCAGGGCGGTGGGCAGGTCGAAGGACCGCCACTCCTCGAAGGTCAGGTCGGTGAGGGGCATGGGCGGAAGTCTGGCAGTGGGCGGTGACAGCGAGGCCGGGCGGTGGGGCGGGCCGTGTACGGTGGGGCCCATGCGTTCCCGGATCCTTCCTCCGCCGCCCGTCCGCTAGCGGGCGGCTGACTCCCTGACAGGTGCCGGACGGCCTTCCACGGCCGTCGGGCCGGTGAGTGGCGCCCGCACGGGGTGGACCTGATCCGGCCGGGCCGAGCCCGGCGCCTCTTCCGTGGAGAACGAACGCCATGACCACGCATGCCGCCACCGTGCCGTACCGGCACGGTGTGCTGTCCATTTCCGCCGCCGCCGTCGCCTGGGGCGCGGGCGGGGCCGTCGCGGCCCTGCTGATGAACACCGCCGGGCTCGGCCCCGTCGCCGTCTGCGCCTGGCGGTTCGCCGTCGCGGCCGGCTGCCTGCTGCTGCTCCCCGCCCGGGAGAGGTCCGGCGGATGGCGGGCCGCCGTGCTCACCGGCATCGGACTGATGGTGGGTCAGTGCGCCTACTTCGCCTCGGTCCGGTACGCGGGCCTGGGGCTGGGCACCCTGATCACCATCGGCGCCGGGCCCGTGTTCACCAGCCTCGGCGCCCACCTGCTGCTCGGCGAACGCCTCACCCGCCGGGCGCTGGCCGCCAACGGGCTGGCGCTCGGCGGGCTGGTGCTGCTCACCGCCGCCCCGGCGGCGGGGCCGCGCCCGCTGCTCGGCGTCGGACTCGCGCTGCTCTCCGGCGCCGCGCACAGCGGACTCACGCTCTGGGCCCGGGGCGGCGGCACCGCCCGTGCCTCGGCGGGTGCGTTCGGGACGGGGCTGGCCTGCCTGCTGCCGGTGGCGCTGCTGCTGGAGGGCGGCGTGCTGCCGAGCGCGGGGCAGCCGGTGCCGACCGCCGCCGCACTCCTCTTCCTGGGGACCGTCCCGACCCTGATCGCCTACCGCTGGTACTTCGCGGGCCTCGCCACCGTCCCGGGCGCGACCGCCGCCGTCCTGGTCCTGCTCGAACCGGCCACCGCCGCGCTCCTCGGCATCGCCTGCTTCGGCGAGCCGCTCACCTGGACGGTGGCGGCCGGCTCGGCCCTGCTGCTCACCGCCGTCGTCGCCCTGACGCGCCGCCAGGAATGAGGGCAGGCCGTGGACGGTGTCGGTCGCCGCAGGCGTCAGGCGGGCTGCCAGAGTTCGATGCGGTTGCCCTCGGGGTCGGTGACCCAGCCGAAGTGGCCGACGCCGTCCATGGACTGGGTCTCCTCGGAGACGTCGGCGCCCTTGGCGCGGAGCTGGGCGAGCATCGCCTCCAGGTCGCGGACCCGGAAGTTGAGCATGGTCTGCTGGGAGCGGGAGCCGAAGTACTCGGTGTCGGCCTCGAAGGGGGCGAAGACGGTGGGGCCGGGCTGCTGCTGCCAGAGGCCGTGCTCGTCGGAGTCCAGGCCGAGGTGGTCGCGGTACCAGGCGCTGAGGCCGGCGGGGTCGTTGGCGCGCAGGAAGTACCCGCCGATGCCAAGCACACGTTCCATGCGTCCCATCCTGCCAGCGCCCGGACCGCAGGGGTGGGAGGCCACGGAGGTCGCGGTGTCTATGCTGCACGGCATGGACATCGTGATCCCCCTCTTCGAGGACTTCGAACCGCTCGACGCCGTCGGACCGTACGAGATCCTGGCGTACGTGCCCGGGGCGACCGTGCGCTTCGTCACGGCCGAACCGGGCCTGGTGAAGGACGTGTTGGGGTCGATGCCGGTGCACGTGCCGACCGCGTACGGGGAGGTCGAGCGGTGTGACGTGCTGCTGGTACCGGGTGGTGGGAGCTTCCTGCGGATGGCGGCCGACCAGGAGTTCCTGGGGTGGGTGCGGCGGATGCACGAGGGCAGCCGGTTCACCACCTCGGTCTGCACCGGTTCGCTGGTGCTCGGCGCGGCGGGCCTGCTGGACGGACTGACGGCCACCACGCACTGGGCGGCGGTGGCCGACCTGGAGGCGTACGGGGCGACCTACACCGCCGAGCGGGTGGTCCGCCAGGGCCGGGTGATCACCTCGGCGGGGGTGTCCTCGGGGATCGACATGGCGGTGCAGCTGGCGGCGCTGCTCACCGACGAGGTGACCGCGAGGGCGATCCAGCTCTACACCGAGTACGACCCCCAACCCCCGTACGACTCCGGCTCGGTGGCGAAGGCGACCCCGGAGGTGGTGGCCCGCGCCCGAGCCCTCGGGTAGCGGAGCCCGTCAGTGGTCAGCGCGGTAGGAGACGTTCCACTCCGTGGGGAGCGGCGTCCCACAGAGGGCGCAGAAGAGCTCGCCCTCGCGGACGACGTTGAGCTCGCGGCAGGCGGGGCAGCGGCGGAAGACGAACGCGTGGGTGAAGTCCGGGGGGTGGGTGATCCCGGCGCGGTCGAGGGCGGCGGTCAGGGGCGGCCAGGCGGTGGCGGGGTCCGGGCAGTAGCCGGTGGACTGGTTGGTCACCTCCTCGACCGCCCAACTGCCCTCCGGCCGACGGGCGAAGGTGATCTCGCCGGCGCAGAGCACGGGGGCACCGCCCGCGCAGACCACGTGCTCGCTGCGGCGGGCGGCCAGGCGGAGCCGGCCGGTCAGGTCGACGACGTGGGTGAAGGGCTCGGCGAGCTCGGCGGCGGGGCGGGAGGCGAGCCAGGCGTCGAGGTCGGCCGGGGAGCGTATCGCGGTTCCTTCGGCGGCAGGGTGGAGGAGGTAGAGCAGCTCGGGCGGGCCGACGTAGGGGAGGGGGTGGGTGGTCATCCGAGGAGGAGCGGGGCGAGGGCGGTGCGGAGGCCGTCGGGGGTCGTGTAGTGGTGGCCCGTCATGCCGAGGGCGATCGCGGCGGTGACGTTCTTGGGGCTGTCGTCGATGAAGAGGCAGCGGTCGGGGGTGGCGCCGGCCCGGGCGGCGGCGTGGTGGTAGATGGCGGGTTCGGGTTTGGCGGTGCCGAAGGTGGCGCTGTTGACCACGTGGTGGGCGAGGTCGGTGAGACCGAGGTCGGCGAGGCCCTGGTCGGTCCAGGTGGTGCCGTTGGTCACCAGGACCAGGGGCCGGTGGAGGCGGACCTCGCGGAGCAGGGCCACCACGGCCGCGTCGGCGTGGACGGGCGTGGTGGTGAAGGCGGTCGCGAGGGCGCGGGCCGTCGGTGCGGCGGTGCGGGGCGCGAGGGCCTGGGCGATGAGGTCGGCCCACTCGGCTTTGGTGAGGCGGCCGAGGATGAGGGGTTGGGCGAGGTCGGGGGAGAAGGCGGCGGCGTAGGTGCTGCCCTCCGGGAGGCCTGCCGCGCGTTCGAGGGCGACGACCTCGGTCTGGTCGAAGTGGCGGATCACGCCGTCGAAGTCGCAGAGGACGGCGTCGAAGGGGGATGAGGTCACCCGGTCTGGATATCACGGCGGGGGAGGTCGGGGGTACGCATATCAGTGGGGAGACGGCGGCGCTGCGGCACGACGCGGGGCGGGCGGTCATACCGGGCGTGGGTAGGTGGTCATGCCGGGGGCGCGGGGAACTGCGCGCTGCGGAAGGACGAGACCCGTGTGCCGGGTACGGGGGCTCACGTGCAAGTGGTTCTCCGTACCCGGCACTTGGGTCGCAGTCTTCCGATTCGCGCAGTTCCTCGCGCCCCTGGTCGCCGTAGGTGGCCTCTCAGCAGGAGGGCCCGGTCACGGGCGCCAGTAGCCCTGGGCGTGGAGGCGGGGTTTGGGGAGGGTGAGTTCCTTGCGGGCGAAGGTGGCGAGGGTGCGGGTGGTGGTGGTGTCGCAGGCGATCCAGAGGTAGGCGTCGGTGGGGTCGCCGAGCAGGGTGGGGAGGGTGCGGCGGACCTCGGTGGCGAGGGCCGCGCCGGCGTCCTCGCGGGGGACGTGGCGGACGTCGTGGTGGTCCGGGCGGGTGCGGAGGGGGAGGCCGCGGTCGGAAGGGTGCTGGGTCTCCAGCCAGATGGTGGCGGGGGTGTCGGGCAGGGCGGTGAGGAGGGAGCCGAGGGCGGGGGCGGAGGCGGCGTCGCCGATCAGGAAGAGGTGACGGGGCGCCGGGTCGGGGAGGGTGAAGGCGGAGCCCTGGAGGGTGGCGTGGACGGTGTCGCCGGGGGCGGCGCCGCGGGCCCAGTCGCTGGCGGGGCCGTCGTGGAGGGCGAACTCGATGCTGAAGGTGCCGGCCGCCGGGTCGGGGTCGACCAGGGTGTAGGCGCGCTGGTGCGGTCGGCCGGCGTTGTCGAACCAGAGGCGCACCCACATGGTGGGGTGGACGCCGGTGGCGGCGAGCATGCCGCCGTCGGTGAGGTGGAGGCGGCGGCAGTGCGGGGTGACCTGCTCCGCACCGGTCACCGTGAATGTGAAGTCCCGGCCGCGCAGCAGCTTGAGGACGACGCCTTCCCAACCGTGGCCCATGAGGGTGCTCCCTGTCTCCGATCGCTGAAGTTCGGTTAGCCTAACCTAACTCAAGCGAGATTGGTCTGTCCGGGCCACAGGAGCGGATCCCTTGGTGCGTCCACGTCCTGACGGGGCATCGGCTGGCTAGCTTGAGGCATGCACACTGCGGCCACCCCCGCCCTGGCCATGCTCCGGCTGCTCGGCGGGTTCCAGCTCTCCCAGGCGGTCTACGTCGTGGCCCGGGCCGGGCTGGCCGACCAACTCCTCGACGGAGAACGGACGGTGGCGCAGCTGGCGGCCGCCACCGGGCTCCGGGCGGATCCGCTGGCGAGGATCGTCCGGGTGCTGGCCGGGCAGGGCGTGTTCACCCTGGACCCGGCCACCGGGCTGGTCGGCCTCGGGCCGCTCGGCCGTACGCTGGTCACCGGGGCGCCGGAGTCGGTGCGCGGCATCGCGGTGATGTGGATGGAGACCCACTACCCCGCGTTCGCCGAGCTGTGGCAGACGGCGGAGACGGGCGGGCCGGCCGCGGACCACCTGTTCGGGATGCCGTACTTCGCGTGGTTGGCGCAGGATCCGGAGAAGGTCGCCACCTTCACCGCGGCCATGACCGACTTCGCCCGGGCGATCCGTCAGGACGCCTTCTCGGCGGTCGAGTTGGACGGCGCCCGCACGGTGGTCGACGTCGGTGGCGCGGACGGGGCGGTGCTCGCGGCGCTGGCCCGGCGGTACCCGCGCCTGCGGGGCACCGTCTTCGACCTGCCGCACGTGGTGGCGGCCGCACCGCCGCTGCTCCGGGCCGCCGGGGTGGACGACCGGATCACGGCGGTGGGCGGTGACTTCTTCGTCGAGGTGCCGTCCGCGGACTGCTACGTGGCGGGCTTCATCCTGCACGACTGGTCCGACGGGGAGGCCGCGCGGATCCTCTCCCGGGTGCACGAGGCGGCCGCCGTGCCGCACGCCCGGCTGGTGCTGGTGGAGACGGTGCTCGACCGGGGCGAGGCCCCCGAGGTGGCCGCGCTGCTGGACCTCACCATGCTCGGGATGCTGACGGGCCGTGAACGTTCCGGCGAGGAGTGGCGGGTGCTGCTGGAGGGGGCGGGCTTCCGGCTGGACCGGATCCGGGAGACCGGCGGGCCGATGTGCGTGATCGAGGCCACCCGGGTGCCGTGAAGGGTGCCGCTCCTGGACGATGGAGGGCGGGGAAGCAGCGATGGGACACCGGGAGGACGGACATGCCGGCGAAGGTCGTCGTGGTCGGAAGCGTGAACGTGGACCTCGCGGTGCGGGTGCCGCACCTGCCCCGGCCGGGTGAGACCGTCACGGGTGGCGGGCTGGAGGAGAGCGCCGGCGGCAAGGGAGCCAACCAGGCGGTGGCCGCCGCGCGGCTCGGGGTGACCACGGTGCTGATCGCCCGGGTGGGGGACGACGCGTTCGGCCGCCGCGCGCGGGAGGGGCTGGCGGCGGCCGGGGTCGGGGTCGCGGCGGTGACGGCGGCGGCGACCGCCACCGGGACTGCGCTGATCGTGATCGACCCGGAGGGGGAGAACACCATCACCGTCTCCCCGGGCGCCAACGCGGACTTGGACTCGGAGAGCGTGGAGGCCGAGGCCGGTCGGCTGGCCGGGGCGGGGGCGATGCTGCTGCAACTGGAGGTCCCGGTGGCGACCTGTCTGACGGCGGCCGGGCTGGCGAAGGCCGCGGGGGTGCCGGTGGTGCTGAACGCCGCTCCACTGCCGGGGGTGATCGGCGCCGAGTTGAGCGAACTGATCGCGATGGCGGACGTGTTGGTGGTGAACGAGGTGGAGGCGGCGGACCTGCTGGGTGGCGGAGCGGGGCTCGACCTGCTCGAACTCCCCGCGGCGCTGGGAAGGTTGGGCCCGGCGGAGGTGGTGGTGACGCTCGGGGCGAGGGGTGCGGTGCACACCGGCCCGGACGGGGGCGGTGCCCACGTCCCGGCCTTCGCGGTGGCGGCGGTGGACGCGGTCGGGGCGGGGGACGCGTTCTGTGCGGCGCTGGCGGTGGCCCGGGCCGAGGGCGTCGCCGGACTCGGCGAGGCGGTCCGCCGGGCCTGCGCGGTCGGGGCGCTGGCCACCACGCGGCGCGGGGCGCAGGGGGCCCTGCCCACCCGGGCCGAGGTGGGCGCCTTCCTCGCCGGGCAGGGCGGTGCCCCGAGCTGACGGGGTGACGGACGGGCCGGCGGGCGGCTGACGGGGCGACAGGCCGGGCCTCGGGAGGCTTGATCGGTGTCGGCCGGGGTGGCTAGCCTGCGGGCATGGCCGAGACCACCGAGCAGGACCAGCAGACCCCGGGCCGTTCCGGCCCGTCCGCCACCGTGGAGGTCGAGGCGCACCAGGTCGGCCGGGTGCGGACCGAGTACGCCCCGGACCACGACGGCGATCCGGACCCCGGCGAGATTGTCTGGACCTGGGTGCCGTACGAGGAGCGGGACGGCCGCGGCAAGGACCGCCCGGTCCTGGTCGTCGCGCGGGAGCCCGGCGGCACGGTGCTCACGGTGATGCTCTCCAGCAAGGGCCACGACCACGATCCCGACTGGGTGCCGATCGGCGCCGGCCCGTGGGACCGCTCGGGGCGGGACTCCTGGGTGGCGCTGGACCGGGTGATGCGGGTCCACGACGACGGGATGCGGCGGGAGGCCTGTGCCCTGGACCGGGCCCGCTTCGACCGGGTGGTCGAGGCGCTCCGGCGGCGCTACCGCTGGAGCTGACGCCGGATAATGGCCTGGTCGCGGGGCCCGTGGGCGGTGCCGGACGGGTGAGCGAGCGGGCAGGAGCGGACGGATGGGTCTGACGGCGGGTCAGCGGGTGCGGCTGGTGGCGGACCTCGGGATCGGCGAGGCGGTGTCCGGCGAGGCCCCGGTCGGCTTCCTCTCCCTGGGGGCCGGGGCCGAGGGCACCGTCGAACGGGTCGACGGCGAGCTCCCCGAGCCCGAGGAGGTCCGCGAGTACCGCCGCCTGAAGGACCTCTTCGACGACTACGGCCACACCATGCCGGAGGAGAGCCGCAAGCGCCTGGAGTCCCAACTCGCCGCCCTCGAACCCGAGTGGACGGCCCACCAGGCCCACGGCCCCCGGGTGACCGCCAGGATCCGCTTCGACAACGGCCTCGTCCTGGACGCCGCCCCGGAGGACCTGCTCGCCACCTCCTGAGACCGGGGCGGCGGTGGCGGAAGTCCGCCACTCGCGGGAGCGCTCTCCGGGTGGCGGCTCCGCGTCGGTCGCTCCGAGGAGCCCGAACTCCCGGCCCGGCCTGCCGTGTTCGCAGGTCAGGGCCGGTTCTGACGGTGCGTCGCACCGCTGTCGATCGACCGGTCCGGGCCGCCGTGCCGGGCCCCGGGGGGCGCTCTCGCCCGATAACCGATGGGAAACTTTCCTAACTAAGGTCCTTGACTGCCGGTGGTCACCTGGACATCCTGAACACCGCGTCGCCGGTGGCCACCTGTGTCCGCACGTTCTGCCTCCCCCCTTCGATCAGAGAATCGAGTAGACGTGCAACGAATCAAGCGCGCCCTGATGGCCGCTTCCCTGGCGTTGACCGCGCCGCTGCTGGTCCCGAGCGTCACCGCCGGGGCGGCCGCCGCTCCGGCCGGGATGGCCGCCGCTCCGTACGAGTACCTGGGCTGGGGCAGCCCGCAGAAGCCGACCGACGTCATGGCGGCCACCGGGGTGAAGTGGTTCACCCTGGCGTTCATCCTGTCCGACGGGGGGTGCAACCCCAAGTGGGACGGGAGCCGGGCGCTGAAGGGCGGTTCGGACGAGGCCGCGATCAAGTCGATCCGGGCGGCCGGCGGGGACGTGGTGGTCTCGGTCGGCGGCTGGAGCGGCAACAAGCTGGGCGAGAAGTGCACCAGCGCGTCGGCGCTGGCCGGGGCGTACCAGAAGGTCATCGACGCCTACCAGTTGAAGGCCTTCGACATCGACATCGAGGACACCGAGTTCTCCAACGCGACGGTCCGTCAGCGGGTGGTCGACGCCCTGAAGATCGTCAAGACCAAGAACCCCGGGATCGTCACCTACGTGACCATGGGCACCACGCCGAGCGGTCCGGACGCCACCGGGAAGGACCTGATCAAGCGGGGCGCCGCGGCAGGGCTGGCCAACGACGGCTGGATCATCATGCCGTTCGACTTCGGCGGGCACAGCGGGACCATGGGCCAGGCCAGCGTCAGCGCCCTGGAGGGGCTGAAGTCGGCGGTGAAGAGCGCCTACGGCTACAGCGACGACGCCGCGTACCGGCACATCGGGGTCTCCTCGATGAACGGCATCACCGACGAGCCGGGGGAGACCGTCACCCTGGCCGACTTCAAGACCATCCTGGCCTACGCCCAGCAGCACCACCTGGCGCGCTTCGCCTTCTGGTCCGTCAACCGCGACCGCGCCTGCGGCTCCGGGTCGGACGCCGACGCCTGCAGCGGGATCGCGCAGTCGCCGTACGCGTTCACCAAGATCGTCGTCCAGTACAAGGGCTGAGGAGAGACCGATGAGTGAGATCCGCAGAACGGCAGCCCTCACCCTGGCCGGGGCCGGCCTGGTGGCCGGGATCGTCGCGGTGCCGCAGACGGCTTCGGCCGCCGCCACCCGCTACGAGGCGGAGAGCGCGGCGCTCTCCCAGGGCGTGGTGGAGGCCAACCACGCCAACTACTCCGGCACCGGGTTCGTCAACGGCGACAACGTGAGCGGCAGTTGGGTGGAGTTCACGGTGAACGCGGCCGCCGCGGGCACCGCCAACCTCACCGTGCGCTACTCCAACGGGACCGCCACCGCCCGCCCGGCCGACGTGGCGCTGAACGGCACCGTGGTCTCGGCCGCCCGCGCGTTCAACTCGACCACCAACTGGGACACCTGGGCGAACTCCACGCTGTCGGTGCAGCTGGTGGCCGGTGCGAACAAGGTCCGGCTCACCGCCACCTCCGCCAACGGCCTGGCCAACCTGGACTACCTGGACGTCGACCAGCAGTCCACCCCGCCCGGGGGCGGCGGTCCGGCCGTCCCGTTCGGCAGCCACCAGTTCGCCTACGCGGCGGGCACCCTGAAGCCCACCGGGGCGCAGGGCACCCTGGACCAGCAGGTGGTCGACAAGTACAACGCCTGGAAGTCCGCCTTCCTCAAGCAGAACTGCGGCAACGGCTGGTACCAGGTGATCTCGCCGGACGCCGACCACCCGTACGTGGCCGAGGCCCAGGGCTACGGCCTGGTCGTCACGGCGCTGATGGCGGGCGCCGACGCGAACGCCAAGACCGCCTTCGACGGGCTGCTGAAGTTCGTGCTGGCGCACCCCTCGGTGAACAACAAGGACCTGCTGGCGGCCGAACAGGACGTCAACTGCAAGTCCGTGAACGGCTCCGACTCCGCCACCGACGGCGACATGGACGTCGCCTACGGGCTGCTGCTCGCCGACAAGCAGTGGGGCAGCACCGGGACGTACAACTACAAGGACCTGGCGGTCAAGCACATCAACGCCATCAAGGCGAGCGAGGTGAACCCCACCACCAAGCTGCTGCTGCTCGGCGACTGGTCGAGCTCGGGTGACCAGTACTACTACATCTCGCGCTCCTCGGACTGGATGATCGACCACTTCCGGGCCTTCCGGAAGGCCACCGGGGACGCGAGCTGGGACACCATCCGGACCGCGCACCAGAACCTGATCACCTCCCAGCAGACCAAGTACGCCGCCTCCACCGGCCTGCTGGCCGACTTCGTGGTGAACACCAACACCACCCCGAAGCCGGCCCCCGGCGAGGTGCTGGAGAGCGCCAACGACGGTGACTTCGGCTGGAACGCCTGCCGCGACCCGTGGCGGATCGGCGCGGACGCCGTCACCAGTGGCGACTCCGCCTCGCTGGCCTCGGCGCGGAAGATCAACAGCTGGATCAAGTCGAAGACCGGCGGCAACGCCAACTCGATCGTCACCGGCTACAAGCTCAACGGCACCGCCTTCGACTCCGGCAACGACATGGCCTTCACCGCCCCGTTCGCGGTCGCGGCGATGACCGACCCGGGTTCGCAGGCCTGGCTGGACGCGCTCTGGGCCAAGATGGTCGCCACCCAGATCACCCCGTCCGTCTACTACGGCGGCAGCGTGCAGCTCCAGACGATGATCGTCGCCTCCGGCAACTACTGGGTGCCGTAAGCGATCCCGCACCACCGGAAGGCCGGGGCCGCCCCAACGGCTCCGGTCTTCCGGCCCGTCCAGCCTCCTCCCCCACACAGGAGTCCGACCCCATGCGCAGATCACTCCTTCCCGCCCTGGTCACCGCGGCACTCGCCGTCGGTGCCGGGCTGACCACCCTGCCCGCCCACGCGGCGGCGCCGCGGCTGACCGCGGCCTTCGCCAAGACCTCGTCCTGGAACAGCGGTTACGGAGCGCAGTTCACCATCGCCAACTCCGGCGACGCCGCCGCCACCGGCTGGAAGGTGGAGTTCGACCTCCCGGCCGGCACCACCGTCTCCAACAGCTGGAACTCCACCCGCTCCCAGACCGGGCAGCACTACACCTTCGTCAACGCGGGCTTCAACGGGACGGTGGCGGTCGGCGCCACCCAGAGCTTCGGCTTCAACGTCGGCGGCGGCCTCGGCGAGCCGCTCAACTGCACCGTCAACGGGCAGTCCTGCCAGGGCACTTCCACGCCGAGCCCGAGCCCGAGCTCCACGTCGAGCCCGAGCCCGAGTCCCAGTCCGTCGCCGACACCGACCCCGACCCCGAGCCCGACCTCCACCGGCCCCGTGGTGGAGGTGTCGACCGCCGCCCAGCTGACCGCCGCGCTGGCGGCCGCCGCCCCCGGGCGGACCATCCGGCTGGCTCCGGGGGAGTACCACGGCGCCTTCCTCGCCCAGAGCCCCGGCACCGCCGCAGCGCCGATCACCCTCACCGGCCCGCGCACCGCCGTGCTGGTGAACGACGGCCCGGCCGGTGACGCGCCGGACTGCCCGGTGCCGACGGCCGGCTGGGACCCGGGGTACGGGCTCTGGCTGTACGGGGCGCCGTACTGGAACCTCAGCGGGTTCACCGTGAAGGACGCCAAGAAGGGCGTGGTGCTGGACGCCTCGCCGCACGTGACGATCGACGGGCTGTACGTGCACCACACCGAGGACGAGGGCGTGCACTTCCGCCGCTCCTCCGCCGACGGGGCGATCCGCAACTCGGTCGTGGAGTACACCGGCCTGGTCCAGCCCGGCTACGGGGAAGGGGTGTACCTCGGTTCGGCCGGCTCCAACTGGGGGTGCCACGGCAACACCGACGGGGTGGACCGCTCGGACCGGGTGCTGGTGGAGAACAACCGGATCGGCCCGTACGTGGCGGCCGAGGCGATCGACGTCAAGGAGGGCACCTCGGGCGGGGTGATCCGGGGCAACACCTTCGACGGACGGGGCGTCAGCGGGCAGAACTCCGCCGACTCCTGGCTGGACGTCAAGGGCTTCGACTACCTGATCGAGGGGAACACCGGCACCTTCGCCGCCCCCGGCACCTTCGCCAACGGCTACGAGACCCACAACCCGGCCACCACCCCCGCCTTCCCGAACGGCTGCGGCAACACCTGGCGCGACAACCGCTCCGACCTCGGGGGCGTCGGCGGCTACGCGATCAAGATCACCTCGGTCTCGGCCTGCACCGCGAAGCCGAACCGGGTGTACGCCTCCAACACCGTCACCAACGCGGTCTCCGGGCTCACCAACGTCCCCGTGACGCCCTGAGCGGAGCCCGCACCGGTCAGAGGTCCACGTCCAGCCCGGTGGGCCGGGGGCGGACCAGCGACCAGACCGAGGGGCTGAGGTCGCGCTCGTCGCGGATGTGACCGTACATCCTGCCGAGGTCCTTCTCGGTCTCCGGGCCGAGCTCCACCCGGTAGGCGCCCGGCGCGAGGTCGGGGAACTCGGCCCGGACCAGGCCGTGGCCGAGCATGCCGGTCTCGAACTCGAACTCGCTGACGCCGATCCAGCCCGGCACCCCGGCCGCCCGCAGGCGCAGCGAGCCGGTGACGGTGGCCTCCGGGTCCCCGTGGTACTCCCACGGGGACCAGTACTGGGCCACCACGTGCCAGGTGGCGACCAGGCCGGGGCGGCCGTTGTCGAAGACGGCCCGCGCCACCACCAGCCGGTGTCGCAGCCGGGACCAGCCGCTCCGGCCCTCGTCGGTGAACTGGTCGGCCTCGAGGGCGGAGTCGATCCGGACCACGCTGGGGACAGCGTGGTGACCGGTGCCGGGTGGGACGGACACGGAGGCCTGCTTCGGGTGGGGTGCGGGTCGGAGTTCGTGCAAGTTCCGTGCAGGTTAACAGGGTTCGCACACGCTCACGGCCGGTTCGCTTGCGGCGAACCGGCCGTGAGGGTGCGTCACCCGGGAGTCACCCGGCGGTCACCACCGTCGTGCGGCGTACCGGGCGGCCAGGCCGAGCAGCAGCAGGGCGAGCGATCCGGCCGCCCACGGTCCCGGCACGCTGCCGGTGATCGGCAGCGGCGGGGGCGGCGGCTCGGTGGTGTCGAAGCGGTTGGTCACCTCGAGCGAGGCCGGGTCGGTGGTCAGGAGCAGCGCCCGCTCGGCGGAGTCGTGCTCGACGGTCACCTCGGCGGCCCCGTTCCGGTCCGGCTCGCCGAGCCAGCAGCGGGCCCCGGCCGGCAACGGGTCGGGCAGGTCGTCCACCGGACGGACGGTGCCCGGGCGGAGCTGGTAGCGCCGCCGGTCCGCCAGCACGATCGGGGCGGTGCCCGGCGCGGTGGTCAGGGTGCAGCTGAGCTCGACGGTGAACTCCCGGTCGGCCGCGGCGGCGGCCCCGGTCCCGGTGGTCCGCTTGAGCAGGGCCAGTGCGGCCGGCCGGTACTCGTTGACGGCGGTGACGGTCAGGTCGGGGGCCTCGGCGGTGACCACGGCCGCGTGCTGCTCGTCGGGGTGGGAGACCGTCACCGCGCTCGCGCCGCTCGGCAGTTCGGCCGCCCAGCAGCGGGTACCGGTGAGCAGCAGCTCCGGCAGGGTGACGGACCGGCCCGCCCGTACGGTGACGGTGCGGTCGAGCACCTCCTTGCCGTCCCGGCGGCAGATCACGCGCAGCTGGAACTCGGCCTCCCGCAGGTAGCCGGCCCCGGCCAGCGGGCCGGTGAGCTCCTTGGCGAGGGTCAGGCGTCCGGCGTGGAAGGTGTTGGTGAGCTCGGCGGTGGCCAGGTCGGTGAGGCCCTCCTTGACCTCGACCCGGCGGACCGGCTCGGCCGGCACGTCCGCGCCGCCGCTCGCGGTCTCGGTGACGGTGCACAGCGCGCCGACCGGCAGGCCGTCCAGACGCCCCGTCAGGTGGTCGGGCCCGGTGAGCTCCAGCTCGCGGGTGAGCACCGCGGCCCGCCCGTTGAAGTCGCAGACCACCTCGAACCGGAACGGACCGGTGGCCAGCGGGCTGCCGGTGCCGGCCAGCTTCTTGGTGACCTGGAGCGAGCCGACCGCGAACTCGTTGGTGATGATCACGGTCGCGGTCTCGCCCACCGTGGTCAGGGTGGCCGGGACGGGCCGGGGGGACCAGATCACCACCTTCGGCGAGCTCACCATCTGGTACTCGACCCGGGTGGCGCCACCGTTGTCGGTCTCGTCGACCTGGCACCGGCTGCCGTCGGGCAGGTCGGTGACGGCCTGCGAGGTGCCGCCGGTGAGCACCAGCTGCTGCGGGAAGCCCGGCAGCCGGGTGCCGTTGAAGGCGCAGTCCACGGTGACCTTGAACGGACCCTGGCCGACCGCCTCGGCGGCCGGGCCGGTGATCCGCTTGGCCACCACCAGGTCCTTGCGCGGGTACTTGTTGGCGATCTCCTCCTGCTGCCAGACGGTGGCGTCCGCCGCCCGTTCGACGGTGACCACGATCGCGTTGGCCTCGCCCAGGTGGTCGGTCTTCGCCCCGGCCGCCTCTGTCTCCCAGAACCGGCAGACCGCACCGGCCGGCACGCCGCCCAGGTCGAAGGGTTTGTCCGGGCCGAACTCGGCTGCGCCGGACCGGACTTCGACGCTCTCGCCACCGGCGGTGGTGAGCAGGCAGGAGTAGGCGAGCCGGAACGGCCCGACCGGCACGCCGGACGGCGGGTCGACCACGTTCTTGAGGATCCGGACATTCCCGAACACCAGGCCGATGCCCGCCTTCGGGGGTTCGGTGACCGGCAGCCGGGTGGTGTTCCCGCCGACCCGGACGGTCTCGGTGTGGGCGAAGGAGTTCCAGGCCACCGAGGCGTAGCCGGGTACGGTCAGGTCGGCCGGGGCCCGGAACGGCAGGGTGAAGGTGACCGCGCTGCCGGGGGCCATGCCGGACGGGAACTCCACCTCGGTCTCGAAGGCGGTGGCGTGCGTGGTGTCGGCTCCCCAGGTGGCGGCCGCGCAGGCGCGCTTGGGGGTCTCGACCTTGCGGCCGCAGGGGTTCGCGGTGCCGGTGTAGGTGATGGCCGCCGTGCCGGCGCCGTCGTAGCGGACCGGGCCGGTGAGGGTCGGCACGGTGTCCCACTGGGTGCCGCGCTGTTCGTCGCCGAGCAGCACCCCGGTGTCCTTGGGCGCCGGGAAGACGTCCAGCAGCTGGAGCGAACGGGCCGGTTCGGTGCCGGTGTTCTCGATCCGGACCAGGAAGGAGAAGTCCTGGCCGGGCCGGGTGAGCGCGACGCACGGGTAGCGGGTGTACACGGTGCCGCCGACCGTCAGCTCGGGGCAGCGCGGGTCGCCGGCCGGGACGGGCTTGCCGGTGTTGGCGTCCTGGTACCCGAGCGAGCGGTCACCGGTGACCCACTTGGCGGCGTCGAAGGAGACGCCGGAGCGGGAGGTGACCTGGGCCGAGGAGGTGCAGAAGGTGCCGGTGCCGTACCGGGGGTCGTCGGTGACGGTGCCGAGCCGGGGCGAGGACGGGTCGCAGTTGACCTTGGCGACCTTCTCCGAACCCGCGCCGAAGACGTTGGTGATGGTGGTCCCGGCCGCGACGCCGCCGTTCAGCTTCACCTGGTAGCCGAGCACCACCTCGCTGCCGGGGTAGAAGGTCCAGCCGGGGAAGCGCCAGCGCAGTTTGGTGATCCGGCCGCCCGCGTCCCGCTCGGGCTCGAACAGGACCTCGGTCGGCTGGGTCCCGCCGGGCGGCACCGTCACCTTCACGGTGTACGGGCGGCCCTGGTCGCCCTGGAAGGCGTCGTCGAAGCGCAGGCCGGAGGGGACCTCGTCCACCACCACCAGGTCGGGCACCGGTGCGGTGCCGGTGTTCCTGACGTGCAGGTTGAACGGGGCGACCGAGCCGGGGCTGAGCACGGTGGTGGCCGGCTCCTTCTCCACCCGGAGCAGGTTGCTGCCCTCGCGCACGCTGAGCGAGGCGGTGGAGTCCGGCACCGGGAAGGTGCCGCCGTCGGGCTGCAGCCGGCTCTCGCCGGCCGCGGTCGCGGTGTCCTCCAGCAGGTCGGGGACCGGGGTGCCGGGCGCGGAGCGCAGGCCCTCGCGCGGACGGACCGTCAGGCAGACGCTGCTGCCCGGGCAGTCCTGGTAGTTGGGCGCGGAGGTGGCGGGCAGGATGCCGTAGCCGCCGGTGGAGCTGCTGAAGGTGACCCGGAGGCCCTGGATGTCCGCCGGGTCCACCCCGGCGGGGAAGCCGGGCTTGGTGGAGGAGGTCGGGGTGCCGGTGACGAAGACCGGCGGGTTGCTGCGGCAGCCGGTGGTGCAGACGTCCACCTGGACCCGGTCGGCGCCGTTGGGGAAGGTGACCCCGGCCAGGGCGGTCACCGTCACGGCGTCGAAGAAGTCCGGGTCGGTGTCGCTGACGACCAGTCGCTTCAGGCCCAGGTTCCCGGTGTTGACGGTGGTGAGCCGGAGCGTGACGTCCTGCGGGGCGACGCCGGTGACGGGGCGCAGCACGGTGCTCGGCGCCAGCGTCTTCTGCAGCGAGGCGGCCGCCTTGGCGGGCTTCACGTCGACGGCGGGGGAGCAGCTCGGATTGCCCTCCGCCTTGCCGTCGATCGTGACCGCGGCGCAGTTGTCGATCCGCCCCGAGGTGACGCCCGGGCGGAGCCGGACGGTGAGGGTGGCCCGCATGAAGCCCTTGGGCGGGATGCCGTCCGGCTCGGTGATCCGGACGCCCTTGGCCCGGGCCAGCAGCGCGCTGTCCGGCGGGACGTAGGCCACCCAGGAGCTGACGGCCGGGTCCCAGAGCTCGACGCCGATGTGCAGGGAGCGCGGGCTGCCGTCGGTGGAGACGCCGACGATCTCCAGCTGGTCGAAGGGGTTGTTCGGCGCCAGCGGGTCGGCCGGGTCGGTGACCTGGACCTTGGGCTGGGTGACGTTGCCCGAGTTGGTGTAGCCGAGGCTGAAGGTGAGGTCCTGGCCGGGCGGGACCTCCGTCCAGGAGGAGGACTTGAAGCCGTTGCCGTCGGGGTTGCGCTCCTCGACCTTGAGCACGGCGCAGTCGGTGACGGCGGCCGAGCCGGAGCCGTTGGCCGGGTTGGAGGCCGAGGCGTCGGCGCAGTCCTGCACGCCGTCCCTGGTGTCCTCGGCGGTCACCTTGGAGTTGAGCGTGCCGTTGACCGACAGCTTGGCGACCGCACCGGGCTGGATGGTGCCCTTGCCGCCCTGCTCGCCCTTGAAGGTGATGGAGATCCGCTTGGGCGGGCTGCCGGCCGGGCAGCCGGTGGAGGCGCGCACCTGGGAGGCGGGCGGGTTGGTGAGGGTGACCGGCGCCGGGGTGGAGCCGTCCCGGCAGGTGACGGTCAGCGTCGCGGTGGTGGCACCGGGCGGGAAGTCGACCTTCAGCTTGGCGGCGTCGAACTTGTCGAACTCGCTGCCGGCGGTGGCGGAGTCGGAGGGCTCGGTGACGGTGAGCTCGGAGACGGCGAAGGGCGAGGTGTTCTTGGCGTTCAGCTGGGCGGTGACGCTCGCGTTCTCGCCCCGGACGGCGGTGCCGTTCTGGGTGAAGTCGCCCCGGGCGTCCGGGAAGAAGCGCTTGTCCAGGTCGACGGTGGCGATGTTCGGCAGGATGTCGTGGTCCGAGCAGGCCGGCAGGCCGATCACGGTGAACCGGCTGCCCGCGTCCTTGACGGCGGAGTCGGCGCAGTTGTGCACGGTCTTGCGGGCGGCCGGGCTGATCTGGGCGCCGCTGGTGCGCTCGGTGCGGCGCAGCTTCACCTGCATCGGCACGGCGGCGCCGGTGCTGTCGTACGGGAGCGTGGCGCCGGTGGAGTTGGTGAACTCGTAGCGCACGCCGGTGACCTGACCAGCCGTCACCCCGGCGGGCAGGGTGAGGTCCGGGCCGGGGACGGCGGTGCCGCGCACCCACTCGTTCTCCGCGCAGCGGCTGCCGGGCGGCTTGGTGCACACCAGCACGGTGACCCGGTCCGCCCCGGCGGGCATCCGGCTCACCGGGCCGACCGAGACCAGGTCGAAGTTCTCGTACAGCTCGGCGGTGTCGTCCTGGACGTCGAGGCGGCTGATCCCGTCCGGGGTGGCCGAGGTGTTGGCCGCGCCGAGGGTGACGGTGGAGACGCCGTCGCTCTGCGCCACGTCCGAGGTGGGCTGCCACTTCTTGGTGGCCTTGGCGTCCAGCATCTTCGGGACGGTCACGGTCTGGGTGACGCTGCCGACCACCTCGGTGGCGTTGTCGGCCCTCGCGGTGGCGGTGTTGGTGACGGTGTCGCCGTCCTCCAGCGGCCCGGTGGCGGGGACCTTCATCCCGACCGACACGTCCGCAGTGGTCCCGGCCGGCAGGCCGACCGAGCCGGCGGGGTTGGGCGGCGAGGCGAGCGGGCTCCTGAAGTCGATCCGCAGCCTGCGCGTCGCCGGGTCGTACGTCACCTGCTGGGTCGGTGTGGAGGGCGGCAGCGAGGTCATGTCGAACTCGGGCGGGAGGACGTCCTCCAGGTACGCGTTCACGCAGGAGACCGAGAGCGAGGAGCAGGAGAGCGTCAGCTTGTACGAGAACGCGGACCCGGGGATCAGCGGGTCCGGCGCCCCCTCCACCGCCTTGGTCAGCGACATCACCGGCCCCGCCGCGTGAGCCGGCGGCGCCCCGACGAGCGCGGCCGCCAGGCCGAGCGCCACCGCCGCGGCCGCCAACCCGCGCAGCGGCCGTCCGGCCCGGCGCCCGAAGTCCAACCCGACCATGCGCATCCCGTCGTCCGACGTCATCCGGCCTGAATGATCGTCAGATTAGGTAGCGGGCCCCTGCGCCGTTCAGGTCGACGCGCCCGGGTTGCCCCGGATGGCGCAGGCCGACCGAGGGGTCACGGCCCCTGAGGACGGTCGAGGCGGTAGACGTAGTGGCGGCGGTCGTCGGCGGGGTTGTCGGGCTCCAGGTCGGCCTCGACGTAGCGGTGGAAGCCGGCCTTCTCCAGGGCGCGCCAGGAGGCGCGGTTGTCGGCGTGGACGGGGATGACGAGGGCGGTCGCGGTCGGATGGTCGGTCCAGGTGGCCTCGGCGACGGCGCGGAGGATGCGGGTGCCGATGCCCTGGCCGGTCCGTTCGGGGCCGCCGATGAGGTAGTCGAGGGTCATGGCCCGTTCCGGGATCTCGGCCTGGTCGGCCAACTCGCCCATGTACTGCGGGTAGTCGGCGATCCAGCAGCGCTGCACCAGCGCGACCGGCTCCCCGTCCACCGCCACCAGGAGGTCCTCCGACGGCTCCTCGCCCCGGGCGGCCGGCCCGAAGTCCCGCTCGACCGCCTCGGGGGAGGTCTCGTGGTTCCACCAGCGGGCGACGTGCGGCCGGGCCAGCCACTCCGCGAGCAGCGGGAAGTCGGCGGTGGTCAGCCTGCGCCAGGTGAGGGTCATCAGGCCGTTGTCCCACACCAACGGCCCTCGCGCCAACGGGATTTCGCCAGCGTGTCGTGCTCCTTGCGTTCCCCTCAGGGGGCCGGCGCGGACGGTGGCCGGACGGAGACGCTGGTGCTGGTCAGGCGCAGCGCCCCCGCGGCGGCCGCCCAGAGCTGGACACGCTGCGGGGAGGTGAACGGCTCCGGGGTGCCGGCCAGGCAGCCGGTGCCGAGGCGGCGGAGCCAGTCGGAGTGGAGGGTGTCCCAGGCGCCCCAGAGCTGTGGGGCGTCGCCCTCGCGGGGGAGGGGACGGGGTTCGTAGCGGTCAGGCATCGGGGGTCATCCGCCAGGGGAGAGAGGTGACGTGCTGGAAGGTGCGGTGCTCGGGGTGGGTGGTGAGGTGGGCGAAAGCCGCGCCGCGGGCGTCCTCGAAGTGGGTGGACGGCAGGGTGTTCCAGCCGCACGGGGCACCCTCCTCGTTCTCGCTGGCGCACTGGAACAGGTGCAGCGAGGGCAGCGCGTCGGGCTCCGGATCGGGAGCGAAGGTCCAGCTGGACACGGGAGTTCGGTCCTCTCGGGTGGGGTGTCAGTCGTCCGCGACCTCGGCCCAGACGGATGGCCGGCCGCCGTCTGGGCCGAGGTCGGTGGTGCCGTACCCGGTGACGTGGGCGCCGCCGAGGACGGCCAGCAGGCCGGGCCAGCGCTCCGGCGGGACGTCGGCGAGCGGGAGGGAGAGCCGGATCCGGGTGCCGTGGCGGGTGGTCTCGGCCAGGAGGCCGGTGGCCTCCTTGATCGCCGCCTGGACCTCGGACACGCGTGCGCCGTGCACTCGCCCCCCTCTATGCGTAGGGCTTCACTATATGCATAGAGTAAGGGTGAGTGGATACTCTGTCACCAACCTGCGACAACTGGGAGGACGCGCCCCATGAGTGACGAGCCATCCCCTTACCTCCACGTCGCGGAGCGGATCCGCGAACGCATCGTCGGAGGGGAGTTCGGCTCGGGTGACAGGCTCCCGTCCCTCACGCAGCTGATGGCCGACTACGGCTACAGCATCAGCGTCGGCCAGAAGGCGTACGGCCTGCTGGAGCAGGAGGGGCTGGTGGTCGCGCACCACGGGCGCGGCTACTTCGTCAGCTCGCAGGACGCACCCGCCCTGCTGATCCGCCGTCAGGGCGACGGCGTCACCGGCTCCTGGCGCTCCGAATCCGCCACCGCCCGGGCCACCGAGACAGTCGCGGCCCGCCTGGAGATCGAGGCCGGCGACCCGGTCATGCACACCAAGTACGTCCACCTGCTCGACGGCGCCCCCTCCTACCTGATGGAGAGCTGGGAGCCGATGGCCGTCACCGGCGGCACCCTGGTCGTCCTCCCCGAAGCCGGCCCCTACGGCGGCATCGGCGTCGTCGCCCGGATGGCCGCCATCGGCATCGAGGCCGGCCCGCCGGTCGAGCGCGTCACCGCCCGCGTCCTCACCCGCGCCGAGGCCCAGACCCTCACCACCACCCCGGGCACCCCGGCCCTCGCCATCGAACGCACCCACCACGACGCCGTCACCGGCCGCCCGGTCGAGACCGCCGACCTCCTCCTCCCCGCCGACCGCTGGGCCACCGAGTACGGCGACCGCCCACCCCGACGCGGCTGAACCCGGACGGCCGGGGGGGGGGCGGCGGGGGCCGGCGGTGGGCCACCGGCCGGCCGGCGCCGGCCCGGGGGGCGGGGGGCCGGGGCGCCGCGGCACGGGGGGGGTGTGG